>CAXUIS010000137.1:0-13428 GCA_964250915.1 uncultured Ktedonobacteraceae bacterium | reverse complement strand
TTGATCGACTGGAAGAAGAAAGACTCAGTCCACTGCCAACCGCGTTTGCATGGGAACGCTTTGCCACTGAAGAACGCAAAGTGAGCTTTGATGGCTATCTTTCCTACGATGGAGTGCTGTATGGATTACCGTCAGAGCCTCCCGTTGCGGGAACCGTGGTCCAGGTGAGTGAGCGACATGGAATTCTTTCGGTGTGGTCGCGAGGACAGGCAGTCGCACGGCTCGCCAAGCGAGCGCACTCGCAAGAGAGTGTCGAGCATCCTGATCAGTTTCGTACGGTCTCTCCCGTGGCGAGTCTGCGGCAGGAAATGATTCCGCTCGGACATCAGAAAGCGGCACCCCAAGTTGAACGTCGTCCCTTACAAGAGTACGACCAACTGTGTGGAGTGGAGATGGCACGATGCAGCCGCAGTTGAAAACGTTGGGGTTATCCCAATTAGAACAGGCATTACCCGCTCTTTTTGAAGCAGCACGGACCGAGCAGTGGACCTATGAAACCTTTTTGAGCCGAGCGATTGCAGCGGAGATTGAGGGACGAGACCGGCGAGCAGCGGAACGACGGATGCAGGCAGCTCGATTGCCCACGCTTAAGACGCTCGAAGCCTTTGACTTCTCGTTTCAGCCCACGCTCTCAGAACGGCTGGTGTGGGAATTAGCCGATCTCTCCTTCGTCAAAACGGCCACCAACGTCATTTTTCTTGGACCACCTGGAGTAGGAAAAACGCATTTGTCGATTGCGTTAGCGGTGAAAGCGTTAGTCTGTGGCTATTCTGTTCTCTTCACGACCTTAACTCATTTAGCTGAGGCATTAGAGACCGCCTCCTATCCAGGTCTTGTTCGACAACGGCTTCGTCGGTACACCGCTCCTTCCGTGCTCATCATTGATGAGGTAGGATACACTCGACTCACGCCAGGACAAGCCCACCATTTCTTTGAATTGGTCACGGCTCGCTATGAACATGGCTCTATTTTGCTCACGAGTAATACAAGTTTTTCAGAATGGGGAACGTTGCTAGGAGACGACGTCTTAGCGACAGCTCTGCTGGATCGTCTGTTGCATCATGCAGAAGTGATTCCAATTAATGGACGTAGTTTCCGTATGAAAGAACGTCGTCTTGGAGAAACACCACCCACGTAAGGGGAAGAGAGGGTCAACAACTTCTTGGCGCACCACATGTTGGCGTTGGGGTCAAAGAGAGTTGGCGCATGGAATGTTGGCGTTTAATGCACTTTTCCTCGGAAAGATGAGAAAAGGTTCACGACTACGAAGTTTGTAAATGGGATGGTCAAAATCAATTTGGCGCAAGATTAAGGCTCATGCACGTTTTTGGTGAAGCCCTTGAAAACATCTGTACGCTCTGTTTCCCTCTTACGGTGAGACGACTTGGTGAAGCATTTTCTGACGAAGGAGTGGAAAACTTGCACGTCCATACATCAGCCGTTTGTGGGTTTTGATCTTGTTGACCGCACCTTCCACGACTCCTTGACTCCAAGGAAGCGTCAGTCCAGCTTTCACAGCATCATAATCCCGTTCAATCCCGATCACAAAGCTTTGTAACTCAGGAATGTTGCTCTTGGTTGCGGTCTCAATCCACGACCGTAATTGGTTCCCTGTGCGTTCACGTACCATTTCCAAAAAGCTTTGCAGGCACGTGTAGATGGTTTGCACATCCGTCGAGAGATGTAATAGTTGATCGAGCCGTGTTTGATCCTCGTGGTCGAGCTTCTCAGGCTGGTGTGCCAGAAGCCAGCGCAATTCTCGAGGCGAAATGGCCTCCGCTCTCTTCCTACGTGTGCGTGGTGCTTTTCCCTCCTTTGTCGAAGAGCGTAAATAGGCGACATACGCTTTCACCGTACTTTGACTGCCTGGAAATCCTTTCTCCTGAATTTCTCGAAAGAGTTGAGCGGCATTGGAGCATCCTTGACTCATGCGCTCCAGAAGGTAGTCTTCATAGGGATCAAGAATGCTTGCACGTAAGGCCCGTGGCGTGGGCAGCGGTGGATTGGGAGGTTGCCGAACATATTTTCTCACCGTGTTGCGAGCTAAACCAAGTTCCTCACCGATCCTGCGGAGGCTCATCCCTTCCGCGTGCAGTTCCTTCACTCGCTCAGAGAGTTTCCATTTTCGCAAAAGAGATGCCTGTGTTCGGCCTTGTTGTGCTGGTGTTGCAGAGTACGAAGAAAGCTGTGGTTTCGCAATTGGTTCTGCCGGCTGTTCTGACTCGGAAGACTGAGGTGCTGGAAGATGTGTCTGTGTACGGATGAGAAAACGCTCGACCGCTTCTCCTAAGTTCGAGCACAAATGCCATCGATCAGCACACTGCTGTGCTTGTGGTGCGCCCTGCGCGGCTCCGTCTGCGTAGGCTCCTCCACGGTCACGACTCACAAGTTCGATTTCTTCGTGCTGTTCTAACCAGAGCTTCACGCTTGCAGCGTCGCGATCAGGAAGCAGATCGATGATGGTGTGGGAATCAAGATCGACAATAACCGTTCCATATGCCTTTCCACGTTTCCACGCAAAATCATCGATCCCGACATGTTTGACATGCCCAACAGATGAGATGGGGAAGCGAAGGAGTGAACGAAGATACGTCATTCGTGAAAGACGAAACCCCAACTGGGTACCTAAACGTGCACCTCCCTGAGCGTTGAATGCCCCTCCAATCGCCTGAACAATGGTACGCAGACGAGACGTGAGCCGTGAAGATGGCTCAAGCAACTCTGGAAGCCGTTCCGTAAAAATCTTTTGAGGGCACGATGCAACACGGCAAAAGAATTTTTTCACAGACAGAAGTACACGAACACGTTGCCCTGTACTAGGAAGGTCGAGTGGTTTGCGTCGGTAGTAACTGTGAATAGCTGATGACGGGGTTGAACAGTGTGGACAACAGGAACTTACCCGATTCGAGGTCACACGTACCTGTAATTCTAGTTTCGTAATGCTGATCGAGGTTATTTCTAGCCCATCGGGAAATGGGAGGAGTGGCGTCGTTGGCATGCTCTTGCATACCTCCTCAAATGTGGTGAGGAAAGTGTAGCAAGTTTTTCGTATTTTTCAAGAGCTTCACCAAAAACGTGCATGAGCCAAGATTAAGCTGGCCTTGACATCCCGCTCTCAACCGCATTGAACACCCATCTGATCTCACCTCTCGGCGGGTTCGCCTGTGCGAATGTCACCACGCGAGGTGGCTTATACTCTGTGATCTCTATCAGGGTCTCGGTGGAAATTCCTCGCTGAGTTGTGATCTGCACAAATGTTGTTCCCACACCAAGAGGACCTGCTGATGTTTTCTGGATGGTCACAAGCCCTGGCAGTTGCTGGATCACGTGTATAGGGAGACCGAGGACGTGGTAGGTGACACGCTCTTCCTTTTCGGGATGTACCTCCCATCCACCTGACTGGTCCAAATTGGCTATTCGTGCAAAGACCTTTTCAATGGGATGATTGATGGTTATGCGAGAGTGAACCCTCATACTCACTAGACTCTCCTTTCATCGGTCTTGTCTATCAAACGCTCTCGCTCAATGCTCTTTTGTGCTTTGAATGAACAAGGTTCATGAGCACATTTCCTCCTCGTGTGGGTGAAGCGTGTCTTCAACGTAGGAAGAGTGAAACGATGGAAGTAAAAAGCGAACTTAGTGTGAGGAAGAGAAGAGCGAGGAGAAAGAGAATACTTTCTCGCGTCAATTCCACAAAGAGTTGTCGCCGTTGCGTTGGGGGCCTTTTCAGTTCGTGCCTCCTGAGAAGAAAAGCAATGAGCAGCACAAAGATTTCCACACCGAGTCCGATACTGGAGACACGAATAGTTGAGATCACTTTCTCTCTCTTCTTTCTCTATGAAAAGGGGAAACAATGTGAGAAAACGCTCAGACGTCTTCATGCAATACCTCTGTTGCGAGCTTAGAAGAGAGGTTTAGTGCAGGAGTGTTTCCTGCACTAAACCTCTCTTTCCTTATTGAAAGATGCTGAGAATAGTGTTCGTGGGAATGGCGTTGGCAGGGGCAGTAATAGTGACGGGCTGATTGAACTTACTCAGGTCAATGAGCGTGTCTGTCGTCGCTGAACTTGCTGCCGTTGTGCCTGCACTGTTCGGAGTCGTCGGTGTCCCAAACGCACTCCTATTCAGCTTCAGCGTGATCTTTTCGTCCATTTGATGAACATAATACGTATTTTCGTCAATCCAGAAATCGACGTGTGCCCCAAACGCTTGAATGCTCTTGAGAAGTTGAGCCGTACTTTGCTGTGTCTGAGCACTTTGTGTCTGACCACTCGCATTCAAGAGTTGAGGCAGGACATCTTTACCAAAGGACCACGGTGAGGCGTCGCAGCTTTTGCCCGTTGAGCGTAACTATACCGTGATCGGTCAGGGTCGCTTTTTGGGCCAGAGCAAGAACATTCGTGACTGTTGAGGCATTATTACCACTCGTAGGAAGACCAGTGGTGTCTGATAGTTTGCGTGCGTCAATCACATACCATTGCCCTTTGGTATTCTGAATATACAGGTTGTTGTTGAGAACAATCTCTGCAAGGGTGATACTCTGACCCGTTGTGCCCACATGTGTCGTGAGATGGACTACGACTTGCCCTGGAAGCTTCTCATCCCCATTGCCCGTCATCATCGTGGTGATCTAATGAGGGTGCAGAAGACGAAGGGGTTGTCGGAAGTTGAACAGTACTACTACTGCTGAGACCAAGATGGACGGATGTCAGGTGCTTCATGGCGTCCTGGCTCTTTTGCAACACCTGTGATGGTGTTTGTGAACTCTTAACTGCGCCTGGTGTCGTCGTCGTGGTACACGCGCTGAGCAAGAGTGCCCCACACGCGATCAGGAAAAGAAGGGAAAGCCCTTTGGAGTGTGTCATGCGTTGTTCCTTTGTTCTCTTGTACATAGCGGAATGAGATTCCCCCTTCTCACAAGCAGCATGCCAGTTCTTTCCTCTCGATACTTCTGTGAGCGACCGTCTCATAGGACGATGTCCTCACTTGCATCTTCTCGTTTCTCCGTCTGTTTCAAGTATGCAGAACCATGTATCACAAAGCAAGCAAGGGAAGTTGCGATACAGTTGAGATATGGTTGTTAATTTGGGACGAGGGTGTACATATGAGAAAGGTCTATTTCATCAGCACATGGAGAGTCAGGAATGGAAAGACAAGCCGAATGTAACAACGTTCGTTCAGGTCTCGCCAAAATCGGGCACCTTCTTGCTTCTTGTACTGCATAGAATGCGGCGAAAATTTTCAATCTCATCTTCAATGTATCTTTCGCTACAGGAACGTAGGACACGTCTTATGAGTGACTCTCTGATGTGCAGTTCACTTACGTAGCTGCACCATGGTAAAGCGTGTTTGTTGGCTACTGTACACTAGAACAGAGGAGGTTCCCATGAAACGAAAGCCGTACAACGTAATCGGTTTGGTTTTCAATCTGCTAGCACTGGTATATGCTGCACTGTTCTTTGCAACACACTTCGTGCATCCCTACGAGTGGGCTTTTGTCATCTTAATGAGTATTGCAACCATTTTTTACGTACTCTACGCTTTTCAAGTATTGAGAAAGTAGTGTTCCTTGCGTGGATATCTTTCCTCTTTGCGTTACGACACGAACAGAGGAAAAAGGGTATGGAATAGAGAGCTTTCCTGAACCAAGCACGGCAATAACACCGTAGTAGTAGGTAAGGAAGCAAACACTGTTCTTGAGACAGTTCAAGAGCGGTGTACAAGACGAATGAAGAAGATACAACTTTATGAACATCACTATGACAGTGCTTTACGGTGCTACTTGGGCAATTGTGTTTTGCACAGCCTTTTTGGTAATTGGCTCTCTTTTGCAATATATAGGTCTTAAGCAGAAAAGCATGAAAGCCTTGATTGGCTTGATTATGATCGGTATACTTTGGCTTGCTGCTGCTATTGGCGTCGCTCTCGCTCAAGCACGTTCCATAAACCTTGTACAAAAGGGAGGACATCTTGTGCTTTTTCTTGATATTTTCGTGATGCAAAACATCAATCAGTGGACTATCGCCAATGTGCAGAAGCGCATACAACGCATCATTCGTTGGTCGATAACGAGTCTTACCATTGTCATGGGTCTCGTTGTGGTCAGTTTCTTTCTCTTCGTTCATTTGTAGAGTATTTATTTTTGCAGAAAAAGCGAGTGGCACAGATCAAGCAGCAGGCTTGAATGGTTTCCGCACGACCTGTGCTTGGATGAATGAAACATTCATGTGTCTGACTGAATGGAAGGAGATGTGGGAGATCGCGCTCTAAAAAGGGTGTTTGGTGTCGAATCCTTCTTTGGTCTGCTGAGGAGATGCTTCGTTGATGGAGTTGAGACCAGTCTTCGTAGAAATTACGGGAGGGAACATTTCGCTATGTCCTATTTTTCTGATATTCACGCAGTTCTTCTTGCTGGAAGTATTTTTCTAGGAGCATATTGTCTCTTTTCATTCAAGAAATTTGTGAGTGCATCTCCTGAACAAAGGCGGCAGCGTCTAAGAATGTTTGCATTCACTCTCGTTGTTTTTGCCTTGCTTCTAGCAGTACAGATTTTGTATCGGTCTTCTACAGGTCTTTTGAGATAGGAAACAGGCATTGGAAGCTTGTATGCCTTCCATCTCAATGGGTAGCACCCTAGAACAAGGAACGCAACGGGTTGAAGAGATAGGAGAGCAGGAAGATAATGCCATCTTCTTGCTCTCCTGTCTTCCTTTTACCCATCGGATACACAACGCGATTGCAGTAAGCAGACTATATTGTATAAAGTGGTTTCAGAAGTCGTCTTGTTACCAGGGCTTGCTTGTTTGCGACGAGAACGACATACTCTACTAAGGGTATGAGAAGTTGAAAGGTTTTTATGACAAAAAGAAATTTGATACTCTATATCCTCTGCACGCTCTTTAATTATCTCGTAGGTCTACTCAGTCTTGTTTTTTATCCCCAAACGCACTTACGTTTTGGTATCTTCGTAGGATTTGGAGCAGGTATTTTCTTGACGCTTCTTTATTTTTTGCTTCGTGCAAGGGGGAGAGCATGACAACCTGTTTCCATGAACGTCTTAGTGGAGTGCTCTCTTTAGGAGAGCAGTCATCCGCATACGTAGACCAATTTCATCCTTATCATTCTGGGCTCTAGGACACATTCAGTGTGCCTGCTTGCTTCGTAAGAGAGAGCAAGTACATCTCTTCACTTTGTCAAAAATGTTTCTAAAAAATTGTCGTCTTTCTTCTTAGAAGACGGTTTCCTCCTAGAATTTTCTTTGGACACGGGTGCATTGGTCGTCAATGATCACCAGAAGAGTGCTTTCGTCTCTCTTGAACAAGAGAAAGTATGGGCATGGTGAGCGGGAGCAGCAAAAGACATACTGATTGAAGGGTATATTTACGTGCATAGATATCTTTGCGTTCAAGCTCGAATGCTACTTCCTGTTGAGCACTCTTGCGCCTCACAATATCAATGGCATACAGCAGCAATGGCACATAGTTCAAAGCAATCCAGCAGAGAACTAGACCTATGAGGAGCGAAAAGATGGAATGACTGGAATTACGGAAGAAGGCGAGGAGGCTCCAGGCCCCCAAACTCCCGCACCCGATCACCGCACCCGCAAATTCAGTGAGAATCAGCCGGGACCCATGGAAGACGAGGTCGAGTGCTGCGAGTTTTCGTATCGTAATGATCGCTTCCTTTTTGGTCGTCTGTTGTTCCTGATCTAACATAGAGCTCTCCTTTTTTCAAGGGAAAAGGTCTCTTGAGAAGATGGATGGAGTAAAACGCGGCGTAGAAGCAGTGGAAATCCTGCCTGACCATAGGAACTGCGCTTGATCAATTTGACTTTCTGGTTCAACCCTTCGACCATGCCATTGCTCCAAGGTTCGGAGCACGCATTCGCCACTGCCACTTCATCATCAGCTAGTCCATCCACAAAGCGTATGAGTTCCACGATCCCACTTAAGCGCACCGCTGCTTTCCAGTCCTCCAATCGGCTTTTCCCTTCACGCTTGCGTAGGAGTTGCCCGAACTCCTGTGTGAGGGTGAATGCAGGTGCAATGATGGGATTGTGGTTCACGAGCTGCTCGATAAAGGCGATTTGCTCTGCTGGACGATGTTCGACTGGGCGAACCATCATGAGCGCGACACTTCGAGCAGACGGAGTTTTCTGGAACAGAACGGTTCGCTTGCCGACTGACTGACCTTTCGCGTGACGAAACGTCTTGACGGTTTTTTCAATGGTACGCAGTGAGCCAGTATATCCCTGAGCCACAATCTCTTCGTAGAGTTGAACCCCCTTGTGGCATCCCTCGTTCCACCGGGTACTTAAGTAGGAAAGATAGGGAGCGGTAAGATGATGAGTGCGATGGCGAACTTCTTGGAGAGGAGGCGGTTCATGCTCCAATGCCCGATAGACACTCCTGGAACTGATGCCAACGATGCGTGCAATCTCTTCCTTGTGCTGACCCGCACGAAACAATTCCCAGATTTTTTTATGCTGACGAACACGGTGCGTCTGACGACGCTGACGGTCCTGGTCGTTGTGCTGCTGGACGATGATGGTCTTGGGAACAGGACGCACCTTTCCTGCATGCTGATGTGCTGCCGTTTTTAGTGATGGCTTGTGATGATGAAAGAAGTGCTCCAAGTCATCGGCAAAGTTCTGCTGTAAATGAAAGCGGTCTGCGATCTGTTGCGCTTGAGGAGCACCAACCGAGGCAGCTTCGCGGAAGATTTTGCCACGATCACGCGAGACGATTTTCACCTCTGGATGCTCTTTGAACCAGACGGTACTCGTCTCCACGGAACGTTCTGGTAGCAGGTCAGCCACCCGTCGATGTTCAAGGTCAACTACGATGGTTCCGTAGCGTGACCCCTTCTTCCAGGCCCATTCGTCGATGCCCACAATCTGAACAGAAGGGTTTTTGGATAAGGGAAACTGTAAGACGCGACGAATGATGGTTTTGACCGTGGTAGAGAGACCAAGCTTCGATGCGATACGCGCTGCATCTGCTCCGTTGGTCGTGACCCCAAGAGATTGCAAGACCTCAACCAACCGATCCGTCATACGTGCGTAACGTTGCGCCAGTCCTGGAAACTGTTCAGCAAAGATGTGTTGGGAGCAGGAAGCGTCTGGACAGAACCACTTGCGGACGAGTACTTTGAGGACGAGCCCTCGTCCACCAAACGTGACATCGGCGATGGTGCGCTGATAACGGCTGTGTATCCGTGAACCTACTGTTCCACAACGTGAGCAAGCAGCAGTAGGAGAGGTTGCATGAAGATGGACGGTAACCCTTTGGTCATGGAACTCGATGGTCTCAAGGTTCAATGTTGAAGGGAACGCAAAAACAGGGGAAAGATCGATGGGAGGACCTCCAGATGACGTACATGAGTTAAACTACTTATATTCTACCACAAAAGAGACTTCTTTTTCAAGCAAGCAGGCACACTGAATGTGTCCTAGAGCCTCATTCTGACATGGACAAGGAGGAAAAACAAAAACAATGAATGCTCTCTCGCACTTCATTTCTTTTATTGTCGTCGTCGTCTATACACTATTGATACTAGTTATAAGCATTGTCACCTACCGACAGCCTCTCTATCATAATAATAGAACACGCCTTGCTCTCGTGGCACTTGTTCTTCTTGCCCTAATGACTCTGTTTTTAATCGTCGCTCAAGAACGTTCGATTATCCCAGTAAGGAGGAATTATTTCAGTCTGTTTGCAACAATCTTTCTGCTGACAACAGCCATCCACCAATTGGCATTTCTTTTCAGCCATGTGAAAGGACGTAGTTGGTACATCTTCAGAGTGATCTTAACGGTTCTCGCAGTCGCGCTGGCACTCCTCATTGTCGTTGTGTATGTGTACAGCCTGTAGCAGAGATACATATATTCTCCTCTGTGCAATGCCACTCTCACACGACTTCCCAGTGTGCAAACAGCTCTTTTGTATAACTGAACCAAACACAACAGGAACAACGTAGTATGGAGCAAGGAAGCAAACGCTGTTTTTCTGATATTTGAGAGCAAAGGATACGAAAAAGGAAAGGGGAACATGGTATGGCCCACGTTGATTTCTTCACATGGTTGCTTGTACTTCTGTTGTTGGGAGTGCTCGTCTAGTGTAGTTCTACATAGGGGTCCCAACATTTTTACCCCCCGTTTTCCCCGCTAAGGATGGGCCAGAGCGATTTTCTCTGATTTTTTCCCCGCTACGCCTGGAAAAGATGGGCTTCCTTTCCCATTCCAGGCGGTTTGATTGACGTACAAGCAGGGAGTATGCTACAACTAGGACAAAACTGGAGAGACCGCCACTGTGCCTGGATATGACAAAATCCCCACGTATCTCAACCCGGAGCAACATCACGCGCTAACTCAGATTCCTCCTGACCTCTCTGATCGTGACATTGCCCGATACTACACCTTTACCGAAAAAGAGCGAGACCTTATCAATCGTCGAAGACGCCTGTCGAACCGCTTGGGGTTCGCTGTCCAGTTGGCTCTCTTGAAATTTCCTGGTCGTACCCTTATGGAAGTCAAAGACGTTCCCCAAAACGTCCTCAACGTCATCGCTGAGCAGATCGAGGTTCCTGCTTCCGCGTTTGCGAGCTACGGTGAGCGAGAGAACACACTGTATGAGCACGTGGATGAACTCCGGCGGGAATGTGGCTTTCGTGCGTGCGGCTGGAAAGACTATTTGTCTGTGGCACGGGCACTCGTACCTGACGCAATGGAGAGTGATCGCCCATTGCCGCTCATTGAGACCGCGTTAGAATGGCTGCGTTCCAATGGCGTTCTTGCCCCAAACATGATCCGTATCGAACGACTGGTGTGGATTGTCTTGAAAATCGCGGAACGGCGGTTGTTGTCTACCCTCACTCAGTCGCTTCCATCGGAGCAGCGAACCAGATTAGATGTTCTTTTACAGGCAGATACCAGCATTCGGGGTGCTACCCGTCTGAGTTGGTTACGGCAAGCCCCTGGGGTGGCTTCGCCCAAGAGTATTAAACACCTGGTGGAGCGCCTGCTGTTTTTGCGCGAGCTGGCCCTTCCGGCCCCGTCAACGTCATTACACCAGAATCGCGTGTTGCAACTGGCTCGCAAGTGCAGTAAATACCAGGCGCAACCACTCTTGAATTTGCCACGAGATCGACGCCATGCATTGCTGGTCACACACCTGTTTGAATTGTTGCAGGACCTGACTGACCAGGCACTTGACCAATTTGATCGATTGCTTGGGGAATTACAACGGAAGGGTGAACGTCGCCAGGAAAAACACCTGCGGCTCAACTCCCGTAAGATGAACAGTCATTTGACCATCCTTACTAAAGCGGCAGAGGCGTTTTTGCTCGCTAAGGCTGAAGGGCAGATCCGGCGCAAGCACTTTTAGACACCGTGCCAGAACAACAACTTCAGGCAACTGTTGACTCAGCGAAACAGTTTTTGCGTCCAGAAGATCTCGACTCGCTGGATCTCATCGAGTCGCGCTATGTCCCGATGCGCCAAAGTTTGCTCCTCTTGTATCAAGCTCTCGATTTCCAGCCATTTCGCAAGAGCGAACCGTCTTTACTGGCTTTGGAGCATGTCTCCACCCTTGCCAAACACCGCCGACGAGTAACGGCGAAAGAGCAGAAGGTGGGCAAGGTAAAGATGCATGCCCCTCTAGGTCACCTCACTCCACGCTGGCGCAAATACGCCTTGGAGGGAGAGAAAATCACGTCGAATTACTATGAGGCGGCAGCTTTCGAGACGCTTAAGGGACGCGTGCGCTCTGGTGATATCGTGGTCTCCGGAAGCCGACGATATCGCCCTTTTGAGCACTACCTCTTACCAGCTACAGATTTTGAGCGCATGACCGAAAAACAGCAGACCCGATTGGCGATCAACAGCGATGCCCAAGCGTACCTCACGGCAAAGCAGCAGGAAATCGCACAGCGGCTGGTAGCGTTACAAGAGAGTATCGGGACCGTGGAAGGGAGCTTGACTCTGGATGAGAAAGGGCATCTGCACCTGCCGCAGTTGGAAAAAGCGGTGCCCGAAGACGTGGAACGACTGAAAAAGCGGGTGTACGAGTTGTTGCCCCACGTGCCATTAGCCGACCTACTGCTGGAAGTCGACGCTTGGACTGGCTTTCTGCGCCACTTCACCCATCTGACCAGTAAAGATGTCCCTGTTGGCACCCAAAAGCTAGAGCTTGTAGCGGCACTCATGGGAATGGGGATGAATCTTGGCTTGGAGAAGATGGCAGAGTCGTGCCCCTATACCTACCGTCAGCTCTCCTGGTCCATCGATTGGCATGTCCGAGAGGAAACGTTGCTGGCAGCACTGGCGAGTCTTGATAACTTTGTGCTTGCAGCTCCGCTGTCCTCTGCTTGGGGAGATGGAACTACCTCCTCATCTGACGGAATGCGCTTCCATATCGGCGTCCAGGCAGCCAATGCAGAGTACAATGCGAAATATTTTCATGCTAGACGAGGAACCAACATGTATATCCATGCGGCTGATATCTGGGTTCCCTTTGGCAAGCCGCAGATCATCGGAACAAACGAGGAAGCGTTATATGTGATTGATGCGCTCTGCCATCATGAGAGTGATTTGCATATCCAGGAACACTATACGGATACCGGCGGTAGTACGGAACATGTGTTTGCCCTGACGGCACTGCTTGGATTCCGCTTTGCCCCACGTCTGCGGGACGCGCTCTCGCGTCACCTCTACTTCGTGGATGAAATGAGTGAGCATGAGTCTCTTAAGAGTTTGCTCTTTGGTCAGGTCAAGAGCAAGCTGATCATCGAACAATGGGATGAGATGCGGCGCATTGCCTCCTCGATCCGGCACGGAACCGTCTCAGCGAGTTTGCTGATGCGTAAACTGGCAGCCTATCCTCGTCAGAATCAGGTGGCTAGAGCCCTCACGGAGATAGGCAAGCTGGAGATAGGCAAGCTGGAACGAACGGCATACCTGCTGGAGTATTTCCGTGACGAGGCCCTTAGAAGACGTGTCCTGATCGGCTTGAACAAAGGAGAAGCGCTTCATGCACTCGCGCGTCAACTCTTCTTTGGCCGACTCGGCGAATTGCGTGACTGTGCGTTTGAGGATCAGATGCATCGGGCCAGTTGCCTTCACCTCTTGATGGCTGCCATTGCTGCCTGGAATACCGTCTACCTTACCAAAGCGATTGAGACCTTACGCAAGCGAGGAGAAGATATCCCTGAAGCAGCGGTTGCCCACATTGCGCCGCTAGGATGGGAGCATATTCGCTTGATTGGCGACTACCATTTCGCACCGCAGCCTGGGCGTTCCTTGGAAAATCTGCGCCCGTTGCGTTTACAAGAAGAGGAGGAGCGTTCCTTAAAGGAACAATCGGTTCAGTAAACGACCCAGGGCTTTCCAATTCTAATAAATGGAACACCGCCCCATCAGCACGAGATTGAG
>CAXUIS010000136.1:2333-13514 GCA_964250915.1 uncultured Ktedonobacteraceae bacterium | reverse complement strand
TGAGTTCTTAACTTGATGCGTATGGGGCAGCAATTCATTGCGCCCAATGATGGGTTGGGGAGGGGTTCACATTGCCGTGAGATACGTATTGGGGACGTTTACCCCACCACCCACATCTTTGGACGCAATGAATTGCTGCCCCTACCGACCGTGCCGTCTTCGTTGGTCAAAGTTTATTGGAGACCGATGCATCGCTTAGAGAGAAACACTTTACATATGCGAAAGCACTACAACAAACTCGTTCGTGACCACATACCGGAAATTATTCGTCAACACGGAGAGATCTGTCAGACCAAAATAATGACGGAGAGCGAGTTTCAACAAGCATTGCGACAAAAGGTAGTCGAAGAAGCGCAGGAGGTCATGCAAGCGACCACTCAATCTGAGCTTATACAAGAATTGACAGACCTCTATGAAGTTGTAGAAGCGATTTTACACACGAATAATATTACCCTTGACGCGCTGCGAACAGAACAGGAGCAACGCCGTACAACGCGTGGTGGCTTCACGCAGCGCATCAAATTGCTCTGGACGGAGTAGCAACACATGATTTATCTCGACCTTCTGTTACAAGCGACACGTGGCACGCTTCGTTACCCAGGCAAACAAGATATATTCCCCGCGTTTAGTCACGACACACGCCAGATTGTCCCAGGCGAACTATTTGTGGCGGTGCGTGGAGAGCGCAGTAATGGACATGACTACCTGCTCGATGCGCTCCGTGGGGGAGTAGCGGGTATTATGGTCGAGGCACATGTTTTTAACGCGCTTGCCGAAGAGGTACAGCAACAGCTAGAGCAGACCGAGATCGCCACAATTGTTGTTGAGGATACCCGTATTGCCTTACAAGAATACGCAAGCTTTATTTTGCAACAGTGGCATCCCACGGTCATAGCGGTTACAGGAAGCGTGGGTAAAACAAGCACAAAAGAGGCGATTGCCACGGCACTCGCAAGCAAGTTTTCGACGTTTAGAAGTTGGCAAAACTACAACGACCTGCTAGGGATTCCGCTCTCACTCGGACGCCTTGAGGCTCATCATAAATATGCTGTCTTAGAATTTGGCTGCGATCACCCTGGCGAGATTGCGGCACTCTGTCATATCACTCATCCTTCCATTGGCGTACTCACGCACATTAGTCCAGCACAACTACAATACTTTGGCACAGTAGAACAGCTAGCAGCAGAGTTAGGAACGCTCTTTACAAGTTTACCGGAAGGTGGATGCTTCTTTTATAACAACTATAATTCGGCGATATATGACCTGCTCCTCCACCACAATGTGCCGCATGCACGCAATGTCGCACGCTATCCGTATCTCGCACACAATATGCCCGCCTTTACAAAGGATGAAGCACCCTCGCCAATACAAGATATCCAGGTGACGTGGCAAGGCGTGCAGTCTTCACTCCTCACAATGGAGACAATTGCACCAGAGTCACCAACGGTAGTCACAACAACGCTTGCATCACATCTTCTGGGCGAACATTCTCTCCAAACGATGCTTGCGGCATACGCGGTTGGGCGTTATGTCGGCATAAGTTCAGACGAGATTGCAACAGCACTGCGTACGCTCTTTCCTATGCCAGGACGACTTACTGCATTAGCGGGTGTACAAAATGCAATGCTTCTCGACGACACGCATAACGCAACACCCGCGTCGGTGAGCGCAGGCTTGAGCACCTTACACACACTACCAGCATCATGCCATATTGCAGTGCTAAGTGATATGTTAAGTCTTGGTGATTTCACGGTAGAGGCACACCGCGAGATGGGGCGTGAAGTAGCTCAACACGCTGACTATCTCGTTGTAAAAGGTGAATATGCCACACTTGTCGCTGAGTCAGCACAACAGGCTGGACTACCAGCTTCTCATATTACCCTCACCTCTACTCATGAGGACGCAGCACAGGCCGTTCGCGCCATCCTTGCACAAAGTACCGCTTCCTCTAATAATGAATTACAGGACGCGGTGCTGATAAAAGGGTCTGAGGCAACACGGATGGAGCGTGTTACCGAACTCCTAATGGCTGAACCGTGGAAGGCCGCTGAGCGACTGGTACGACAGACGCCTGGATGGAAACAGATTGTGGTGGCACGTGCCGAACGTCCAACATGGGTCGAGATTGATCTGAATGCAATTGCGAATAATACGCGTCGTATCAAATCGCTAGTTGGCGCACACGTGCAGGTATTGATTAGTCTCAAAGCAGACGCTTATGGACATGGTGCGTTAAAAGTTGCGCGTACAACGCTCCGTAATGGTGCCTCGATGCTAGGTGTGGCAACACTAAGCGAGGCAACACCACTACGTGAAGGTGGCATCACCGCGCCCATCCTCGTGTTCGGCTATCTTCCTTTGTGGCAAATGCGCGAGGCAGCGCGTCAAGATGTCACGGTGACGCTCTATAGCAGTGAATCGGCACAGGCACTTTCACGCGCCGCGCTTGCCCTGAACAAAACAGTCAAAGTGCATGTCAAAGTCGATACGGGTATGGGACGCCTCGGTATACGTGAGGAGCAACTAGACGATATTGTAGCTCTTATACATGAAATTCAAACGTTATCAGGGCTTGTGCTTGAAGGACTCTATACACATTTTGCGACGGCTGATACTCTGGATAAAACATATGCTCATCAGCAGTTGGCACGTTTTCAGCATGTGTTGCAGGTACTCACAGCGCAAGGATTACGCCCACCACTTGTACATGCCTCGAATAGTGCCGCGACACTGAGTTTGTCAGATGCTCGTTTCGATATGGTACGTCCTGGTATCGCCATCTATGGCTTAGACCCATCAGCGGAGGTACGAGTACCAGAGGGCTTCCAACCCGCGTTAGCATTCAAGACACAGGTTGCACAGGTCAAAATGGTGCCAGTAGGCGAGTGTATCAGCTATGGTTGCGCCTTCACAACAGAACGGCCCACGCGAGTAGCTGTGCTGCCCGTGGGCTATGCCGATGGGTTTCGTCGTAGCCCGTATAATTGGGGCTTCGTCTTACTTCATGGACAAGAGGTCCCTATTCTTGGACGTGTGTGTATGGACCAATGCATGGTTGATGTGACCGACATTCCCCAGACGCGCATGGGCGACGAAGTTGTGCTGATTGGACGACAGGGGAATGCAACGCTCACAGCAGAGAAAGTTGCGGAACGTCTTGGTACAATCAATTATGAGGTTGTCGCTGAAATCCTAGCACGTGTGCCACGCGTGGATTAAGACACAACGGACCCCATTTGTCGATTAGCGCAACGGACGCCCACAAGGGACTACCCTACTATAAATATACCTTGCAACCGTTTGCGTCGTCATTTCGTACCAGCATTAATGGTTACACAAACTCACGAGGAAAACGATGCAAGAAGAGACACTTGACTCAGTATCGACAGAAATGTCGCCGCAACATATATCCACTTCGGCTATTATTATCGCTAATCCCACTTCCGGCACCTATACACACAATAGGCTACAGATAGAGGAAACTATTGATTATTTGAGACAGCACGGTTGGCAAGCAGACCTATGTTTAACAAAGGCTGCAGGCGATGCACGTAAGTTCGCACGTGAGGCGGTTGAGCAGCACATCTCGGTGGTTGTGGCGGTGGGGGGCGATGGCACCATCAACGAAATTATTCAAGAGTTAGCTAACAGCGATACCGCGTTGGGTGTTTTGCCGAGCGGCACCGTGAACGTATGGGCGCGCGAGTCAGGGATTCCTCTGGACAACCGGTTAGCACGCGAAATATTGCTACATGGACGAACGCGACGCATCGACCTGGGACAAATGGGCGACCGCTATTTTCTGCTGATGGCAGGTATTGGCTTCGACGGTGAAGTCACGCGGACGGTTGAAAAGAATTCGGTCAAACGCTTTGGCGTCCTCGGCTACTTCTTTATTGGCACATGGTTTGGTCTCAGTTATCCTAGCTTTCGTGTGACTGTCCAGCTAGGTGAACGTACTTTTCGCACCAATGCGATCCAAATTATTATCGGCAACACACAACTCTATGCTGGTGCGATTAAATATACATGGCAAGCAAAGTGCGACGATGGGTTACTCGATATATGCATTTTACGCAAACAAAATGTGTTTGGGCGACTCGCCATCGCAGCAGATTTTATATTGCGTCGTGAGCAACGCCGCAACTGGGTACAGTACGAGACATGTAAAGACATCAAAATACGTACGCGCCGACGTGTTGCGGTACAAATCGACGGCGATTCGGCGGGTGACACAACGCGCAGTTTTCCCCCTGTCACATTTTGCGTCGCTCCCGACGCACTCAAAGTCATCGTGCCTCATGATGTGCCAAGAGACTTGTTCTCAAAACCCTAAAAACATCTCATCTCTTTACCCCCTCTTTTTCGTATTATTATTAGGAGAAAAGAGAGGACAAGGAAACGCTTATGGTACAGGCCGTATTACAAAATCAACAACGCCGCATGTTGCAAGAGGAGCGGCGCATCGCCAGTCAATTGCAAGCATGTCTCGTCGGCTTTGAGGGTGCAGAAGCTTATGCTACAACGCTTAGGCAAGTCACGAATGCATTGGACGATCTGTTTCTGCTCGTCATCGTAGGCGAGTTTAACGCGGGAAAATCGGCCTGCATCAATGCACTCTTGCGTAGCGAGGTCCTGGAAGAAGGCGTTGTTCCCACTACGCATCAGGTCACGATTGTACGTTATGGAGAGCAAAACGTACAGCATCAGATCGAGCAAAACATCCTGGAGATCGAGAATACCGCCGAGTTTTTGCGCGATATCAGTATTGTCGATACTCCTGGAGTCAACGCCGTTTTGCGCGAACACGAACGCCTGACCGAGGAATTTGTGCCACGTAGCGATCTGATTCTCTTTGTTACCTCCGTTGACCGCCCCTTTACACAGAGTGAACGCTTGTTTATGGAGCGCATCCGCACATGGGGCAAAAAGGTTATCGTGATCCTCAACAAAATTGACACGTTACGTACACCTGTCGCGCTCGAAGAGGTATTGACATTCGTGCGTGACAACTGCAAAAACCTACTAGGTTTCCAGCCTGAAATTTTCCCTGTTTCTGCACTCCTGGCACAACGCGCACTCGCCGCAACGGGACAGGAAACGCTACAGTTGTGGGAGCAGAGCCGCTTCGGAAAACTCGAAGAATACCTGTTTCATACACTGGACGAGGCCGAACGTATCCGACTCAAACTGCTCAGCCCACTTGGAGTGATGCAACGCTTGCTCAATGAAACACGCACATCTGTGCAGCAACGTGCCGAATTGCTGGCGGAGGATGCGCGTACAGTAAGTTCGATTGAGGAGCAGTTACGGCTCTACCGGGAGGATATGGAAATCAATTTCTCGCATCGTTTAGGTGAAATAGAGAATATCATCCTGGACATGCGGGGACGTGGCGATCATTTCTTTGATGAAACGATTCGGCTAGGGCGTATTCTTGACCTTGTACAAGGTGAGCGTTTGCGAGAAGAGTTTGACCGCGATGTCATTGGCGATAGCGCGACACGTATCGAACATGCCGTACAGGACCTGATTGACTGGCTTGTACAAAACGAGCATCGCTTGTGGCAGGATGTCATGGAGTACTTGGACCGTCGCCGTCAGGTGAGTGCGCGCCGTGATGATGAGATGATCGGCTCTGTCTCAAGGCAATTTGACTACAACCGTCGCACACTTTTACAATCAGTAGCACGCGAAGCTGCAAGCGTGGTACAGACCTACGACCAGCAAGCAGAGGCGATAGAGTTGTCACAAGATATGCGTAGTGCTGTGGCACAAGCTGCTATTGCGGGTGCGGGTGGCATTGGTTTAGGCGCAGCAATTGTAGCATTTGTTGGTACGGCAGCAGCAGACGTAACAGGTGTCCTTGCTGGCATTGTCTTATTAGGTTTGGGATTATACATTATTCCCGCACGTCGTAAACGCGCCAAAGAGGATTTTAACGCAAAAATGCAGGAATTGCGAACACGGCTGCACACCGCAATGCAGGAACAATTTAAGAAAGAACTTAACAACGCCCTCACCCGTGTGCAAGACTCCATAGCACCCTATACACGCTTTGTGCGAGCCGAACAGAAAAAGACCGAGGCAATGCAAGAACAGGTCTTGCAACTCGACAACTCACTCGTCGCGCTCAAAAGCGAAATCGAGCAGGTGAAGTAAATGATATTGGGGTTGCGCGCGACACGTCGCATGCAGCTCCAATATCATTTATTTGCACATTAGCCATTGAGATTGAATACAACGTTTACAATGATAATGACAAGGGCCGCGACGCCAAATGCTGCCGCGCCAACAAACCACCCCACATCACCTGCCAATCCTGTTATAACCCCTAGAATTGGGATAAGCATGACAATAGAAACAATCGCTAGAGCAAGGCGTTGACCAGCAGAGGCGCGATCTCTACGCTGTCCCTGTGGATAAATTTTGCCTTGTGGTCCTTGTCCCATACGTTGTGAGAGACGTTGCGCGAAGGAATCCATAAAGGCGTCGTCATACATTGGTGGAACATTCTGACCTTGTGGTGGTACATCATAGTGCTGCGGTTGTGGTGGACCATCGTACTGTGGACTACCTGTGTAGGCTCCATAGTTTTGCTGCTCTTGCATTGTATTGGTGCATCCTTCTGTCTTCATCTATACCATCATTTATAAGTAGGTTTTTTGCTCCAACTGTACTATCTACGCTTTCTTTGGTAACGGAGTTGTACAAAACGCAAAATATATAACCCTTCGGTTTTCCCTCTGTCGTGGTGTATACTAGATACATTGGTCCCCAATGAACGTTGACAATCAAAGACGGGAATGGTGAACGGTAGGGGCAGCAATTCATTGCGTCCAAAGATGGGCACGGGAGGGGTTCGCGTTGCTATGAGATGCGTTTTGGGGACGTTTGCCCCACCGCCCCCATCTTTGGGCGCAATGAATTGCTGCCCCTACCGTCTACTATATTCGGTTATCAAAATTCATCAGGCCATTTTACATTTTTCGCAGATGAAAGGGGTACACGTGGCTACTGTTGTTCTTTTAGGAACGCTCGATACCAAAGGCGTCGAGTACGAGTATGTACGGAAACACATACAGGCTGAAGGTTGTGATACCGTTCTCGTTGACGCTGGCATTCTTGGTACACCACTTACACAACCAGATATTTTTCGTGAAGAGGTGGCGAAAGCGGCAGGCGTCGATTTCGCACAACTGGTTCAGGCAAAGGATCGTGGCGCATCCGTCGAGGCAATGGCGCGTGGGGCGGAAAAAATTGTACAAGACCTGTACACAAAGGGACAACTACAGGGTATCTTTGGAGTGGGCGGCTCCGGCAACACCACGATTGTGACACAAGCCATGCGAGCATTACCCGTCGGTATTCCCAAACTAGTTGTATCAACCGTAGCATCAGGTGATACCCGTCCCTATGTTGGCGCGACCGACATCACCATGATGTATAGCGTGGTCGATATCTCTGGCATTAATAGTATTTCTGAGAAGATATTGACTAATGCTGCCGCCGCTATCGCGGGTATGGCGCGGGCCAACGCGGATTTTAAAGCATCGACTGCAAGCAAACCGTTGATAGGTGCGACTATGTTTGGTGTTACGACGCCAGCAGTAACGGAGGCTCGTAACCTGTTAGAGGCTCAAGGCTACGAAGTTCTCGTCTTTCATGCCACCGGAACGGGTGGGCAGTCGATGGAGGCACTCGTGAACGGTGGCTTTCTCACAGGCGTGCTTGACCTTACCACCACTGAACTTGCCGATGAACTTGTTGGCGGCGTCTTGAGTGCGGGACCAGAGCGGCTTGAAGCGGCTGGCAATCAGGGTGTACCACAGGTCGTCTCGCTAGGTGCTCTGGATATGGTCAACTTTGGTCCTGTAGATACGGTCCCTGAGAAGTTCCAAAAACGCAACCTCTACAAACATAACGCAACTGTTACTCTCATGCGTACCACACCTACCGAGAATGCACAGCTAGGTGAGATTATCGCGCGTAAGCTTAATGCAGCGAAGGGCCCCGTAACACTCTTCATCCCGCTCAAAGGGATATCCATGATCGCTACCGAAGGTGGCCCGTTCCACGATGCAGAGGCTGACAAAGCATTGATTGACGCGCTTAAAAAGAACCTCGATGAGCGGATAGAGGTGCGTGAACTAGACATGGATATCAACGACCCACGCTTCGCCAAAGCAATGACCGATAGGCTTGTTGAATATATCAAATAAGACACAAATTTCGTAGGGACCGATTGATCGCGTCCTGGGGGTGGGCGGAAACGCGTCGGCAACGAATCGTTTTCCCCAATGTGCCCCAACCCCATGTAGGCTTTAATTGGGTCCCTACCATTAGGAGGCACCTACATGGAGCGAGCAGAAGCATTGGCACGTTTACAAAAGACGGTGAGTAGTGGTGGAGTAGTTGTTGGAGCGGGGGCGGGAACGGGTCTCTCGGCAAAATGTGCCGAGGCGGGTGGCGTTGACCTCATTATCATCTACAACTCTGGTCGCTATCGTATGGCTGGGCGTGGCTCGTTGGCGGGTCTTTTGCCCTACGGTGACGCCAACGCTATCGTTATCGAAATGGCAAACGAGGTACTACCTATTGTAAAACATACACCTGTACTGGCGGGAGTATGTGGTACCGACCCGTTCCGCGTCATGCCCTATTTCCTGCGTCAAATCAAAGAGATGGGGTTCGCAGGTGTACAGAATTTCCCTACCGTTGGCCTCTTCGATGGCACAATTCGTCAAAACCTGGAAGAGACAGGCATGGGCTTTGGGCTGGAGATAGATATGATTCGTATAGCTCACGATATGGACCTGCTGACCGCACCCTATGCCTTCAATCCAGATGAGGCACGTGAACTTGCGAAAGCTGGTGCGGACGTGCTAGTACCTCATATGGGTCTCACGACAAAAGGTAGCATCGGTGCACATACCGCATTGACACTCGAAGAGGCGGCGAAACGCGTACAGGCCATGCATGACGCGGCAAAAGAGATCAATCCCAACATCATGGTATTATGTCATGGTGGTCCCATCGCGGAACCAGAAGACGCGACCTACATCCTCGAACATACGCAGGGTGTTGTCGGTTTCTTCGGAGCCTCAAGTATGGAACGCCTACCTACAGAGGTTGCGATCACCGAAAACGCTCGTCGCTTCAAAAGTATTCGCGTTCCGTCCCACTAATGCTTGTCACAACTTCGTTTGATGAAAGGAACCTGCAACGATGCATAAGTTAACCGTTCTCTACGGACATCCCACCGACCCCGAAGCCTTTGACAAATACTATTATGAGAACCATATTCCTATTGCCAAAAAGATGAAAGGCTTAAAGGGTTGGACCATTGGCAAACTACAAGCCGGAGCCGAAGGTGAGAAACCACCCTACTACATGATTGTCGGTCTCTACGCCGAGACACGTGCCGACATCGAAGCCATCCTCGCCTCACCCGAAGGTCAGGCAACCGTTGCCGATGTCCCCAATTTTGCGACTGGCGGCTCTACATTCTTGTACGACGACGAACAAACGATTGTGCCGCTCTCATTGTCTTAAGCATCGAACAAGGGCACCCGCAAGGGGATGCCCCTCCCATACAACGTGATATCGTTCGCCTCTTCGTCTATGGGAGGGGCATCCCCTTGCGGGTGCCCTTGTCGCCAAATCACCACGCAACAGGTATTCTATAGCTATACAACATGTTTTATGCTATTATAACCCTACAAATCATACAAAATGACAATGAGTGACTGAGAAGACTTTATGGCAAAACACGTTTTCGTTTCCTATCAACACGAAGATAACGACTTTGGCGAAAACCTTATTCGGAGAGTCAAGGAGGCAGGCTTTGAAACATGGATAAGACCATGACCATCTGCATGCAGATGATGACTACCGCGCAAACATTGACCAAGCCATTAAGGACTCTTTCGCACTCATCGTCATTATGTCACCAAAGGCAAAAGCATCCGAGTATGTTACCTACGAATGGGCATTCGCATGGGGAGCAGGCATTCGCGTTATTCCAGTACTTTACAAAGAGACTATACTTCATCCTCGCCTTGAAGCACTCCACCATCTCAATTTTACTGGTAGTGTTCGCCCGTGGAATGAGTTGATTAACACTCTCAAGAAGATTGCAGCGACTATTCCTACGACTCCACCATTAATCTTGCAAGACAACATACCTCCTCTTGCCAGCACACAACAACAAACTACATCTCACTGGCTAGAAACTGGGAACAAGCTATTAGAGCGTGAAGACTTTGAAGAAGCACTTGATGCATATAAACAAGCAATACTTCTTGACATTAACAATGCCTCAGCATATGCGGGTAAAAGTCGAGCACTATCTGGACTTAAACATTATCAAGAAGCATTGGCAGCGAGTAATCAGTCTATTCGCCTTGATTCCACTTGCGCAATCGCTTGGTACAGCAAAGGTGTTGTTCTAAGCAGACTTAATCGACATGATGATGCTCTTGCTGCTTTCGAGGAAACTATTGGTCTTGATTCCACCTTTGCACGTGCTTGGTATAACAAAGGTGCTTCCCTAAGCAAACTAAAGCGACATGATGAGGCTAAACAAGCGTTCGATAAAGCTAAACAACTTGGTTTTAAAGTCTAGCTTGTTTCTTGTGAACAAGTATATACAATATCTTTTTTGTGCTCAAAAATCCTCATAGCTACTGACATACTGTTGTCACTCCGATGCTCTATACTTTGCACATAACAACAAATACAGTTTCGTTAAAGCAAAGGAGAACAGTAAGATGCTTACCACAGGTTTGAATTTCGTGATGATTCATGTCGCCGACGTATCCGCTGCGAAAAACTTTTTTACTGAAAAGCTTGATCTTGAGGTGGAGACGCAAGCACCAGATTTTGTGCAGTTCAAGCAACCAGGAGGCAATGGTGCCTCACTTGCAATTGGCAAGGGTGACACTACTCCTGACATCGGCACAGAACTATGGTGGTACGTCGAGAACGTAGAACAAGCACTCACAACGTTACAGCAACGTGGCGCGACAGTCAAAGCACCAATAGCCCGTATGCCCTTTGGTCAGGTCTTTTCTATCGAGGGACCAGGAGGATATGTGCTGTACCTGTTGCAGTTGGCATAGCAGGAAATGTCGTAGGGACCACGTTTACGGCATCCATAGACAACTCATTGTCTATGGA
>CAXUIS010000136.1:0-2323 GCA_964250915.1 uncultured Ktedonobacteraceae bacterium | reverse complement strand
TTTTTGTTCCCCCCATTTTTCCCCCAACAAAAAAAAAATTATTTTCCTTTGGACGCCGTAAACGTGGTCCCTACGACATTCATGATTTATTTCATGCAAGCAATCGCAAATTAATCATAGAGGTACGTATCTCCTTGTTACTCTGTTTACTATGCAATTGTAGTGGGCGCATATTGATATACAATTTTTATAAACATACATTTCGCACGCGCAAGTTCGACAAAAAGTTACATCCTCTTGATGAATCGGTCCCTACAGGACCCTCTACAAAAGTATGAACTACAATCAACCTCATGTGTGATCTCCTGTGAGCATAACTCTGTTACACTTCTTGCATATACCACTATGTAAAAGGAGTTATACTTATGACGACTGACGTGAACAATGCGAGTATTATTCACACTCATGAACTTACAAAAACATTTGGCAGTCTTATTGCAGTTAATAACCTGGAACTTGAGGTCGTGCGCGGCGATGTGTTTGGCTTTCTTGGTCCCAATGGGTCAGGCAAGACAACAACTATTCGTATGCTACTTGGGCTTATTCGTCCAACCTCCGGCTCCATCTCCATCTTCGGCATGGATAATAGTACACATATGCAGGCTATTTTGCCACGTCTCGGTGCGATTATCGAAACGCCTGTCTTTTATCCCTATCTATCGGGTATCGACAACCTGCGTTCGGTTGCGGCAGGCTCTGGCATGAAATTGGGCAAAGCCAGCAATCGTCGCATCGAAGAGGTGCTTGAAATCGTCGATCTACGTGAACAGGCGAACGATGCCTTTCGCAAATACTCGTTAGGAATGAAACAACGCCTCGGTATCGGAGGTGCATTGCTCACAGACCCCGAACTGGTCCTGCTCGACGAGCCGACAAACGGCCTTGACCCAGCAGGCGTACACGAAATTCGTCTGCTTATTCAACGCCTTGCCTCGTTGGGTACAACCATTTTTGTATCCAGTCACATTTTGTATGAGGTACAACAGGTCTGTAACCGTGTGGCTATTCTGCAAAAGGGACGCCTGCTCAGACAAGGCAACGTACAAGACCTCGTACGACAAGGTGAACAGATTCTGGTACGCCTCAACACACCCGACGAAACACAGGCCGCGTTCTTAACCCTGCAAAAAGCCAGAGAGGGTATCGCCACATGGATGCGTGCGGTAAGCGTGGATAGTAGCGATTCAGAGAAAACTATGCTGCGTATCGACGCGCCCGTTGCACGTTCGTCCGAAATCACCGCCTTGCTTGCACAGCGAAATCTCTTTCTTGCTGAGATGCATCCAGCACAAGCCAGCTTAGAAGAGATTTTCCTGGAACTGACTGCCGCACCTGAAGGAACTCATCGTGGCATGGCAGCCCTATCGAGTACACCTGCACGATAACCCCTCCCTGTACGGGTCTGCTTCAGCACACCCTTTCGTGTACCAGGGGGTGTGCTGAAGCAGACCCGTACAGGGGTTCCATCAGGGTATACCTGAGACATATAAAGAAAACGGAGATACATATAATGGCTACAATACAACAATCATTACCACAATTGAATGGTGCCAGCCCTGCGCGTACCCCTTCGGTAATTATGGGCCGACAAGATTATATCAGCGTGCTCTTGCGTCTGACAGCAATGGAACTATACAAGATACGGCGTCGTCTCATGTCTAAAGCACTGCTTGGCTTTGGCTTACTATTCATGGTTGGCATCTTCTTCTTCAACTTCCTCTGCATTTTAGCAATGGTACTGATGGGAACTATCGTTGGCGGCGAGTATAGCTTAGGAACAGTACACTTAATGTTCACACGCGGTCCAACGCGTCTACAATTTCTCTTCGCAAAAATTGCTGCCCTTGCTGTATGTATCGTTATCGGAGTGGTAATACTCGCCGTTGTTGGTGTCCTGGTAGGATTGCTCTTCAATGTCGTTTCTGGTATCGCGCCGACATACGGTTTCTTTACCTCAAATTGGTTTGGGCATATGCTGCTCTACATCCTGCTCATGATGTTCACATGGTTGCTCACTCATGGACGGTCCTGGCGGTTTACCTGATTGCCTTCCTCGTTGTATCATGTATTGTAACCGTTCGGCGCGATGTAACGAACTAGATGTTCTTATTAAGAGTTTTGTTTAACCTATTGGAAAGAGCAACGTATATGTAACGTATATGTAATGAGAACAGAGGAATAAACATAACACAAAGGATTTTGCTCATGGCAAAGGCATTGGACAATACAAGCGCATTAGCACAACCACCATCACTCGCACGCTCACTGCAATCGGTGCAGACGTTGCGTCTTGCACTAGGATTAACGGCGGCATTTGGCGCGT
>CAXUIS010000135.1:0-13568 GCA_964250915.1 uncultured Ktedonobacteraceae bacterium | reverse complement strand
CCCCAACAAAGAGCCACCCACCCAGACGATGTGTTCTCTCCCATACAATATCACTGGATACTGCTCTCCAAAAACGCCGTTTTGCCCGATAAGCTCTTTAATCTGCGGCAATTCTATCTCCATCGAACAATTGATTTTACCGTTATCCCGCGTCACCACGACCACGATACCCATCATGTACAAGAAGTCCCGCTTTTGCTGATAGCTCAGCTCGCCCTTCGATACATCAACTTTTTTGCACCAAGCTAAAATTTCTTCATACGCCTCACGTTCGCGCTCACGGTCGATCATGCCGAGCATCACCTGCGAGCGCTCAAGCTTGAGTTGCTCAATGTGCTCGTTCGCGAGATTGAGCGAGTGCCGGATGCTGGCGCGGCTGTCACCCCGCAGCGTCGGGTCGTCCAAGTCCTCAAGGAAGTTTTGAGCTTTTTGCCCCCAGCTAGCGAGCGACAAGTCGATGGCTTTGGCATTGGCCTCGAACGCCTGCGTATTCGTGGCGAGGCTGATCGCCTGGGTAATCAGCTCAGTATGTTGGGCCAGCAGCTTGATTTGCTCGACGGTCCAGGCATCAATTTCTTTCGCTGATAATTCCTGTCCAGAACAGATGACGTTGCCAACCGGATCGTGCTTTTTGCAGCGGTAGACATAGCGGTAGTCCCATCCCTCTTGATGGACCACTTGGCGGCTGACACGCTTGCTTCTGTCAATTCTAGTGTACATTTTCCGGCCGCAGTAGCCACAGCGGATATAGCCCGCTCGTAGCAAGAACTGCTCTGGCTGTTCGCTCTTGCGGGTCGCCTCGACCCTGTTGCGCTCCAGGCGTACCTGCAACCTGTCGAATAGTTCCTGCGAGATGATCGGCGGATACGTCCCTTCCGGCAGGTCTATCGTCTCCAGGTGCTCCTTAACGTTTGGATTGCCTCGGTAAAAAAAGTTCTGTCCTTTGCCAGTCAAGCGTTCGTTAGAGAGAATGCGACGGACCATAATCGGGTGCCACTGCTTGCCATCTTCGGGTGTTGGGATACCGCGCTCGGTCAGGGTTTTGGCAATTTCCAGCGTTGACATACCTCTGTCGTATTGTATAGCCATCCAACGTATGACCCACAGTTGTGCGTTGTCGTGAGCAGTTTTTTCCTTCTCACCCTTTTCGTTGAGCACCCACTTCCAACCATAGGGTGCTTTGCGTCCACCCATAATCTTACCTGCTTTGGCTTTGTTGATACGCCCAGTGGTGGTACGCTCTCTAATCTTCTCCCACTCCCACTCGGCGAGGAAGCCTAAAAACATGCGGGTAATACGGCCGATCAAGGTATCTTCAAGCACTTCCTTGACACAGTACAGTTGAATGCCGTTGTGCTCCATTTCCTCCAGAAGAATGCCAAATTGGACCTCCTTACGGGAGAGACGGTCGAAGGTACGGATGACGACACCCTGGATTCTTCCAGCTAAGTAGCGCTCACGCATGAGTGATAACTTTTCACGTTCACGGTACATATAGCCCGAAAAGACTTCACGGTGGACCATACTGACGAGTAGGCCATTTTCTTCACAATAGGCGCGTCCTGCGGCTTCCTGCTCGTCCAAACTGGTGTTGTCTTCTTGCGGGTCGGTGGAGACCCGGCAGTAGATATCGACTACGTGGGATTCAAGCATAGCATAGACCTCTTTTCTGTTTGTTTTAGTGGTTCATACCATAGAAAGATAGCGGTTGCGTATGGTTCACGAGGTATGCCCTACGGGTCATCGTAACGGTTGTCGTGAAGATTGGTGAACGAGGAGCGGATCTGTACCGCTCCTCACCTAGCCGCGTCGGGCAGGGATGATGATTTCCACCCCTGCATCCCGAACAGACAATATTCGTCTCTTAATGACGGTGTGGATTCGCCTGATAATCCCCGTGCCAATACATCGCCTCACCCTTCGCGTCCAATGGTGTCTCCTCATAATGCCTGTAGCGTGTAGTCCGTAAGTCCTGCTCGGTCATTTTGCCGCGCAGGAATACGGCCGCACCAGCAATAGTCACTGTTAGGAGGCTTAGTCCCACCCATTGTCGGTAGTCCCAGAGGGCAATAAACAGAAAACTGTACAAGATCGTCACACAGACGATCATCAAGAAGAGTTTCTCTTCGCCGTCCATAATAAGCCCTCCTTACCGCAAGTATTCAGGTCGTGGTGGACGATCTACGGTGATGTATTTATTTAGGCGCGGAGGTCGTGGTGGACGAATTTGGGAGGCTACATCACCCGTAGTATTTCTGCTAGGTGGCTCAACCAGGTGCTCAAGACGCCTAATTCGCCGCTGCAAGCCCTTGATATAGGTGGCATGGAAAAACCAGCACATCAATAGAAAGCTCACAAACACGGTGCCTAGTAGTAAACCACAGGGAACCAGAAAGTCATTCATATTTCCCTCCTACAGCAGCTTGCCGAGCACAAAGTCCGTTGCTTCTTCATGGGTCATCAGTCCATCCTGCAATGCCTGGTTGATGATGGCAATTGCTTCACTGTCTTCGTGACAGAGGCAAGTTTGGTTCCAGCAAAAGGGGTGTTCGGGCGTATGCTCTTTGTAATCAACTGGAATGACTGGGATAAAGTTGTCGCCAAAGTGTCTTAAGCTCATCTGTCGTTCCTCCTTGACAGATAGTGATCCGTGTGGCGTAATGCCACTGGGATCGGTAACACGGTTCAAAAAAGGGGTATCGAACGGGTCCAATCGGGCGATGCCCCTTTTTGCGCCCCAAAAACGGACGTAATACAAGAATACCTATTATTACACCATTTTGTCAAGCATTGACGGCTATTGCCGAAAAATATCTCCTATTGACCCGAAGGTATGAAAGGAGTAGAATTTAATGACTTCAAAGAAGGATGGTGAGACCTTGGCTGACGAACTACTAACCATCGACGAGGTGGCTGCCGAGCTAAAACTACACCCCGATACCATACGACGCTACATCCGACAGAATAAACTCAGGGCAACACGTTTAGGGGGAACGGCTGTCCGTATCCGACGCTCTGAGCTAGAGAGATTTATTCATGAGGGTGAAGAACCGGACGATAAAGAGAATTGAACATATACATGTGGTACATGCTTCAAGTGCTCCTCCATTGTTACGTACTCCTGTTGATGCATATACTTATTTTCCCTGTCTTGAAACTCTTCTGTTTCGCTTACTTCAGCATAACTTTATCTTACTAAAAATGAGGTCGGTTCTTCTCAACTGAATGATAGTGACGCAGATAGAAGTATAGCAAATGATTTCGGAATGAATACAGATAGTATGAAGTATCAGCACGGGAACGATCAGGGAAACGAGTGGGAAGGAGACGGGAAGAAGGCAGGAATAGGTATTTATCTCTTACGTTGACACAACTATTCATAGCTAACAGAGAAGGATATCTGTAAAGGGATGGAACAAAAGAGACTAAGATCCGCTTAGCTACTTTGGTAGGTTCACCATGTACCTACAGAATGTGCTTCTGCTCTTAAAAGCAAGCAAGATGTAATCTGCTCAAAGATATTCTTAGTAACATACAGTTTTCTTCTTTAGGTAGTGATCAGGATACGTGATTTGATAATAGCTGTAACTTTGGGGCTGCCATCTCTCTTGCTTTACACATGAGCGACTTCTAGATCAGCTTGCGTGCGTTCCTAAATGGTGTCGCGCTTAAATTCTACCACTGCTTTCATGAGTTGAAGCGAGGCCTGCCTCTAGCATTGCTAGAGGTTAAAAAGAGTGTAGAGCAATCTATCTCCTTCGTGCTCTTGTTTTCTTGGAAGTTGGATGTACTGATTCACCTCTGCTTCGCGTATTTCGGCTTCCTCAGGCGAGAGCCTCGAGATTTCCGATGTTTTCGTAATACCTAGAGAATTAATAGATGTTCCAATGCGTAGTCCACCTCCATTTGTCAACAACCAGCGATCATGTATAGGTGACTCATGCTTCCGCTGGGTTCCAACAATTACGATTTCGGTGAAAGGTGGTTGCTGATCTGAAACTTTCAGTAGCCAGTAGTCTCGGTAGGCATCCTCCCACGGTGTGCGGATTTCCCGATCTTTGTGGTGTTTTCTGCTTGTAAGAATCTCTACTCTTATCGAAGGGTTGACAGCATTCAACAGATTAAGTATCTCCAAGTCGTCTGGTCCAAAAAATGGGTCAGCGATAATGACGTAGTCTTTCACTTCTTTCTCAAACCAGTTTTTGAATAGGTTCAAGGTTGCTTCCCGAGTGCCTGAGTTGATTATGATACTGGAGTTCTCAATAATTCTTCCAGCATAATCCTTTGCTCTTCTGGCTTGGTCGGAGGAATGAAGGGCCATTTTCCCCGTCAATTCCACTCCTAGTAAGGTTGCATAATAGACCGAGCGAAGATGAGTTTTGGCTAGGTCAGAGGTTGCGAATCTTTTAATAGCATTTTCAATAATCCAAGCTAAGATCGGATAGGTCTTAGTTAGAGGGTATTTTGCAGCTATCAAGAGAAACTCGCGCGTGTGCTCAAGGTGAACAGTGGACATTCTCCCAGAGTTTAAAGCTCCTAATGACATCCAAGCGGCATCGGCATATGCATCTATGGAGAGCTTTTCAGCTATGTGTGATGGTGAAGTGTTTTGCATGCGTTTCTTAGCTTCTAAGATACGTACTTGTCTCTTCACCTCTATTCTTGCAGGATCGTCATCCATACTTGAAGCGAGAAACGCTGCGTATTCGGGGTCCAGCCGATATGCAATGTCAATAATGCCTCTCTGAATAGCGTGTTGATTTGGATCATCACTTGACGAGAAACACTTGAATGCAGCTTCAATATACTTCTTTGCAAGGGAGGTGTCGATATACATAGCCATTGAAGCAAGAGATTCATATCGTTCCATCTTTTCCAGATGGACAGGGATAGTCTCAATGATTTCCGCTGCTTCTGTCAACACTTCTCGAAATTGCTGACTATCTTGTGACATGCAAACTGCAATAATACTCAAAGCATAGGCTTTATCCGAGAGATTGGGAATCTGGTGAGCTTCATCTCTAAGCGCGTGCCAAACATCTATTTTTGGACGTTGAAGCCGAGCGATTTGGGCACGAGCGACAATGTTATAACCTAAATGTTGAATGTAACGAGTGTTAAAAAACTTTGTCTGAGCGATCTGGCTTAAACGCTCGATCATATCCTGCTGTTGCTGTCTAGGGTAGCCTGCTTTCTTCTTGCCAGCGAGAATACTACTCACTATATGATCGATGAAGGAATAGATGACACTATCATGTTCCATATGTGTTAGCAATGAACATAGTTCTATGACTTCCTCATATTTCAACGAATATTCATGTCCCCATAGTGCTTCGAAAGGCTCTGTAGAAGGAAGTTTCTGTAGGAGAAAGGTACAAATCTCACCATATGCGATATCTCGATGCGGCTGTGGAAGGACAACCACCCGTTCTAATGTCGTGAGTTGGTGTGCACAATACAAGGCAGGAGCGACAGTAGATACGATCTCATAGTAAGCTTCACGATTTGTTTCTTGTAAATCTTCCAGAAGTGGTTTAACGTGTTCGTTGACGATCTGCACGCACTCTTGATGCTGCTTGTGAATATAGTGACGTATGGCCAATATGGACCATAATTTTGCACGTATTCCAAGTGATGGTACACGATCAATATAGTCGGTGAGACGCTCTTTATCACTCTCACTGAGCAGGTTTTGGGGGAAGAGACCACTATAGGCACGAATGGCAAGTTCGAGGCAGGCAACATATGTTTCTGCTGTAGAGGGGACTTCTAAAAGAAGTGTATGCTTAAAGTTCTCGGTTGTTTCGATAGCAACTCGAGCAAGTTCTTGTGAGGTTTCAGCTAGTGTTTTAGCTAGTTCAAACCCTGCATTAACTTTGTTCCATCCATCATCAATAGTTTCCCAGGCTAATCGGAATTGATGTGATAAGGTGTCAGAAAGTGTTGTGTAGCGAGCAAAACTATCATGCTTCTTGAGGAATGTATACGCTAGACTACATGCCCGACAGCGCCATTCAGCATCCTGAATATTTCTAACATTCGCCAGGAAAGGGATGAGGCGAGGTAAAAGAGAATCATTAATAACATCGACACTCATTAGTTCTTGAACGATAGTCAAGTATGCTCTGTCGATAAAACTTCGATCTTTGATATGTTGAAGAACCTGCTCGATAAAATCCCAATGAACCGTATGAGCAGGTGCTTCGACAGCGGATGTAATCAACGTGACCATTGCGTGATCCCGTCGTGGCTCTGTATTTAAAGATGTAGCAAGTGATAATGCTTTTTCTGGATAGGTTTTGACCAGGATACGCAAAATACCCTGACTTGCATCATAATGATCAGCTGTGCTTTCCAGCAGTTGCTTAACATAAGACTGCAAGTCATCTTGGACCGTCGAGTGGATACGGTCTAGCTGTTCAAGGTCTTGTTGCGGATCGACCGTGGTAAGAACATCAGCAAGCTGCGCTATACATTGCGTTTTAACAGCCAGATCGTTTATATCAAGAATATAGAAATAAAGTTCAATAAAGCGATTGCGCACTGTTTCAAACGCATCTGGATAACGGCTTTCAGTACGTGCAAGCAACAGTTGTAGACGGACATAATCTATTGTCGGACCTACATCTTCAATCACATTTTTCTGGCTATCAAACGTTCCTACCAGTTGCCTTGCCCAGGTGATATCAGGGGAATAAGGAAGAGGAGCTGCTAGTTGGCGCAGCACACGTGCATTTGGTGAATAGTTGGTCATTTGTATCATAAGTCTGAGTGCAGTATCAACCACTTCTAGTGCGTCTTCACGCTTCCGATTCACTCCTACCCATAATCGAAGCAAGTTGAAACGGTCGTTAGCCTCATGTGAAGCTACTTCTACGAGCACTTCTTGTGCAGAAGATGCTTGAAACAGGAAGGCAGCAGCGTGAGAAAAATGCCGTGCTGCAGGATTTTCAATATGTGAACGGATTCGTTCTAGAGTATCAGTTGATGAGATAGGCTCTTGCTCGTGACGAACAGCTGCTAAGGAAAGTTGGGCGAACGCCCAATCACGGGCGCTTGTGTCAACCTCGGCATGTGTTGCTTTTTCTACTAGTTCAATAGCGATATCAGGAAGGGTAAAGATTAGATCGGCAGCAATATCAATCGCACGCTTTTCACTAAGCATAGAAGAGTCAATCTGCACGCCAAGGGTACGTATCTGTCCCAGTAACTCCGGCTCCAATGGAAGCCCCTGTATCCTTTTTGCTTTCGCAATAACAGCAAGCAAATGAAGACGGTCCTCTTTGAGTTCGGTTCTCTGAGCCAAGGCAAGAGCTGCATCATAGTCATGCATTGCAGTGTAGGCTTCAACTTCTGAGCGCCAAATCTCGGCCTGATCAAAATCACTAATAGCAGCACGTTGAATGCAAAAACGTATCAAATCTTCATCACGATTAAGAAACAAGGCAGTTTCAATACCAACATCTGCCCGATGACGTACTGGTCCAAGAGATTGGTTACGCTCCACAATTTTGGTAAAATGGTCATCTGGCGAGAGGTAGGTAAGGAGGTCTTGGTATCGCCCCGCCCGAGCAAAGTACTCGGGCAAGTATGTATTTGCTTCTGGACTATCTGGCTTGTGTAGGAGATCATCAATTAGGTAGGTGTCTACCTGATCTTTCAGATGCATCAGACGACTGGCAGCAAATTTTCGAAATGCCTCAGTGACGAAAGTGATTTCATCTTGATGTAGTGAAATGACTATGAAGCTAATCTCTTGTAGTAGTCCCCAAATACGCTCTTCAGGAATGTGTGTAATGCGCGTTAGATCTTGAATAGAATGTCTTTCTAGGCTGAAGGATAGAACGGCAAGCAGGAGACTTAGCTCAACGTCTTGTGTATTTACAGCTCGCCATTCTATTTCGAAGAATTGTGGAAGTTTACTCGGCATGTCCTCTAAAAGCTCTTCTAAAGACGTGCCGGATTGGACAATACGACGTATTGTTGCTAAAAAGATTGGCACACCTCGGAATGTTCGACGGATATCCTCAACTACCTTACGATCGTCGGTAATGTCCTTCATATATTGCATCGCTTCATCTAAGTTGAACCCAGTCAAAGGATATGACCTGACGGAGACACCTGTAGGAAGCAGTGGAGTGATGTGATTTTGCTCGCCACTGAGTAGAAAGTGGAAACCAGGAAGACCAAAAGGAAGCATTTCGAGGATCATTTCTCGTGCCTGAGATTGTTCTTCTGGAATATCTTCGATGCCATCAACTAAAAAATAATACTTTTTTTGCCGTGTAAGTCCTTGCAGTTGATAAATGCACGTTCTTAAAAAACCATCATCAACCTGATTAACGTCATTCAGTTCTCTCTTGTTGAGAGCCCAATATATCTGACCACAGAGATCGAGGAGAAGAAATTGTGGATCGTAGGTCCAACGACTTGTTGGTTTAATAAAGAGCGAGATGGTTTGGTTAGGATATTTCTTTGCAAATTGAGCAAGCAGGGTAGTTTTGCCTGTTCCCTCTCCTCCTTCGATAACCACCAGCTGTGAGCCACCTTCAAAAATGGTATCAAATATATCCAGAACGTTTTCCCTTTCAACCAGTGACTTCGGCATTTGTGGAAAACTTCGGCATACCAATGTGATATCCATAATCTCTTCTTTACCCACGCTTTCAACCTTCCTTTCCAAACTGAGAAAAATCACCTTTTCCTTTTAGAGAATAAAAGATTACTTTGAAGTGTTGATTTACCAACTAGACTAAAATATTTAAGAAGTTTTCCTCGTCAAATACAAGCGATTTTAAACATAGTCGGTGGAATATCCTCTCAAGCTACGTTAGTATAACATAAATGAGTAAATAATTAAATCCATAACAGAAGGGTGAACCGTGTTTTCCAATTCTCAAAAGTAGGTGAAAAGGAAGAGATTTTCTTGCAGAATATAAAAAATTACCACTCGATGAGGAAATCTCTCACATGGACTATACAACATTGTCTGAGGTGCATCATCGTCGATTGATGAATCTAGCTTTCCGTTGATCTCACTGTATAAAGCCTTACAAGAGCTTCCCGATGCTCGACGTGTTCAAGGAAAGCGGTACTCTTTGGCCTTGCTCATCTACCGTCTACTTTAGAGAAGTTAGCAGGACAGAAGACTGTAAATAGAGCCACGGAATGAATGCATAATTGCAAAGAGAATTTGCTATACAGCGAGAGCATCCTAGAGTTCGGCTTTCCCTCTTGCCTCTTTCAAGCTCCGACTCTTCATTGACCTGCAAACACGAGCCGCTTTCACGCTTCTCTGCATTAGTTAGACATCTCTTTCCCCTCCTTCTCGACTCAGAAACAGCTCTTCGTCTTCATACATGTCCATAGGAGTCTTCTCTTCTTGCTCTGCCTGAATAACTTCGGCTTCGGTCTTCGGTAAGGGATACCACCACACTATGATGCATTTGGCAGCTTCTGTGAACAGATGCCCTTGCTCGATGGGGGTGACTCGCACACGACGAAGATGTCTGCGAATGGGACCAGGGGCAAAGTAGTACACGTGCGTATAGGAACGCTGTGCTTCTGGGAAGGCTTGTTGCGCTTGCTCTTCCCCGACACGAGCCTTGAGCACATGATAGGCATGACCATGATAGTCCTGTTTGTAAACCAGGTCCTCCAGGATATGAGAGAGCAACGGCACCGTTTTACGCGATAATTCGACTTCAATAGCAATCAGGGTATCGCCATAGGCAAAGACAGCATCAGGTCGGTGAATACGTTGGTATCCAGCCACGCGTTTGACACCTTGCAGCAGAGTCCGTTCGCTCGTCCACTCGATGCCTTCGGTTCCATTGTCGAGTGCCAGTCGGATGGCGGTGATGGCGTAAAGGTGGTCGCGGTCGTGTTTGCTCAAGGCATCGAGGCTCTGATACTGGTAGGTGAGGCCAGCACGTCGCAGTCCTTCTTTGGTGAGCCACACCCATAGTGGCTCCTGTGCATCAATGCGTCGTGCCTGAACCCATCTAGCCTTCTTCCAGCGGGCAATCACGTTGCGCGTTGCACTCTCGCTGATTCGATTTTGTTGTGTCGCACCAGAACCTGAACATTGTCCAAAGAGTTCCTGTATGTGATCGAGCCGCATGGCGTATTGCTGTCCAATCCAGGTGAGGACCAACTCGTCCCGTGGGAGGAGGCGTGTTGCATTCGTGTCCCTTCGCTTCTTTCTTCCTGTGGGTGAGTACTGATGTTTCTGATTGACCTGTTTTCCTGTGCTAGATCGTTTCGTGTAAGACATTGCTATCTCCTTTCATCTCGTTAGTCGTTCATCTCACTCACCTATGACTCCATCTTGTTGAATCTGTATTACAAACAGGGGGTATAGGTGTCCTTCCGGCATTCATGTTGTACCTGTTGAAGCCTCTTGCAGAGTGCTGTGAGCATCTCCTAGTGATTTGCTGAACCACTGTTGATTTCCTGAAATCCGCTGTGAAGCAATCACAGTCGTAGTTTGGCCTCTCTACCGATAAGCAAAGCAATTTCTCTCGTTGGCTGTCTTAAGCAAGCATATTCGACGAGGGCGGGAACGAGGTGGGAAGCTATCTGGAATCGGTCGGGAAGTTGACGGGAACCGGGCAGGAAGCTTTGGAGTGCTGCATCTCTTTGTGCCTTCTCGTCGCGTTCCCGTCAACTTCCCGCCTCGTTCCCGACTCCAATCCGAGTTCGGTTGCTATACTTGCTTTACATGAGAGAGGGGGATGAGAACACAGGTGCTGTGGACCCAGCAGAAACGAATTGCTTTGGATGCGAGTCGCAGCAATTGTTCCTATTTACTCTCCTTTCTCAGCACGGAAAGTTATGGCAGTTTTGGTGTATGTATGAGTAGCAAGTGAATATGTGCAGAAATTGGGAATGACCAATCGCAGCCAGAACCTGAGCAGTTCCTATCGAGGAATAAGCCATTGCTCAATTACCGAGGCGGTGGAGCAATCCATATGTCGTCTTAAAACGATGCTAGAGGAACGGCGGGTGCATAAATTCGACCTCAGCAGTTTGAACACTGCTGAGTGGAGGCAAAAGTCTTTGAGCAGTTTTCGACACTATAAATTTGGAACTACAGAAGTTGAAAGGGGTATTGGCAGCGAAGAAATACCGTCGCCAACAGAGTGCCTTGTTTCAGCATAGTGATACGAAGGATACGAATCCATGCAAATAATAAACACGGTCAAGGAGGCAAACGATGGATGAAACGAACGTCCCGTCGCCTGATGAGCCTAACGATACATCGGTAGCTCCCTACGACCTGCTGTTTGTCACACGAGCGTATAACCAAAAGGAAATTACCTTTGACGAGTGGCTAAAGCTAACCAGAGAGTGGGCCGAGCAGATAATCAAGCACTGCAAACATTCCGAAAGGCAGCCCCCGTAAGAAAAAGAGCGGTATGGTTACTGCTCTCTTTCTTACGGGTTGTCATCTCATTCCACGAACCGCAACAACAAGGGATTGATGAACAGCACGTTTAGGTCAATCCCTAAAAAGTAGGTTTTGTGGTACGTGATTGTTAGAAGACGTGAGTACAGAATGCTTTCCAGTACTAATTGTCACCACTAAACGGTGGCGAAAGAGGTTCATGATCTCCTTGCGCCTGTTGCCGATAGCAGACATACGAATAGATGTAGAGAAAGACGGTAGCTGCAATGATCGGAACAAGAATTCCCCACAGGCGCAGAGCAGGGATAAAACTGCATGGAATACCAACCAAACCCACAGCGACAAAGAGCCAGCCGCCCATCCTGTTGGTACGTTCCCATACTACCGAGTTTGACAGGCTCCAAGGCGTGCGTACACCCATCCAGAAATTGCGCCGCATTTTGCCCATGTAGTTGCCGAGGAATATAAAGAGCACCGAGAGTGCCAACATAATCACCATAGACACGTCGATGCCTATACCCAGCGACTCGGCAATCGTCACCAGTTGGATGATCAGCATAAACAATATAATACCTGCTAGGATTGTTTTCGCCAGATTAAGGTTAGCCAAAGCATCTCCTTGTTGCCCCAAACGCGGACCAACAACCAGCAGCACTCGTACCAATGCGTAGATACCAACGCTTAACAGTGGATAGAGAATTGTTCCCACCCACTTTGGACCATAGCCATCAGCTTGACCATTTATACCCCAGTGAATTGGCACGGTGTCAGGCAAAACCATAAAGCCGTACACGGCAACGACTACTTGAATAACAATAACCGCCAAAATCAGTATGTCGATAGAACTTGGAAACGCTCGTGTAGGCGTTATTTTATTTCTTGAGTCATCAGAAGTACTCATACCCAATCCTCGCACATTCACCACTTCAGTCTCTCCTGAAGCGGTGACGTATTCGCCTTATTCCAGACTTACACGTCTAACTACATGGATAACCACACTGCCAGCCGCTTAAAAACTCATGCTACAAATGCTAGCAGAGCAGGGTTAATGAAAATCCCACCCTGGTCAATTCCGATAAAGTAATCTTTGTGGTACGCTTTCTCTCGCGAGCGTCCACGGCGTTCTGATACCGGCCCAGAAGGTGCGCTGTAGTTTGCCAAGATAGTTGCCAATAAAAATGAAGAGCACTGAAACCGCTAGGTTTATAACGAATGATACGTTTATTGGAACTCCCAGAGGAATCGCAATTGTTATTATTTGGGCTACGAGCATAAACAGAAGAACACCTATCAGTAAGAGACCAATAATTCTCTGTGTTGTACGTAAGTCCTGGTTGCTTAAACGAGGACTCAGTACTAGTAACACGCGTATAAAAAGGAAGATGCCGATACTCGTTAGAGGCACAATGAGAGCCTCAGTCAGTTTGGGTAGATAGCCATTCACGTTTCCGGCAGCATCCCAATGTGAGGGAACGATAGCGGGCAGGAAGGGATATGTGCCGACAGCGACGGCTATTTGTAGCCCAACAACGATAAGAGCAACGATTGTAGTTGAGCGATATGGTGCAGAAGGTTGTATTTTGCTCGTGTTTCCTGTAGAGTCCATTGGATACCTCCAACATGTTTAGCTGATTATCGTATCATCATTCTGCTCAGTTATAGGAAGTTTGCCATCCATAGCTCCGAACCAGTCCACAATTTCAGTCATCAAGTCCTGAAAGACGGTGGTATTGAGCGAATACACCTGAAATTGTCCGCGTCGCTCGACACGGACAAGATCAGCAAGTTTTAGAACTGTCAAATGATGCGAGAGCGCGGTACGCCCAACACCTGCATTTTCTGCAAGTTCGCCCGCCGTTCGTTCGCCTCCACGTAGATGTTTGAGTATGCGCCGTCTGGTGGGGTCTGCGATAGCTTTATACGCTTCTTGCATCGTGTACTCAAATTTCTTGTGGATGGAATAGGGGATAGAAGTTTATGTCCCAGCCCATTCCATATGCTTTAGGCACAAGAAGTTGTGGATTTTCCTTGTTCCACAACGTACTCTGTATGCGCTTAAAGGTTGGAAAACGGAAGTCGTAGGGGACGATGCCCCACAAAGTACCTTGCCATGTACGTTGATCAGCAGGTAGTCGCATCTGATCGATAATGGCTGCCC
>CAXUIS010000134.1:0-13741 GCA_964250915.1 uncultured Ktedonobacteraceae bacterium | reverse complement strand
GGAGCTAGATCACGAGCACTCCAATACTCAGCACCATAAGGATTGACTTGTTTTATTGATTCAAAATCAGGAGGTTGGACTTCCATTCACATACCTACTTTCTTAATCGTTTTACTCACAATTGTATCATCAATTTCTATTCTCATCAATAGGCAGACACTTGTAAAGAGGGGAACGATACAGTAGTATAGCTTCATCGTCTTTCATTTTATCAAGTATGTAAGGAAATTTATGTTTTCTTCTTTAGCATTCTTACGGAACTCTTTTTTCCTGCTTTTATACACTGTTTTTATCTTTGTAAGCATAAGTCTACTTTATCCTTCCGTTGCGCTTGCCGATGGGGGTGCACCCAATCTTGCATATGTGGCAGGAACGAAGGGAGGAATTAGTGTTATTGACGTGCTGCAACAGAAGGTTACACGTCAGATTGCAATTGATGGCAAGCCACAGATGATGGTATTGAGCGTTGATGGACGGACGCTGGCAGTTACTCAACCAGATAAAGAGCAGGTTACTATTCTTGCAACACAAACAGCGCAGCCTCTATGCGTGGCTCATTTATCTGGACATCCTTCACTTTTGACCTTTGATCCTGGTACAAACACATTGTATGCGGCGGCAACTGACACAGCTCAAGTGTATGCGCTTGATCCGCTTACCTGTGCCACACGCCATGTTTTTGATGTGCAAGGTCAGGTAACGGGTATGGCTGTCGCGGTCGTCGGTGGAGGTATTGCTGGTGGAACAGGTAATCAACTGTGGATAGCTACTACAGCTGATCTTGCGATATTTAGTACAGGAGGTTCACGACTTGCGACACTTACAGTTGCAGGCGGTCCTCAATATTTGAGTATTCCGTCTGGTCCTACAGCGTATGTGACGACGCGGAAGGGAACACTTGTTGCGATAGATGTAAATAGCAGACACATTACACCACCATTGCTGAGCAACGGTGTTTTTGGCCTTATGGACTATGACGCCACCACTGGTGAAGTGTATGTCCCTGACATGCAGCACTCACGTATTGATGTACTTTCGTCTGTACGTGTCGATGAAACCTTACGCCATCAACCCGAACGTGTGCTACATTTTCCAGTCGCACCGCAATCTGTTGCAATCACAAGCGATGGACAATTAGGCTTTGTGGTTCTTACAAATGGGAGTGTAGCGATGCTCGCTATTCCTGATCGGCAAACAATTACAACGATTCCGGTGGGAGGACATCCTCAGTTTGTGATTACAGGTCTCTATCCTTCATCTATCAGTTACACGCCTCAGCAATCGGTTATTTTCTCGTTTTTGAATGCGCTGGCACATTATGGAGCAGCCGCGCTCGTAGCAATTGTAACGATTGTGGCAATAATCTACAATCGAATACGCACTCGAAGTATCAAACGACCTTCTTGACACACATTTCCGTTCCGTGTCAAGAAGATCGAGGTTTCAGCACATACCCGCTCACCTCATAACCGCGCCCTGGACGCTCGTTTTCTGGCAGGTCAGTGATCCACTCCCATTGCCGCTCCTCTACAACATCAAAGGTATTATGCACGAGGTCAAGAAATACACGAGGAACTAGAGGCAAGGCACGACGGTGTGAGGCATCGTGATTGGTGCCGTGAACGTTGAAGACAAAGCCACGTATGTCACTCAACAAGACTGCGCGTCCACCTATGTCGAGTAAGTCACGTAGAAGGTGCAAATGGGCATTGATGATACGAATGCGGAAGGCTTGCGCCGCATCTTGATAACGATGGTGACGCTCTTGTTCGCCTAGCAGTTTTGGCGCGACCTGTTTGATCGTGTCAAGCATGTCGAGTAGAGGATAACTGAACAACTGCGAGACAACAAGAGAACTGACGACGAGACCGAAAGAACCTGGAGCGAGCGTTTGTATCTCCGGCGGGTCCGGTACAGGACATTGCTCAAGACAGAGCGCGGCAGCATCAAAGATTGCCTGTGGTCCTTGCTCAGCCAATGCATCCCAATTCTGACGATCTGTGAGCCGTGTGAGCCTTGCGCTGATGCCTCGTTTCGGTTCTCCATTGATACTACTAATATCGCATTGCAGAAGACGTAAGCGTTTATTCAGTGTCGCGGACGTAATCTCATCGCTGGCACTACGAAGGGCGGCAATATCGAGGTCGGCAAGCACTACCTCATCAGAGGCGCGCAGTAGCTCAGTGAGCGGAACTTCTGTACAGGCACCAGCACCGAGCACAAGCGCATTTGGGGCGGCTTGCTGTTCACGTTGATGTAGAGCATGAAGCGTAAGTGCGGTACAGGCTTCGAGATGTTGTGGCACATGTTCGCGCAGCCAGAGACGACGACGTTTGCCCTGCGTCTGTGCATTGTTATGAGAAAGATTGTCGATACGCATTTTTATTGTAGTTTCTTGAAGGGCACCCGCAAGGGGATGCCCCTCCCATACAACAAAACATGTATCATAGAGCGTTCGTGTATGGGAGGGGCATCCCCTTGCGGGTGCCCTAGTTTTAATGTCCCGTATATTTTGCGGGTCGCTTTTGTAAGAAGGCGGTAACACCTTCTTTGTGGTCGACGGTTGTGAAGGCTTCGTCTTGTAACTGCCCTTCAAGATCGAGGGAGGCTTGCAGATCGGTCTCCATTGACTTATAAAGTAATTGTTTAATCAGACCATAACCATGCGTTGGACCGTTTGCCAAACGTTTAGCGAGGATGGCAACGGTGCTAGAAAATTCTTCTAAAGGTACGCACTTGTTGACCAGTCCGAGTCGCTCTGCCTCTGGCCCACTGATTTCATCGGCAAGCAGGCACATCTCCATTGCCTTGCCTAGCCCAATCAAACGTGGAAGGAAATAGGCACCACCACCATCAGGAACAAGACCGATACGCGCAAAAGCTTCGATAAAGCGTGCATTGTCAGCGGCGATACGCAGGTCACAAGCGAGGGCAATATTACAAGAAATACCGGCGGCAACTCCACGAATAGCCCCAATAACAGGCTTAGGCATGGCACGCATGCTCTTAATCAAGCAATGATACTTCTTCAGATGTTCGCTGACCTTGATCGCTTCTCCATCAGAGGAAACAGTTGGGAAGCCTGAAAGGTCCTGGCCTGCGCCAAAAGCTCGACCCGCACCCATGAGAACAACGCAGCGAATTGTGTCATCGTTGGCGGCAGTTTCAACTGCTTCGGTGAGTTCTTCCAGCATAAGATCGTTAAACGAGTTCAAGACCTCCGGTCGGTTCATGGTAATGGTAACAACGCCTTCTTCTACGTGGATGTACAAATGGGAGAAGTTTGTTCGCATGTGACGCTCCTCTTCGTTGTAGGACTGTGCAAAACAGATATATTCCCAGCAAGGGCACCCGCAAGGGGACGCCCCTCCCATATGACGTAGCCTCCGAAGCACCATTTATATATGGGAGAGGCATCCCCTTGCGGGTGCCCTTGCCTCTACTTTTGACTACGCTTTGATTGTTGGTATGTCGAGCATCAAGACTTCAAGCGCGACGCGCGGATTGACATTTTGCTCGATAGCTTCCATCGTGCGCAGAATAGCTCGTATCATACGCTCTGCTTCTGCTGTACCGAGCTTAGCAGCCTGCGTTTTTAGCAAGGGTCGCATGTCTACATTAACGGTCAAATCAAGACAGGTATTTGCTGCTAATACCATATCACGCCACCACAGTAACCACAACTCTAACATCGATTGTACCTTTTCGCTATCGCCGCTGATACGCTGTACTAGATCAAAGCGTTGGACACGACCAGCAGAAGGTAATTTCGTGAGCAGGTCGAGTTGTGTCTTGCGTTGCGTCAGCAAGTCTTCGTCTTCGACAGCTTGCACAGCCCAACCCATACGTCCTGCCGCTAATGCTGCAATCAGGTCGGCTTCCTTTGGCTCCGTCTCCCAGTCTTGTATCAGTGCATTCTTGATTTGCATTGAAGTGAGCAGTTGCATCGTGATAAGTTGTACACGGGAAAGAATCGTGGGCAATAGCAGACCTGCATCGGGAACGGTGAGCAATAGCACAACATCAGGCTCCGGCTCTTCAAGCGTTTTTAAGAGACAGTTCGCCGCCTGTACATTCATCTCATGTGCATTTTCAATGATGAAGATGTTGCGTCTTCCTTCAAGCGTGCGACGCGCAGAGTCGCTTTGCAGAACGCGTATCTGCTCTATCAGGATAAATTGCTTATCGGCTGGTTTAGAAATGACATGGATATCGGGATGGTTGTCGTGTAGCACTTTGCGACAGGAGAGGCATGTATTACATGGTTCTTGTGGCGCAATAGCGGGATCAGGTCCACCTGTACAAAGCAGAGTTTGGGCGAAACGATGCGCTAACAACGATTTGCCGATGTGCGGAGGTCCCGTGAAAAGATAGGCATGACGAACCTGTTGCGCGGCTAACGTGCGGCGCAAAATGTCAATGGCATGAGCATGCCCTATAATGTCCCAGCCCTTTGCGGGATTTTCTTGCGTTACCATGTTGTTTATGGTATCAGAAAAGAGGAATGATAGCAACAGCAAATTTTGCTTGAATGCTACCTTGTGCCTCTTCCATTCGTAGAAGATGTGATTGGTGTTTTACTTCGCGTTCTGTTACCAGAGATTGCGTACTTTCCTGGTATGACTCGTAGAGTACTGTATTTTTGCTGACTTCCGATGATACAGGAGAATTTCTATGACACAATCAATTCTTTCCAAACAGCGTTTGTCGTCTTCTATGCCACAAACAGATGTAGCGGAGCGCAGATTACGTCAGATAGCAGCATGGCTTGTACTGTATTTTCTTATGCAGGCCGAGTTAGGTCTGGCATGGGACCGAGAATGGCATGATTTGATCGGACGTGACCAGTTTTGGATTCCGCCGCACATTATGCTATACACAGGTGTCGGTTTCACTGGACTTATTGCCTTACTGGTGATACTCCTGGACACAAGACGCTACTATCAAGGCAAAGCAGGTGTGGACGATACCTCCACAGTGCGTATTTTCAGTTTTTTTCGTGGTCCACTTGGGTTTGCCATTCTAGGCTTCGGTGCCTTGAATGACTTATTAGCCGCACCATTTGATAATTACTGGCACCAGCTATACGGTATTGATGTTACGCTTTGGTCTCCATTCCACATCATGGGTACGATTGGTGGCGTCGTGATGGGGCTTGGCGGCCTTTATGCATTTGCATCGGAAGCACGGATTGAGCAACAAAAGGGCGTCAAGCCTGCTTTTTTGCTCAATGGACCTGAATGGGGATTGCTGTTGCTGTTTGCTACATTTGTAGGCATCACACAACTATCATTAACAGCATTTGCCCCTATCACTCTTGGCATATGGCAATTTCCAATCTATGCATTGCCACTTGTAGCGGTTGCTGGTTTCTGCCTTGTTGGTGCCGTGCAATCCACGCGCAAGCCAGGAGCAGCGGCACTCACGGCATTGCTCGTCTGGCTGCTCGCGCTTGTGACACAGAGCTTTGTGCCGTGGGCACTCGTATACACGGTTGCGAGGCTACACCTCGCCTTTCGCTTTGTCAACCGTACGCCATCGTTCAATGTTGCGCTGGCTTTTATGCCGTTGCTTTTCCTCATGTGTGCATTGCCCATAGATGCTCTAGCCCTTCGATATTATCGACGCTATGGCGAAACGCAAAGCATATCACGTCCATACCTTCTACTTATTGGTGGTATCGTAGCTGTACTGGCAACAGTTATTCCTGTTATGCTCATACAGGTATTACTACTCATTCCCAGCATAAAACTTCATCCTGATAGTATCAGAATCCTTACAGTCGGTTTGCCCGAAATGCTGCTTGCACTTCCACTCGTATTTCTACTAGGAACATTCACTAGCACAATAGGCTCTGTACTAGGAGACATCTGGCATTTTAATAGAAAGTAGCGTGCCATATGCGTTCACCTCACACAATCCTACTCGGTGGAATGCTGACACTGCTGTTTCTGTTGACAATGCCAGCAACAGCGTTAGCAAGTAACAAGCCTGCTCGTAGTGAGACGCTGACCGCAGGTCCTTATACAATCGTAGTAGATTTCTCTGAAGATCCTCCCATAGTGGATCAGAACTTTACTCTCACCATCCACACCCATGACAACACACACGTATCAGGGTCACTACTTGCTCAACCGGGTCCTGGGACAGATGCGATACCTGCACACGCTCCCCTTACACCAAACGCTGGAAACCTGTATGTGCTAACAGGAACGTTACACCTTGTTGTACGTGGGGCATGGAACATTCTTGTGAATTTGAACGGACCGAGAGGTCGTGGCACTGCTAGCCTTAGTGTTACAGTAACAGCACCAAACGCAATGCCCCCTTGGTTGGGTTGGATTATTGGTCTCTTACCACTCATTGGGTGTGTCTGGTTGATCTGGCAGCAGTGGCACTACAGAAATACCTTGCTCAAAAATGAACAGCACACGGGAACAGTTTCACAACAGACTTGACAAACGCTAACCGCTTCCGTATAGTTATCAGTGGACATACAACATCACGTCGGATAATAGGCAGAACGATAGTCTTGAAAGGAGGTCCTTGCATGCACAACGCTACATTCAGTGTGCTAGCTATACTATTGCGACAAGGACTCACCACGAGTATCGTAGCATGCGACCTCTCCTGGCAATTCTCCGCAAAAGACACACCGCAGGCACAAGGGAGTCTTGTGCCCATTTTCGGAGAGTATTGTTTGAGTAAGCCTCTGACATGATGCAGCAGAAGTAAGACATTCTCCGAACCGTGGGTACTTGTGACTCACGGTTTTTTATTTGCCTTTTCGTATGTTTATATGAACAACCTGCACTCAGCACGCCTTTACATCGAGAGTAGGTACAAAGAAAGAAGAGAGAGAGACTGTAGTGGTAACAACGCATATGCACGAAGCGGCTACGGCGACATACCGACGTGAGCTAGGCAATGGCCTCGTTTTACGCTGGTCAACGGCAGCGGATACAGCAAACATTGCGCGGCTAGTCGGATTAGTATTTCGAGATAAGGAGAGCGATCCACTCAATGAAGCCATGACGATCGAAGTCCACGAACTCATGAGTGGAAAGAATCCATTGATGGGTCCAGATGACTATGGTGTGATCGAGGATACACAGAAAGAGGGCAATCCGATTGTGGCATGTACTTGCCTATGGCTCAATCACTGGGAATATGAGGGCATTCCTTTTACTATGGGGCAGCCCGAAATTGTGGCAACCGACCCAAACTATAGGAACAAAGGCTTGATACGCGCATTATTCGAGATGGTTCATGCGCGTAGTGAGGCACGCGGGAATATGGTACAGGCCATTACAGGCATAAACTACTTCTATCGACAGTTTGGGTATGAGTACGTGTTAGACCTCGGTGGAAGACGTGTTGTCTACACATCACAGATTCCAAAATTGAAGGAAGGTGAGGCAGAAGCTTACACGTTACGCGATGCAACAGCTGAGGATGTGCCGACAATTCAACGTATCTATAGCTACCGTCGTAAGATTGGTGTCATCACAGCCGATGTGCCTAATAGCTATTGGCTGTATGAAACGCAAAGGGTAGGCAACGAGAACCACAGATTTCCCCGTTTACAGATGATTGTAGATGAAACAGGGAAGATGTATGGCTACGTCTTCGTCTCTTCTGGGCGGAATAGTGGCGGATCAAATTTCACAGTATATGCATTGGATGTTCTGCCAGGAGTAAACCTACGGGCAATGGTGCCTTCGCTCTTGCGCGGACTACAAGAATATGGTTTCCAGACGCCTACCTATAGGACCACGAATGGCGTACCTCTCAGCGAAATTTCCTTCAATTTGGGACGAACACATCCAATGTATGAAGCATTAGGGAACCTTGCTCCATTTTATGAAGCTCCCTATGCATGGTATGTACGAGTACGGGATGTACCAGCTTTTCTCAAGCATATTGCGCCCGTGCTAGAAAAAAGGTTGGAGCATTCTGTGGTCGCGGACTATACAGGAGAACTCAAGATCGACCTGTACAAAGGCGGTTTGCGTCTGGTGTTTGAACATGGGAAACTGACGACGGCAGAGGATTGGCGCGTTCCTGTCTATGACTCAAATGCAGGTGCAGGCTGTCCAGCACTTGTGTTTCTGCAATTGTTGTTTTGTCACCGTAGCCTGGATGAACTACGAAGTATATTTCCTGATGTATGGGCCGAAGGGGATACTGAGATTGTGCTGAAAGCGTTGTTTCCAGCACAAGTGTCTGCTCCCTTACCTTTGTAAGAAAACAATTCATGCAAGAGGTACCAGAGGTAGCAATGCTACCTCTGGTACCTCTTGCATGAATTGTTTTCTCTCTATTTAGGAGGAGTGATATAGAGATGGGAAAAGGCTACTTCGGCATCTTGGTCCTCTACGTAGAGACCAACTTCGCCAGCAGTAAGTTTGGCGGATGACGTATCACGGATGGACGTACCAACGTTTTTTTTGTTCACAGCGAACGTAAAGGCATTATCGTTCGCCTCTATAGTGAGCGTATTATTCTTCCCTGGCCCGACCAAAAGCGAATTGAGCGTGCCTGAAGCGATAGGTTGATATCTGCCGCCATCGAAGCGCAAAAAGACATATTCACCAGTAACCGACGAGAGGACTTCAAAAAGATAGTACTTCGATTGATCGGGAGAGGCACGGAACACTACCCCATAATAATCAGAGATTGAATGTTCTCCGTGTACAAGCATCATCGTAACGGAAAGGTGGAAGTTACTATACTGATGCTCGTTATAGAGGGCGAGTGCAACTGTCTGCTCTGACTTATTGACGACATGATAGTATCGATGCTGTTTATCATAAAAAAACGTGCTACTGAGAGGCCAATCAGTATCATTGGTCAAGGTATCAGCATTAGGTTGCTCCCCAACACCTGTAGCAAGAGAGGTCTGTGATATCTTAATAGGCACACGATGTGTAAAATAGAAGGCAGTTGCAACGGTGCCCCCAAGAATAAGAAACACGGCGGCGATGAGAGAAAGCTTTGGAAAGGTCAAAAGTCGCAGACGTGACTTCACAGGAATATGTTTTACTTGTATATTGGCTTTAATCGGTGAGATAGGAAGTTGACCAAACGGGTCTTCTATACGTTCTTCGTCGTCAGAACTACTTTTCGCGTGTGTAAACGCCTCACTAAAAGCCTCGGCACTCTGAAAGCGTTGTTCAGGGTTTTTGGCTAATGCTTTGCGCACAACGCGGTCAAGCGCAGGGGAGATATCGGCACGCACCATACACAGTGAAGGGGGAACCTCATGTATATGCATGAGGGCAAGGGCAAGGGTAGTATCAGCCCGAAATGGAAGTTGTTTGGCTAATAGATAAAAGAGTGTGACCCCAAGTGAGTAAATATCTGAACGACCATCGAGTGTTTGCCCAAGTGCTTGCTCCGGCGAAATATAATCGGGCGTTCCCATCAACGATTCGTTATTTTTTACTGTGGTGTCCTGTTCTTCCATCGGTACCTTCGGTGTGAGACGAGCGATACCAAAATCGGCAAGCATGATACGACGAGCACCGTCGAGGAGAATGTTGGCAGGTTTCACATCACAATGAACACAGCCATTTTCATGGGCATAGTCCAGTGCTGACGCAAGTTGCTCAAGATGCCATTGTGCCTCTTCAAGCGAAAGTGGACCGTGTTTCTCGATGTATTCTGACAGTGTGCCGCCAGACATATACGGCATCACGATATAGGGCAGACCATCTTGCTCACCATAGGAATAAATTGGCAGTATGTTTGGATGATTGAGGTGGCTTGCTGCTTCGGCCTCACGTAAGAAACGACGGTAGAAATCACGCCGCATCTGCATATCCATTGTCGAGCGCGGGAGAAAAACCTTTACAGCTACCTTACGATTAGGTGTATGCTGCTGCCCCAAAAAGACTGCACTGGAACCGCCATAGCCCAGGAGCCGTTCTAGCACACAAGACCCTAGTACGGTACCGATAAGATGTTGTCCCCTGGTCGTGGTCATTTCAAAGCCCCCCATATAGCTTTTCTGGAAGAGAAAGTGGGTGACACAGTTATCATCGTTGATACACGTCTGTACTGCCTCTATTGTAATCGAGTAAACGAAAGAGTGTCAACTGTTCATAGATGAACGTGCAAGTCTCCCCCGAATTACACATCTTGTACAAGATAAAGGGCAGATTAGACAACGTATCTACCCTTATTATATACGTTTCTTTATTGAAGAAATTCACCATCTTGCATGATAACATGTCCATCAACTTCGATGGTGCAACGAGATGGTATTACATCAACGTGAATTTTCGCGTCCCAGTCCGCGCCTGTGAACTGTGGATAGGGGTTGCCAAAGGCAATATGTAGGCCAGGCATCTTCTCATCTTGCAGCAGATTGCCGACAAGTTTCTTCAGGCTCGTCAGCGTGCCAATCGCAAATTCGCCCGCACGATTACCATTTGGTACTGAGAAGAGATAGTCGCGCACTTCTTGTGCAATGGCCTTGTCTTCGCTATTCACCTCTGTGACGTAGCCATTTCTCACAGTAATAACTAAGGGGTGTTGTAGCACACCGTATTTTTCTGAAAAGTAGTCGCCTAGGACATCACATACTAGAACACCATCGACAGTTGCGGGTGCCGTGAATACCTCACCCTCTGGCAAGTTGCCCCACTTGCCCTGCTCATGATAACGTCCATGACAGGGAATCCATTTCCAATCCTTGTTGAAAGTCGCGGTAACATCGCTACCCTTCGCGGAGGTAACATGAATGGTCGTAGCATTCTGTACAAGGTCGTAGATGGAATTGGTCAAGGTGAATACTTCGTCATAGTCGGCACACATGCCATCCGCCATAAGTGCTTCATCAATACCAATCATGTGCCCATGACGCACCTTCAGTTCGGTTGCCAGAAATGGGAGCAAGGGAAGACGAAAAGAAATTTCCCCAGGCTGTGCCGTTGCAATATAATACGTGACGGTTGGATGCACCTGAAGAAGGTCGTTACGCAACTCGTCTGAAAAGACGGTCAGAGGCCGTTCACCGTAGTGCTCAAGAAAACGCACCGTCACATCAGCATGTTCGGCTAGTGCGACAGAGGCAACACGACGCGCAATACTTTCACGTGCATAATCGGTGATAATGAAAACACGATCTTGTGAGGTCACGCCCATACAGCGCACAGCGTTCTCTGCCCCTCGTTGGACCCGCTCTTCAAATGTTAGTGAGTCAAGTGGTTTCTTGCTTAGAGAATTTTGAATGGATGTACTTATTGTTTCTGCCATGATAGCTCCTGCTCATAAAAGAGGTAGTGTGGATATAAGATATATACGCTCAAAAAATTATTGTGGTAACATTCTTTTAAGGATGTGACACTTTTGGATGTACAAATGTTACGCTTTTCTGGGGAATTGGTGGATGTTCTTTTAAAGAAGTATTGAGTATGCTATGCTTGAATGTATTTAGTAGGGACCGATTTATCGCGTCCTGGAGGGCGGGGTGGGGCAACACGTCGGCGACGATTCTTTTTTCTCAGTGTGTTCCCTCAAGCCCCACCCTTTGGACTCGATAAATCGGTCCCTACATCCGTTGTACCATGATAGTGAAACCGCTCACATTTTGAAAGGACTCAACATATGACTCAGGAAACTGCACTCTATCGCTCAATTCACGCTCAACCATCAGCTATACGTGAGCTATTGGTGGATTGGGACACGCCGACACAGGCAGCACAGCAGTTAAACTCACGGGAGCGTATTCTAATCGCGGGAATTGGCACAAGTTATCATGCAGCACTTATTGGTGAGTATCTATTTCGCCTCGCTGGAGTCGATGCATGGGCGGTTCGTTCTTATGATTTTGTGACATATCCACGCCCACTGCGTTCAAACGATGGAGTGGTTGTGATCAGTCATCGTGGCAGCAAGGTTCATGGAGTAGGAGCCGTACAACGCGCAAAGCAGACAGGTATTTTGACGGTGGGCATCACTGGCAAAGGTTCACAGATGCGCGATGTGGATATCGTGCTAGAGACAGTCGGGCAAGAGGTGTCATCGGCTCATTCTATTAGCTTTACGGGTACGTTGACACGTCTCGCACAGATAGCCGCACGTCTCGCAGCATTACGTGGTAATACACAAGTTGCTCAGCAGATCGAGCAAGGTCTAGCAGTCATACCAACCTTTATAGAACAGGTTTTTCTGCATGAGGATATACTGCGACAAGTGGCACAGGACGTTGTAACACACCAACGCCGAGTCTTTATTGTGGGCGCGGGACCGAACGCGTCAATAGCACCAGAGGGCGCGCTAAAAGCAAAGGAAGCAGCGTACATCACAGCCGAAGGCTTAGAATTAGAGCAGGCTATTCACGGTCCATTTGTCGGCTTTGAAGCCAACGATCTCGTCGTTATTGTGAGCGTTAAGGGTCCAGCACAACCAAGAATAGCAGACTTTTTACATGCACTACGTGAGATTGGAACACACGTCTTGCTACTGGGCACCATACCTCCCGATGATAGCAATTTGTTTACACAGGAGAACTGGACGCATGTTGAACTACATACCGATATTGTAGAGGAACTGACTCCACTCGTTACAGTAGTGCCGCTACAGTTGCTCGCAGATTTTTTTGCATCAGCTCGTGGAGTGAACGCAGATGTGTTTAGAGCGGACCAATCGGCATACAAGCAAGCAAGTTCGAGGTTTAGCCTATGACATCCCAGGACTTTGCTATGTCTATGAATAGTTTATCACTGTTTCCATGCTATACTTGAGGTAGCAGACCTGGCAAGGTTCTGATGCTCCGTTGCTCACAGACAAAGAAGGAGTCCTGCATGACTGGCCCTTTCGGTATTCCTCAGATCACAAGCTACCTCACTCAAATGTGTTTAAAGCTGGCACACGTAGACTACGAGCGCGAGATCGTGGAACTTGCGTTTCACGGCAGTCATGGACAGTGGCGCATGATCGTTGGTTTTCAGCAACAAGGAGAGGCGCGAAAGCTGATGCTGATCGCGCCTCATATTGGGGCGGTGACAACGAAACGACGATTAGAATGTCTCGAAGCATTGATGGCTGTTAACTATCGTATTGCTGTTGGCAAGTTCGGTATTGATCTCGACGATGGCGAGGTACGCCTGGAAGAGGCCATTCCACTAGGATTAGACTCTATTACGTTTGAGCAATTCCAGCTTGCTTTTGGAGCACTCATGCAAACGGTGGCGATGTACCATAGTCTCCTACCCCGTATCGTCTATGGCAACCTTTCTGTCATAGAGGCACTCAATGAGTGCGAGCAAGAGTTTGCACTGCAAACAGATGACGAGAAGCACACGCAGACAGAGCCGCTTGTCGATACTTCGCAGGAGATACCTGCTGAGCGAGCACAGAGAGACATCGATCTCAACGACGTACTGGCAGAAGTAACACGCATTTTTGAGGACAACAAGGATTAACTACATTGCAGGGAGACCGCAAGGGTCTCCCCTACACATAGAGTGTCGTGGACATGTAGGGGAGACCCTTGCGGTCTCCCTGTTCTCCCAACACACAATTCACTTTGTATGTTTGCTTTGCGAATAATGCCCATTTTGCTTGGCACGTTTATGCACATCATCATCGGTTGTACTTTCAGACTCCTCGTCGTCCGGTACAACATCGACAATCTTCGTAGTAGGCTTCAATAGAACCCAAGCATTGCGCGCCTGTGTATTGGCCTTCTTTTGCCTGATATAGCGTTGCATTAGCTCGATCACTGCCCATA
>CAXUIS010000133.1:6435-13810 GCA_964250915.1 uncultured Ktedonobacteraceae bacterium | reverse complement strand
TCGTTCTTCTTATTTAAACAGTATTGCCCCTTGTGGGCGTCCGTGGGTCCCCAAATCCACCACAATTGCACGTATTTAAACAGTATTGCCCCTGGTGGGCATCTGTTAGTTAGTGTTTTCTTGCGGAAAGAGCTTTTCTTATGCAACATTCCATCATCTACCGACCCTTCGAGCCACGCGACCAGACTATGGCACGTCAGCTTATCCTCAATGGTCTCGGTGAACACTATGGTTTTATTGACGAAACACGCAACCCCGATCTTGATAACATTCAGGAAAACTATACTGCAATAGGTGCAACATTTCTCATTGCTCAATTGGATGAGCGCATTGTTGGGACAGGCGCATTGCTTGAGGAAGAGCCAAATATCGGACGCATCGTGCGTATGTCGGTTGACCACGTGTATCGGCGTTCTGGTATTGGAAGAACGATTATGCAGTATCTTATGGAGGCTGCGCGTCAAAACAAATATACGCAGGTACGACTCGAAACCAATTCTGATTGGTATGATGTTATCGCCTTCTATACATCATTAGGATTTGTTGTCGATTTATGGACTTCACATAACGTGCACATGTCGATGATGCTCATTTGAACCAATGAAACATGATATGAATGGCTGTAGGGACCGATGTATCACGTCCTCTGCCACATCCACTAATTTGGAGGATTTGATGGAATGTTTCGGCACCCCCTCCAACATTTCGATTGTCAAGAGGACGTGATACATCGGTCCCTACACGCGACGTATCTACATTGTTTCGTCACGCCACATACTCAATCCCTACGCATTTCCCTCCCCATGTCGTACAATGCCTAAAGCTAATCACCGTACACAAACATTTATGGAGGGACAATCCATGTCAGATATACAGCAACAACAACACGCGCATACAAACAGTCTTATTCATGAAACCAGCCCCTATCTTTTGCAACACGCCCACAATCCAGTCGATTGGTATGCATGGCATGATGAGGCATTACAGAGAGCGAAGCAAGAGGATAAGCCGATTTTGTTGAGTGTGGGCTATTCCGCGTGCCACTGGTGCCATGTGATGGAGCGCGAATCGTTCGAGAATGAAGAAATTGCCGCGTTGATGAATGAAAATTTTATCAACATCAAGGTTGACCGCGAGGAACGCCCCGATATCGACAGTATCTATATGCAGGCGGTGCAGGCCATGACACGACAAGGTGGGTGGCCTATGACCGTCTTTCTCATGCCTGATGGTCGTCCGTTCTATGGTGGCACCTACTTTCCACCTGAAGACCGTCACTATGGACGCGAAACTATGCCCGGTTTCCCCAGTATCCTGCTCAGTGTTGCCCATGCCTATAAGGAGAATCGCAAGGAGATCGAGGAGCAAGCCTCACAACTCGCCGAATACCTGCAACAGCGTAGCGATGCGCCATTGCGAAGAGCAGGTTCGGCACTACCCGCGAACACGCCATTCTCGCTCGACCTATTCAGTCAAGCCAGCGATGCGTTAGTTGAAGAGTACGACGCCGAGCATGGTGGCTTCGGTACTGCTCCCAAATTCCCCGGTACCATGTCGCTAGAATTGCTGTTACGTATTCACCAGCACCGACTCAAGGGCGAGATTACGAAGCCAGCGAAAACTCCTGAACTCGAAATCGTTGAACAGTCGTTGAGAAGTATGGCGAATGGTGGTATCTACGACCAACTTGGCGGCGGTTTTCATCGCTACTCCACTGACAAAGAATGGCTTGTGCCACACTTTGAGAAAATGCTGTACGATAACGCGCTACTGAGCCGTATCTACCTGCACACCTATCTTGTGACAGGTATCCCATTCTATCGTCGTATCGTCGAGGAGACGCTGGACTATGTTGTGCGTGAAATGACCTCGCCCGAAGGCGGCTTTTACTCGACACAAGACGCTGATAGCGAGGGTGAAGAGGGCAAGTTCTTTGTATGGACACCAGCAGAAGTCGAGCAGGTGCTTTCGACAGAGGCTGCCGCGCTCTTTCTACCCTACTACGATGTCACGAAACGTGGTAACTTTGAGGGCAAGAACATTCTACATGTCCAGCCACAAGTACGTGCTACCGACGAAGCACAGATAAGCGATGAAGCCCTGGAAGAGTCGCTGAAACAGAGTCGCGCTGCACTCTTTAAAGTTCGTGAAACGCGGATCAAGCCGGGACGTGATGAGAAGATATTGACCTCCTGGAATGGACTGATGCTGCGTAGTTTCGCTGAAGCGGGTCGCTATCTCGAACGTCTCGACTATATTGAGGTTGCCACGAAAAACGCCGACTTTTTGTTACGTGAATTACGTAAAGATGGACGCCTTTTGCGTACCTATAAAGATGGACGAGCACACCTGAACGGCTTTTTAGAGGATTATGCCTTTCTTGCTGATGGTCTCCTCGCGCTCTACGAGGCGACCTTTGAGCCGCGCTGGTTCGCCGAAGCACGCACGTTGATGGATTCTGCTATTATGTTGTTCGCAGACGAGCAAAACGGCGGATTCTTCGATACGGGGAGCGATGCTGAAGCGTTGATCAGTCGCCCAAAAGACATTATGGATAATGCAACTCCGGCTGGAAATAGTGTTGCTATAGATGTCCTCTTACGGCTTGCAGCGTTTACTGGTGAGCAGTCCTATCGTAAACGTGCCGACGACTATTTGCAACCACTCGCAGATGTCATGACGCAACACCCGCAAGCCTTCGGGCATGTGCTAGGCGCGCTCGATTTCGCACTCTCGTCCAGTAAAGAAATTGCGATTGTCGGCCCCCTTGCAACCGACGACACACTCGCCCTGCTAGAAGCCACCAACACGCATTACTCACCTAATAGCGTCCTGGCCTATTGTGTTCCCGATGACTCTCAAGCAATACAAACTGTTCCACTTCTAGCGGATCGTCCGCTAAAAAATGGCACGGCAACGGCCTATGTCTGTCAAAACTTCGTCTGTCAGGCACCTGTGAATAGTGCTGATGAGTTGTCGAAACTGTTGTAGGGGTCTAAGAGGGTGTGCTAAAGCAGACCCGTACAGGAGTTACGGTGGTCGCGTCCTGTACGGGTCTGCTTTAGCACACCCCAAAGGATGTGCGTCATCGGTCCCATAGGCGTCAAGTTAAGGATTGCAGAGCTTTGAAAGGATGAACCCATGAGACTCTTCCGATTGGCTTGAGAAGCCAATGCCGCAATTGCCCTCTACGAACAAAGGGGCTATTGTCTGGCAAGGAACGCTCTCACGTTTTGCGAGTCTACAATCCTTGTGAACTGGCTTGAGAAGCTTCTTCGCACATAAACTCATCTTTGCTTAACTTGACGCCTATGGGGTCTAAGAGGGTGTGCTAAAGCAGACCCGTACAGGAGTTACGGTGGTCGCGTCCTGTACGGGTCTGCTTTAGCACACCCCAAAGGATGTGCGTCATCGGTCCCTACAAATATTTCTGTTGGTCGCCGTAGATCAGCGTTGCGCCACCTGTAGCGAAGTTGCGCACATCACGCCCTACCGCCTTGCCTTCGGGTGTGGACATTAATGTATCGAACTCCTCGCGCGTGTCCGCGTACATAGCAGCCATCTGATAATAGGGTGGCTGCTCGCCGCGTGGTCCCGCCGTAAACTTGGTTACGGTCAAGCCCTTAAGTCCCTGAATCTTCTGTACTAGTGGTGTATGAGTTTCCTTGTAATAGCGGTCAAACTCTTCGACATTCTCTGGATGTCCATAGAGGACAGTAAGTTGAAACATTGTAGCATTCTCACTTTCTGCACATAACGTAGGCACAGCCTCTGTGCTCCTACTCTCTGACCTGATAATATCACATATATTACGTGACTAGCTTTCCTACAGTAAGATGCCTTATAATAATCGCTTCTACACATTTAATGTATAAGAAATTAATAACCTGTTAATACTGATATCACATAGTGTTAACAATACATAGTTACTCTTAGTGGAGGGGGTAAATATATTCCCTATCTTTTTCATGGAAAAATATCCATTTCTGAAAAGAGGAAACACTATGTCTACAATTCTCCGTAGGGGAGCGGGTGTATTTCTTACCACACTATGTGTGGTAGCTCTTGCGCTTGTTAGTTTGGGCTTTGGCTCAGTCGCGCAAGCACATACCGTTGCATCAGCTACATCGGGTGTCGTCGGTGTGCCAGGCTATAATGTCTCGGTGTTTGCTAAAGGCACAAAAGCGTACTACAACCCAGACTCGGTTGAAGTCGATGGCAAGTACGTTTGGGTCGGCTATCAGAATACGACGGCTGTTGATGGCACTGATGGCAAGTCAAGTACGGTTGTTCAATATACACGTTCAGGACAGGTCGTTAAGACATATAGTGTGCTGGGTCACTGCGACGGACTACGCATCGATCCAAAAACGCATTATGTATGGGCAACTTCAAACGAGGATGCGAACCCACGTCTTGTAGTGATCAATCCTACAACTCATGCAATGAAATCATACCAATTCTCAAAGACTCTTCATGGCGGTGGCTATGACGACCTGGCATTTGTGAATGGAATGACGTTCATTGCTGCATCTAACCCCACATTGAACAGTGCTGGCGTGAATACTGCCCCCGCAGTGCTTAAGGTTACATTAAGCAATGGCAAGGCAATCACTACACCAGTGTTGTATGGTAATGCTACAGCCACTGATATCGCGACAAATCAGAAGGTTACGTTAAACCTGACCGACCCTGACTCAATGTCCGTTGACAATCAGGGTGATGTCGTTCAGGATTCACAGGGTGACTCTGAATTGATCATCATTCATAATCCGGGTACCTCCAAGCAAACGGTCACGCGCTTAGCTCTTGGAACACAGGTCGATGATACGACGTGGATTCCTAAAATGCCAGAGGGTCGTTTGATTATTGTCGATGGCAAACAAAACACCATCTACACAGCGACTATCGACAAGACTGGCTTCACTCCTAATACCATCTATACAGAAGCACCTGCTGACTCCGGTGTAGCTGGGTTTGTTGGGACGGTTAATCCCAAGACAGGCACAATAACACCTGTTATCATTGGTCTCACCAGCCCAACCGGACTTGGTTTCATTTCAGGCAAATAGTTATAACATCGACACTTGTTCGTGATGCGCAGGGCTGTATCAATTGATACAGCCCTGCGCATCACGAACAAGTGTCGATGTATTTTTTTGTCTACTATAAGAGGTTGGCAGACGTGTGATAGAATGTGATATCCTGTAAAGAGAAAAAAAGAAGTTCTGAAGGACACAGAGAACGCCACCCATTGGGCGACTGCATCTCTATCATCAACGTCGATGATATCCTCCACCAAATTCCGACAGAAGACAGACAAGCAAGACAACCTCATGTCGCTCACCGTCTTCTGTTTTGTTGTCTTCGCTATCTATTAGTGAATTTCTGTAGAGACCGATGTATCGCGTTCTGGTCCGCAATCGATTGCCAGCAAGGACGCGATACATCGGTCCCTACAGATATCTGTAACAGCATGAAGTAGACATGGTGAGCGGCTTCCTTTTTTGGAGTGCGTGTATCGAGAAAGGAACAGCGTGTGACCTCGTTCTCTGGAAATCCGTCAAAAACGTCCCTGTATGCTGATACATGGCAAGAAAATTTGCGTATTTATGTACGTATCCTTGCCTTACTACGTCCCCATTGGCTACAATCGCTCGGTGCTGTTGTCTGTCTGGGTCTCTCTACCGGACTTTCGTTAATCGTTCCGTGGCTTATCGCTTATGTGATTGATGCTGGTTTACAGCATGGGCAATTAAGCAATTTACTGCTTGTCGCGCTAGCGATTCTGGTATCAAGTGCCCTTCGTGGCTTGTTTGCCTATGGACAGGGCTACCTTTCACAATCCGTCTCTAATCTTGTTGCCTACGACCTGCGCAATCAGGTCTACGATCATCTGCAAAAACTCAGCTTTGCCTTCCATGACGAGTCGGAGACAGGACAGCTTATGTCACGTCTCACCGTCGATATTGAAGCGGTACGAAATTTTATTACGCTTGGCTTGTTGCGTTCGCTGCTCACTATTGTCACCTTTGCAGCGATTACCGTTATTCTGTTTCGCCTGGATGCATATCTTGCACTTGTGACCCTCATCAGTGTGCCTATTCTCATTTTCCTGTCTCTACAAGTGGGGCGTCGTTTGCGTCCATTGTGGATGAATGTGCAGAACGAAAATGGCGAACTCGGTACCGTCATGCAGGAGAGCCTGAGCGGTGTACGTGTCGTCAAAGCTTTCGCACGTGAGAATTTTGAGATTGCGAAGTTTGGTGCGAAGAACCAGGAACTACGTCTGCTGAATATGTCCGCGATGCGCCTTTCCGCGTGGAACCAGCCACTTATGCTGCTGGTAATCAACATCATCACGGTCCTGGTAGTCTGGATTGGTGGAGTCGCGGTCATCGGGAATCACCTAAGCATTGGAGTGCTTGCGGCAATTACACAATATATTCTGCTACTGAACACACCTGTACGTGCCTTTGGCTTTATGGTGACATGGTTCATGCGTGGCCTCTCTGGTGGTGAACGCATCTTCAGCGTACTTGACGTGCAATCAACCATCACCGACGCTCCTGATGCTCGCATTCTGAAGAATGTGCAAGGTCGTGTCGCGTTTGAGCATGTCTCGTTTTCCTACAATAAAGGGCCAGAGGTGCTACACGATATCACTATCGACGCCAAGCCTGGACAAATTATTGCTCTGCTTGGTGCAACTGGAAGTGGCAAAAGCACAATTCTCAGCCTGTTACCGCGCTTCTACGACCCTACGCAGGGACGCTTGACGGTCGATGGCAACGATTTACGCGAGGTGACGCAACATTCGTTACGCCAAAACATTGGTCTGGTGCTGCAAGATGTATTTCTCTTTAACGCGACATTGCGTGACAACATCGCTTATGGTGTCGCTTATGCAACGGATGAACAAATTATAGCAGCCGCGAAGGTTGCGCGTATTCACGATTTCGCGTTGACCCTGCCCGATGGCTATGATACATGGGTGGGAGAGCGTGGTGTCACTCTGTCCGGTGGACAAAAGCAGCGTGTCGCGATCGCACGAACCCTGTTACTCGACCCACGTATTCTTGTGCTTGACGACTCCACCTCAAGTGTTGATATGGAGACCGAGTATCTCATTCAGCAAGCACTCGACGCTGTAATGCATGGACGTACCACCTTCGTTGTCGCGTCACGCCTGCGTACCATCAAGAATGCCGATCAGATTCTCATTCTCGACAAGGGCAACATCATCGAGCAGGGAACTCACGAATCATTGCTGGCGTTAAACGGTGCATACACACGTCTCTACGACCTACAACTACGTGAACAAGAGGAATTCGAGACGCGTATGCTCTCCGTTGACAGTCAACAACCCCTGTAC
>CAXUIS010000133.1:4411-6335 GCA_964250915.1 uncultured Ktedonobacteraceae bacterium | reverse complement strand
CATTGATGAACAACCCCTGTACGGGTCTGCTTCAGCACACCCAACCGACCAGAAACGCGAGGTAAAACGATGAAAACGGTAAAAGCAACACGGTCGGAGTCAATCGACGAATTTATGGCGCATCGTCGCAAAAGTCGGTTGCGCGAAAATAGCTTGGAAAGTTCGGACGAAAACGTTTCAGGTAAATTTAGCTGGCACTATATCAAGCAATTTGGCCCGTACATCTCGCGCTACCGTGCGGCAGCATTGGGAAGCATTGCACTTATGCTTGTGTATACGTTGCTCAACCTTGCGAACCCATACTTGATTGGTGTCGCTATCGACTCCTTTATCACACATCACGACCTGCGTGGGCTTGGTATCATCGGCGTTGTCCTGCTCGTCGTCAACGTCTTAATGTGGCAGGCCCAATACTGGCAGGTCTGGACCATGTCCTGGGCGGGACAGCAAACACTGTTCCAACTCAGTTCGGATATGTTCACGCACCTGCAACGGCTCTCGTTGAGCTTCTATGATCGTACTCAGATTGGACGAGTCATGTCACGTTTGCAAAGCGATATAGATGTCCTGGAGTCAATGCTTAATTCCGGTCTGCTGTCGATTCTTGGCTCGCTGATTTCGCTATTCGGCATTATCGGCATCATGCTCGTACTAAACACACCACTCGCGTTACTCTCGTTTATAGTGCTGCCAATCATGATTGTGATAGCGGCGTTCTGGCAACGCTATGCTCAGCGTTCGTTCCGTTTGACCCGTGCCGCGATCTCGATGGTCAATGCAACGCTGCAAGAAAACATTTCTGGTATGCGCGTCATTCAAAGCCTTGCGCGTGAAGACCGTAACCGCGACGAGTTCGACGAGCTAAATGCCTACAACCGCGATACGAACCAGGAAGCGGTACGTATCGCCTCGCTGATTCTGCCTCTGGTCGAGGTCGTTGCAGCCGTTGCCATCATGATTACCGTTGTCTATGGCGGTATCTTGGTATCGCAGAGCAAGTTACAAGTCGGTGTGCTCGTCTCATTCACGCTCTATATCAACCGTTTCTTTGACCCAATTCGTGATCTCAGCCAGCAATATACACAGCTACAACGTTCAGGAGTTGCGGCGGAACGCATCTTTCAAATCATGGAAGTGCCAGTCGAGATTACTGACAAGCCTGATGCAAAGATTTTGCCACAGATACACGGCGATGTGGTATTCGATTCTGTCTACTTCGGCTATCTTAAGGATGTGCCTGTGCTACGCGACTTTAACTTGTCAATTCAAGCAGGTCAAACCGTCGCTATCGTTGGTCCTACTGGTGCGGGCAAAAGCACAATTGTGGGTTTGCTGACACGCTTCTACGATATTCAAGAGGGGGCAATCCGCATCGATGGCTATGATATTCGGGATGTGACGCAGGCATCGTTGCGTAGTCAGATTGGTATCGTACTACAGGAACCATTTCTGTTCACGGGCACCATTCTCGATAATATTCGCTACGGGCGTCTCGACGCAACGGATGAGGAGATACAGCAAGCGGCGCGTGTGGTGGGAGCGCATGACCTGATCGAGCGCTTACCAGAAGGCTACAACACACTCATTCGTGAGCGTGGGCGTAACCTCAGCGTGGGGCAGCGTCAACTCATCTCGTTTGCGCGTGCGCTCCTTGCCGATCCGCGCATTCTTGTATTAGATGAGGCTACGGCGAATATCGACACCTTCACCGAACTCATCGTGCAGGAAGGGTTGAATACACTATTGAAAGGTCGTACCGCCGTGGTGATTGCGCACCGATTATCGACCATCAAAAATGCAGACAACATCGTCGTCGTCCAAGCAGGGCACATCGTCGAGCAAGGCACACACAACGACCTCCTGCAGCGCGAAGGGGAGTACGCGTCACTGTATGCGATGGGCTTCCGGCATACGGCGTAGGCAC
>CAXUIS010000133.1:0-4401 GCA_964250915.1 uncultured Ktedonobacteraceae bacterium | reverse complement strand
ATCGGCTGTGCTCCGGGCATAGGGCTTCGCAAATTTATCGACTAAAAAAGGGCCGGCGCCAGGAGCGGCCAATTTTTTCGTCTATACAGTGCCTACTATGCTACTGCATATTTTTTCGGAGGGGGAAGAGCTTCACCATCTTGTATTGCACCATCTATAAGCATTTCGAGTACTTCTTGTCCATTCTGCACTGCTTCACCATATGTATTACCGTGTGTTACAGGCATAAAAACACGACCAGCCCATTCAGGTAATGTTACTAGATATGCGTGGTCTTCCTCTGACCACTCAATGAGCATGGAATAATGAAGGTGATGTTCGTTCATGACTCGCTTCTCCGTTTAGCGTCTGCTATCTCTTGTAGCAATATACGTACTGCTTTTTCCTGATATAGTTTGGCATCATCACCATCGTGACCAGCAAGAATAAGTGTGTTTGTTGCAACAAGAGGATGTCTCCATTTTGTATGACTTCCTTCTTGTGACACCTGATACACTCCTGCCTTTCGCAAGTCCGCCTTAAGTTGCCGTATCTTACGTGGCACATTATCCTCTTCATCTTGTTTAACCTCATTATAACATAACGCGAACTCTCTCCTACGTAATAAATGTTGTAGTTGAAAAATGATATACTGAGAAAAAAAGGATATATGTAATTATCATGAGCAAAACAAACATACAAGAAACACCAGCACCCCTAAAATTATGGCAACGCTCTGCTCTTTCTTATGCAAGCACTAATAGCCTCGCAAGTTTCCTGAGCCTATGGAGCCTCTTTAGTGCTGGCAGCTTGCTCAGCATTGGAAGCGCGGGAAGCATTCTCAGTATCGGTAGTACGGGCAGTATTCTGAGCATTGGTAGTGTTGGGAGCATTTTGAGTATTGGTAGCGCAGGTAAAATACTAGGCATCGGTAGTTTTAGTAGGTTTTCTCGTAAGAACCATGAGTAAAAATGTAGGGGTTACGGGCGTAATGAATTATAACCCCTACTGTTCGTTACATCTTCTTGTTAGTGCCAGCTTACGCGTTCCAATAGATACATTGGAAGCTCGCTAATGGCAATACGTTCTTGTGTCATACGGTCACGTTCACGGATTGTGACGGTCTGGTCGTCCAGCGTCTGGAAGTCGATAGTGACACAATAAGGCGTGCCAATTTCGTCCTGACGACGATAGCGGCGTCCGATGTTCTGCACGTCGTCATATTGCGAGACCATGAGGCGTTGCAGTTTCTTATGAATATCTTTTGCCGTTGTGACCAGTTCCTCCTTGTTCTTTTGCAATGGCAACACCGCAACCTTGACCGGAGCGAGCATTGGGTTCAGGCGCAACACGGTGCGTGGCTCTTTGCCAGCAGGGTCAGGCTCTTCCTCATAGGCATCGAGCAGCAGATTGAGGAAGGTACGGTCTACACCCCCAGAAGTCTCGACGATCCAGGGAATGTAACGTTCCTTTGTGTTCGGGTCGGTATAGCTTAAGTCCTGTCCACTATACTGACTGTGCCGTGAGAGGTCCCAATCCTGACGCCAGTGAATGCCCTCCCATTCTTGCCAACCGAGGACAGTTCTGTACTCGATATCGTAGGCTTGCTTGGCATAATGGGCCAGTTCGTCGGGCGCATGCTCACGGAAGCGGATACGGTCCTTATGATTGAGAATGCCCAGGTACCAGTTATAGCGAAACTCTTTCCAGTAATCGAACCACTTTTGCATCTCATCTGGATGCACAAAGAATTGCAGGTCCCACTGCTCGAACTCACGTTGACGGAACAAGAAGTTGCCAGGCGTGACCTCGTTACGGAAGGCTTTACCAATCTGACAGATACCAAACGGCACCTGTACCCGCGATGACTTTAAGACGTTATCGTAGTCAAGGTAGATGTCCTGGCATGCCTCACCGCGCAGGTAGGTCTTCATACGGTCGCCCTCGACTACGCCGAGGTAGGTTTCCATAAGCAGATTGAAGACGCGTGGCTCTGTAGTTAACTCACCGCCACAAACCGGACACTTATGCTGCTCAAGATTCTCCGGCTCAAGATGATCGGTACGGAAGCGACGTTTACACTTTTTGCAGTCAACGAGCTTATCAACGAAGTTTTCGACGTGTCCACTGGCCTCCCACACGCGGGGGTGTGTGATGATAGCACCTTCAATGCCAAGTACGTTGTCGTGATTCTGCACCATCGACCACCACCAATAGCGGCGGATATTGTTACGTAGCTCGACGCCCATCGGTCCAAAGTCATAGATGCCTGAAACACCACCATAAATTTCGGAGTTGGGATACACGAAGCCACGTCGCTTACACAGCGACACGATTTTCTCAATGGGGACCAGAGGAGTATCATTGTTCTCTGTCTGTGTCATGAATGAGTGATTTCCTTTCCAATAAAAAAGCCCCAGACACACTACATGCCCAGGGACGACACATGCTTGCGCTGGCCTGGGCCACAACGTCTTACAGCATGAAGCGCGGTTCCACCCTGCTTCTTCACCTCTGTGAAGCCACTCATTCAGTCCAACTCCAAAGTGCCCTTCACTCATTCCGAACCACCGACTTGCACCAGCCGTCGGCTCTCTGCCATTCTTAATGAGCTACTCCTCTTTATCATTGTTGGAGTATATATTTTTGTACTCGTCTAGTATAGTGGAGTATGAAAGAAAATGCAATAGATTATAAAAGAAAATCAGAACATGCTTGGCAAACGGCGATACGCCGTTTGCCAAGCATGTTCTGATTTTCTTTTCTGCTTTTACGAGGGAACTATTTGTGAGCGTTCCTCGATAAAGCCCAGGATGCGTTGCCATGCATCGGCGGACTCTTTTGCGAACTCAGCGGCCTTGCGGTCAAAGAAACTGTGTGGCGTCCCAGGGTAGGTGATAACTTCATGCTTTACACCCGCTTTGTCTAGTTGCTCGTCAAGTTGTTGAATCTGGTCGGCTGGAATGCCTGGATCATTGCCTCCAAAGAGGCCAAGCACCGGAACTTTGATCTTAGCGGCAGCTTCTATCACTGTCCCTTTTTGCTCATCCATCTTACGACTCAGACCAGCATAGAAACCGATGACGCCTGCCAGTCCCATGTCTTCTGTCCCCGTATAGAGCGAGAGGCTACCACCCAGGCAGAAACCAACGGTGAACGCGGCATCAGATGAGTCAGTCATACTCTTCAACTGTGCAAGCGATGCTTTCGCATCCGCGAAGACGGTTGGTAAGCGGAGTTGTTGCACATGAGGCATGAACTCGAACGAGTCGTCACGTCCAGTTAAGCCAGCAGTGCGCCCGAAATAATCCATTGCTACAGCCGCGACTCCTACCTCAGCAAAGCGCAATGCCAGTTCTTTGTAGAACTGATGTAGGCCGCGCACATCGGGATAAATCACGACCTGTGATCCGTTAGGTTTACTAGGATGGGCCGCAAATGCGGAAAACTTGTTACCGTCGGCAGCCGTTAACACCATATCTTCGCCACGAGCCGATCCGCTTTCCCCTGGTGTAATCGGTGGACGTGCATTATCGTCATAGCACATGAATGTTTGTATCTCCTCTAAATCTATTTCGTGTGGGAGAAAATGCTCCCGTTCCATTGTCGCATATTTGGTATGTGTTGCGTAGGTCAGCAATTATGTAGGGACCGATTCATCGCGTCCTTCTGAACCCTTTCAATTGCCTGGATGCAATAAAAGGGATAAGAGGTTGTTTTGGCATGCCTACATGCCAAAACAACCTCTTATCCCTTTTATATGTATTTTTAGTTGACGCGTTCCAGTAAAACGATTGGAATGATGCGGGGGTTGTCTTTCTGATACCCAGCAAACTGAGATGATTGTCTTGCGATATTGTCGAAGATACGGTCACGCTCTGCACGTTCTGCAACCGTCGCGTGGGCTTTGAATTGCTCGGTCCCGACTTCAAGCGTTACATCAGGATGAGCGAGTATATTGTAGTACCAATCGGGATTGGTGGGTGCACCACCTTTGGACGCGACGATGACGTAGTTGTCGCCATCTTTGAAGTATACCAACGGGTTGGTACGTGGTTGATTGCTCTTCGCACCAAGTGTGTGAAGCAAGAGCAAAGTCGCGCCTTCAAATGGACCTCCAACCTTGCCGCTATTCGCGTGAAACTCCTCGATGACCTGTTTATTCCAATCGTTGACATTCGCAAGCGTCAGGTCAGAATTGTTACTCATATGTTCTCCTTCAATCTAGTGCACACGTTAGAATAACGTGTGCTTGATTATCTTTATATTTCCTATGAGGAAGTATATTTCCTCATGTCTACTACAACACAAAGTATGCATAACTCATTCCTTCTCCACTGGAAGAGATGAGAAAAGTCCTAGAGGGTGTGCTAAAGCAGACCCGTACAGGACTTTCCCCACAAGCCGCCGTCGCTCCTGTAC
>CAXUIS010000132.1:8315-13845 GCA_964250915.1 uncultured Ktedonobacteraceae bacterium | reverse complement strand
AGGTGCGGAGCCTGTAACTGTATTATGCTTATGATAGCTCCAACGAACCTGCCCATCTGCCTGACCTTGTACATGTGTGCAAAAGACCTCATACGAAGACATTCCTATAGTCATAATAACACCAAGGTCACGGTAGTGGGGCAGAGTAAAATCTTTCCCTACCTCGATGCAAACCGCGCTTCCAACTTGCGCAGCCTCGTAACCCCGACAACTCACATATGTCGTCGGGTCTTCTGTATATAATTGACAGATGTATTCATCAACAAGCCTTGTGAGCAACATACGCTCATACAAGTTTTTTGCAAGCTGAATCTGTGCGTGAGAAGAGGATAACATACCTACTCTACAGTAATTCTTATAGTCTAAGTCTCATGTCTTTCATAACAAGCACGTTCATTATATGACGGACATGGGAAGAGAAGCAACAAGGAACGATTTGCTTACCTCTGGTTAACAATAGCTTCCACTTTGCCGCCTGGACGTAGGGCGAGATTATGAGCTGGATCAGGTTCTATAGTTTGTCCAGGAATGAGTGTAAGTGCTGTGTGTTGAGCGAGAGTTGCTATGATCAATTGTCCCTCCATGAGTGCAAAGTAATTGCCGATGCAGATCCGAGGCCCAGCACCAAAGGGTATATAGGCATAGCGAGGAAGCTGTTTCTCATGTTCAAGTGTGAAATGTTCAGGGTTGAACACCTCTGGATTGGGAAAGTAGGATGGGTTACGGTGTATTGTGTAAGGTGATAAAAAGACATTATATCCCTTTGGTATTAGATAGCCATCAATCTCAATGTCATGTAATGCCTCTCGCAATATTGCAGCGGCTGGCGGATAGAGGCGCATCGTTTCTTTGAAGACCTGTAGGCAGTAGGGTAAATGTACGAGGTCGTTGTAGGTTGGTGCTCTTCCCTGTAGCACGGTATCAACTTCTTGTTGTACTTTCGTATAGATATCCGAGTTCTGACAGAGAAAGTACCATGTCCAGGTAAGAGCGGCAGCCGTCGTTTCATGCCCGGCACCGAAGAGAGTCAAGCATTCATCCATGAGTTGCTCATTGCTCATAGCCTTGCCATCCTCATCTTGAGCTTGTAACAAGACAGATAAAAAGTTATTGTGTTCAGTCTTACTTTGACGCTGTTCGGCGATCATCTTCTGAATGCGACTTTCTACCACTTGCGATGCTCTACGAACACGAAGATTGCGCTGTGTAGGCCAACTAAGTGGAGGCGTGAAAAGTGAGGTAAGCTTATGTACAGTATGCTCAAAGCCAATTCCCATTGCTGCACCAAGCTCGTCGGCTTCGCTAAATACATCTGAATCAAAGAGAACTTTGCCAATGATGCTCATTGTCAGGCTAATCATTTGTTTGTTGAGGTCAATTGTCTCGCCATTACGCCATTCTTGCTGAATGCGTTCTTCATAACGAACAATAGTATCTGCATAGCTCGCAATATGTCGAGGTTGAAAAACTGGAGCCATGAGTTTACGCTGATGACGATGAAACTCGCCTTCACTGATAAAGAGGCCATTACCATCCATCGCCTTATGCAGTATTCGACCTTTGCTAAATTCATACGCGTGTTCAACCAAAACGCTCTGTACATGCTCTGCTCGATTGAACATGATAACGGGCACTGGTCCTATGTGAAAACCACTAACATCACTCGTCTGAGCTACTTGCACTAGGAAGCTCATACGCTTCTTCATAAATGCTGGTAAACTCCCGATGAGAGGTGGTTCATGAAGATATGGAATTGTTTTAGATGGTTGCGTCTTGCTTGAAACTGCCATCTCTATTCTCCTTTGCTGCTTTAATCTTATAATTTCTTTCTTACACCTATTACGAAGTGCAAGCCTCTGCTGTTGCTACCCTATTTTCTCGCAACATTGCTTTTCCTGTGTGCCGATTTTATAATGGAAGCGATGAAATGTAGTGTATCTGCTAATGTAAGCCACCAATGTCAATGGCGACATCAAAGAGAGGCATATCTAATATGACAGTAAATATTCGAGAGGTAGAGGCAAATACAGCAGCATCGCCGCTGGATGTGGTCGCGCTCTATCGCACAATGGTTACGGCGAGAGTCACAAACGATCTTCTAAAAACACGTAAAACGCAGGGCAAATATCCTTTTTATATTGGCTGTGCTGGTCATGAAACGATGGCGGCGGTTGTTGCGGCACTTGAACCAACTGACTGGCTCGCATTATACTATCGAGATTTGGGCGCATGGTTGCAACGAACAGGCGATATAGCGGGACCAATACGCGAAGCCTACTCGCGTATTACTGGACCAATGGGCGCTGGACGAAATATGCCGTCGCATTATAGTAGCAGGCGTCATCGTATCTTACCGGGCTTTAGTGAGATTGCGGGTCTGGCACCATTCGCAGGTGGCTTTGGGTTTTCCATTAAGCGACATAGTGAGAACGAACTGGTTCTCTATACGGGTGGCGATGGCTCTGTTGCCACAAATGACTTCAATGTATTGCTCCGTCAGGCAGGAGTACATCAGTTGCCTGTGTTTATGGTTGTCGAAGACAACGGATGGGCAATCACAGCTGAATCTTCTATTCAATGGGGCGGCTCACTCGTCGAGTACGCGAAAGGTGCTGGCTTATATGCTGAAGAGGTTGATGGGACGGACGTAATAGCAACCTTTGAAGCGACACGTCGGCTAGCACAACATATACGCACTGGTCAAGGGCCTGTCTTGATGCATCTCCGTCTTGGCTTGCTTGACCCGCATTCGAGTAGTACCGACATTAAAGCCTATCGCAAGAAAGAAGAGATCGAGTATACGACGGCGACGAAGGACCCAGTGAAGAACTTTGCGCGTTGGCTCGTTGAACACGGGCATCTGCAAGAGAGCGATATCGACGCCATTCGTCGCGGGATTCGTACAGAACTAGAGCGTATTGAGCAGGAGGTGTTGCAAGAGCCAGAGCCGATGGCTGATCGTGTGCTAGATCATGTTTTGCATATTCCACAGTGGCAACAAAATACGCCTCGTGGCCCAAGACGTGCAACAACGATGCTGGGAGCTATTAATGAAGCTCTGGCAGAATTGGCACAACGTGACCCTGACTTCTTTGTCTATGGGCAAGATGTCGGTAGTCCGAAAGGTGGCGTCTTTGGAGCCACAGCCACGCTCGTGACGCAGTATCCAGGGCGAGCGATTAGTAGTCCTCTCAATGAGCAATTGATCGTTGGTATTGCTGCTGGTGCTGGCATGAAAGATGGCAAGGCACGGTGTGCTGAATTGCAATTTGTTGACTATCATCAATCCGCGACTCAGACGCTTCGGCTGGCGGCGCGTGTCTCGTATCAGACCTATGGTGACTGGAACGTGCCGCTCCTCATTCGTACGAAATCAGGCAGTGGTGGTGGTGGCCCCATTTCGAGTAGTGGTTCTGGTGGTGGTGCCTACGGACACTCGAACGCTGGTGAGCAGTGGTTTACAACGGTCCCAGGAATGATTACCGTCTGTCCCTCGACACCATTTGACGCGAAAGGACTCTTGTTAGAGTCAGCACGAGCGCAGTCACCCGTTGTCTTTTTAGAGCGTGGACGCCTCTATCGCTCCGAGCCACCAAAGGATAATGCTGGTAATCTTATTCCTGCTATGGCAGAGTATTGGAATGTACCCGAAGGCTACTATACACTACCGCTAGGAAAAGCACGTCGCTTGCGTATCGGTGGGGGACCTACGAGTCTCGCTATCATCGCATGGGGCGTCATGGTACTAGAGGCATGTACAGCAGCAGCCGATATCGTCAAACAACACGGTGGAGCTATTGAGGTTGTAGACTTGCGCACGCTCGCACCATTTGACGAGGAAGCTGTACGAGCGGCTGTCAGAGAAGCGAACCGCGTGCTTGTCGTCACGGAGGAAGCGGACCTGACCAGCTTTGGACGCCATATTCATTCCTGGATCGTCGAAAACTGCTTCTATGACCTGGATAGCACACCAGCCTTCATTTCTGCCATTAACGCTCCTGCGGCTCCTTATAATGTTGCGGAAGAAGAGGCATTCTTTCCTTCGGCTATCACCATCGAAGAGAAAATCGAAGAACTGTTAGCGGAGTAGTAGTGAACACTCTTTTTCTGTTCCAACTTGTTGTTACCTTCCTCGTTGGTAGCCTCTGGCTGACAGGGGCTACCATACTTGCAGAAAAATTTGGTTCTAAAATTGGTGGTGTGATAGCTGGAATGCCTTCTTCCATCGTGATTGCTTTGTTCTTTATAGGATGGACTCAAACACCCGTTGCCGCTTCTCAGGCAACGGTCGTTGTTCCCCTTATTATGGGCATTGACGGAATTTTTATTATCACATATGCCTTTATCGTTCAGCAGAGCTTTCCTCTCGCGTTGATATGTTCGCTCGTTGTATGGTTGCTTTTATCATTTGTAACGGTGCTTATTCACTTTAACAATTTTGGTCTTGCTCTCATTAGTTTTCTAGTACTACTCCTTTTTTCTTATAGTGTTATGGAGTATGTCTTACATGTCAAATCACTTAGCGGTCGGAAGACTTCGTTTTCTTTTTTCAACGTACTTATTAGAGGACTTGTGAGTGGTTTAATCATCACCCTCGCTGTTGCTTTTGCCAAACTGGGAGGGCCACTGATTGGAGGAATATTTGCCTCATTTCCCGCCGTATTTCTTTCAACTATGATCCTCACCTATTTTGCACAAGGCAAGGAGTTTTCTGTAAGCGTGATGAAGACTTTACTGCTTAGTGGGACCATTAACTCCGTCGTCTACGCGAGTGCTGTGCGATTTTTGTATCTTCAATTTGGTCTCATTGGAGGAACAATAGGCGCGTTACTTCTTTCGCTCATCAGCATGTACCTGGTCTTTCTTCTCGTCAGAAGGATTGCTTAATAGAAGGTTAAGTTAATATCGACGAATTGGAGAAACTGTGCTACACTGCGTCCAATAGAGAAGACAAAGGAATACAACACAAAAACTTCTTGCACATATGAAAGGCAGGAAAAAATATATGACAACCTGTGTATCTTGTGGCAACGATGTCACCGGAAAGAAATTCTGTCAACACTGCGGAACTCCTGTACAGTCTACGGTAGCTCCTCTTAGCAATACATCTATAACAACATGTCCACGTTGTGGCGAGGAAGTCAACGCGCACTCTGCGTTTTGTATGCACTGTGGTTCAGCGTTACACGCGACTCAACCAGTCGCTTCTCCTGTGCAGTCACACCCTACCACACGTCCTTGTCCAGCTTGCCAACAAGCAGTGCCAATAGATAGCGCGTTTTGTATTCATTGTGGACAAAACATGAATGCTCCTGTAGCACAGTCCGTCGCTGCTGCGCCTGTCTTCTGTAATGCATGTGGCAGACAAAATGCTCCGGGTACACGTTTTTGCGGAGGATGTGGTAGTCCACTTTCATCTCCTCAGCCGGGCCAATATGCACCACAGCAATTATACGGACAACAGCAAGGCCAACCTGGACAATATCCACAACCAGCCTATGGACAAGCACCATATCAGCAACCTCAGTAT
>CAXUIS010000132.1:0-8215 GCA_964250915.1 uncultured Ktedonobacteraceae bacterium | reverse complement strand
GTACTCCTAATTGCCCAAGTTGCCGTACAAGCCTTGCTGGTATTGTGCCTACACCTGCAAACATGCAAGCGCAGGGTCAACAAGGCATGCTCGGTGGCGTAGGCAACCTCTTGCAAGGCAACAATGGCAATATGGCAATGGGTGCTTTGGGTGGTGCAGCCGCCGTTATTGGAGGAGAAATGCTCTTGCATGGCGTCGAGAACTCCATCGAAAACCGCGTTGAGGGTGATATGGGTTATGGTGGCTATGAGCATCGTCATCATCATCGCCGTGAAGAGGAAGGACTACTTGGTGGTCTTGGCGATCTGGCAAATGATGTTGGTCTTTTTTAAATGGTGCTCAGCTAGGAAAAAAGGATTGGGGACGGTAATCGTATATGATTACCGTCCCCAATCCTTTTTTCCTAGCTGAGCATTACCCAAATTGGCTATTCTTCTTCCTGTTTTGATGGGAATGTGTTGCGATGGTACTGGAAACCGTCTATAATACTGCGAGATAAGACAGATCATGCCTGAAACAATGTGGTTGTGACCGTTGATATGTATATATGGTTTCATCAGCTAGGACAACAATGAACTACGAGCGAACAACGCTACCCAATGGCCTGCGTCTACTCACCGCCTCTATGCCCGGTATGCGCTCTGCCAGCATTGCTTTCTTTTTCAAAAGTGGTTCGCGCTATGAACAAGATCGTGTTGCAGGTGTGTCGCATTTTATTGAACATATGCTTTTTAAAGGCACAAAGAACTATCCTACTGCTCGTCTCATCTCAGAGGCGATTGAAGGTGTTGGTGGTACGTTCAATGGAAGTACAAGCAAAGAGATTACGAGTTATACGGCCCGCGTTCCTGGCGAAGAGTTAGAAGCCGTCATGACTGTGTTAGCAGATATGATACGTTACTCGCTGTTTGACTCAGCAGAGATCGAGAAAGAGCGCAGCGTTATCATTGAAGAACTGAGCGCGACACGGGATGACCCACAAGAATGGGTGAATCTTCTTGTGGACGAGGCGATGTGGCCCGATCTTCCGTTGGGTAGAGATGATGCTGGTACAATTGAGTCGGTGACAGGGTTGCAACGTCAAGATATGCTTACCTATTTGGAAACACACTATTGTCCCAACTCACTTGTAATTAGTGTTGCTGGCAACGTAGATCACCAACACACTGTTTCACTTGTTCAACGTCTATTTGGGGACTGGAAACAGCATGAAGTCCCTTCATACATTGAAAGTCTGCCGCCACTTAATGCTATGCCTTTACGTATGATACAGAAAGACACCGAGCAAACCAATGTATGTTTAGCGACGTTAGGAACCGCGTATGCCTCACCTGATTACTATCCCTTGCTGCTGATAAATGCACTACTTGGTGATGGAATGAGTTCGCGTCTTTTCCAGTCTATACGAGAGGAGCAAGGCTTAGCGTATGACATTGGCAGTTATCTCAATAGTTATGCCGAAACGGGAAGTCTTGTTGTAAGTGCAGGAGTTGATCCTTCGCAAACGGAAGGGGTCATACGGGCCATTCTCATTGAATTACAACGCTTACAAGATGTGCCTGTGCCAGCCGATGAACTGAGACGGATCAAAGCTTATGTACGAGGAGGCATTTTACTCGGTTTAGAAGGGACGCAACAAGTCGCTTCGTGGCTGGGTAGTCAAGAATGTTTACATGCTAGAGTGCGCGATATCGACGAGGTGATAGCTCTTATTGAAGCGGTCACTGCACAAGATATTACTCGTGTCGCGCGAACCTGTTTTGCTCCCGAATGGCGTCGTTTGGCTATTATTGGACCAGGTGAGACAGCACAGGCCGACGTATTTAGGAAACTGCTTACACAAGAGTAAAACGGGAAGAGGAGATTCAAGTTTTATGGCACAGGTAACGCTTCGTGAGTACTTACAAGGAATAGAAGACACGCTGAGTGCGGGTCATGTTGATGATGCAGTGAATAAGTGCCAACATGTTCTTACGCGCTTCCCGGAGTCTTTAGAGGTACAACGGCTTTTGGGCGAGGTGTACCTTGCACAAGGGCAGATGGAGGACGCACAACAGGCACTTGACTGGATATTGACTAACGACCCGGAGAATGTAATTGCCTACTGTGATCGTGCGCTCATCAGCGAACGTCTCTCGGACTTTGATACGGCTCTGGACTGCTATCAACAGGCATACGAGTTAAGCCGGGGCAACCGTGATATTCGTCAACAATTTAATATGCTGAGTGCCAAGGCGGGACAGCAAGGCTTTATGTTTTCACGTGCGGGCCTTGCACGGCTCTACATGCGTGGTGGATTGCTCCCTCAAGCCATACAGGAATGGGATGCCGTACTCTCCGTCAGCCCTGATCGTCTTGATGCCCGAACCGGACTTCTCGAAGCATATTGGCGCGAAGGCTTATACGACGAAGCTGAACAACTTGCACTGCAAACGCTTCAGGATGTACCGGGATGTGCGAAAGCGTTGTTAGTTCTTGCTCATATTACTGCTCCCAAAAATATGCAACAGGCACGCGAATACGTGCAACGTGCAGAATCATTAGACCCCGATCTCTTAATGGCACAAGAACTCTTTGAAGATATGATGATGAGCCAACCAGGGCACCCCTTCCTCAAGCTTTTAAAGAAGGCTCCAACTATGCTCGACACAAAGCAGGTCTCCACAGAACCTACCGCTACAAAGGTTTCTGCTGAACCAATATTTGCTCATGCGTCAGCTTCACAAGAAACACCTTATGCGTCTGAAGTACCTGTGTATGAAATGCCGACTGCAATCAATTTCTTTGAGTGGAACAATCTGGACTCCTGGAATAGTGCTGTCGAGACACCTGCTAAATCAGAAGCACAAGAACAACCAATCAATGATGTCTCTGCACTTCCCACATGGTCACATGATACATTCTCTGATGCATGGACGCTACCACCACAACCATCGCAGGTGCAAGAGTTATCAAAACAAGAAATGCCCTCTTCCGCTGAGCAAAAGCTTGAAAGTTTCCTTGTCGAGTCTGAGCCTCAAACCGCTTACAATGCCGAACATGCTGCACCTGTTCAACAAGAGGAGCAAGGATGGAATAGTCTAAGTCCTCTTGTAGAGCCGACCTCGGACGAAGCACGGCAAAGTGGACGCGAGACGCATCAAGCATCGGAGATGTCATGGATGTCAGGTGCACAAGATGAAAACGTGTCAACTCCACCTGCATGGTTGAATATGTTGACGCAAGATGAACTGCTGGGACAACGACAACCGGATGAGGTAGCACCATCTGTAATCGAAGAACGTGAACTCCAGCAATCTTCAATAGAGACACCTGCGTTGCCAGTTTCTCAGGCGTATGTAGAGACCGCTCCTATTGATGAGACCACGGAGGACGTATCATGGCGTGACGCGTTACAAGCCTCATTGAATACTACAACAGACGAAGAAGAGCCATTTTCCTTTGGTCCTGAATGGCTAAAATCTCTTGGAGCGGCGGAATTAGAGTCTAGCGTACAGGCAGAACAATCAATAGCAGCACCAATGGTGTCTCAGGATCAACCAGAAACTGTAGAAAAGCGTGTGGAACGAACTCAACCATTGGATGAGGAGCCAGAAGCAGTACAGGCAACGTATGAATGGTCAGAGTCTACTGATGCCTCTCTTCAAGAGTCAGCATCTGACGCACATACATGGTTAGATGCTCTTTCTACTGAACCTGAGCATGAGCAATCCTCTGAGCCAACTATTGTTAATACGCTAGAAGATTTGGAGCATAGCTTGCTTTCAGAAGGCTTTGTGCCTTTAGAGCCAAATTCACTGTCAGCCATTGCGCAATCGCAAGAGTCTCCTTTTGTTGATACGCCTTCAGCACCTGAGCTATATAGTTATCAAGAGGAGACATACGAAGAGGAACCTTACTCTTCATCAACGCTCTCTTCGGCTTTAGAGCAATTAGGAAGCTTAGCAACTCCTCACACAAACTATCAAACTCCTGAGCCGCTTCTACCTGCCGCACAACAAACATCTACACAGCCTCTGGAAGAACTCTCCTGGGCTTCTAGTTTTCGTAGTGTTCCCGCTTCATCACAAGAGGAAACTCACGACACCGCAGCATCACCTGTTGAAGCTTCGCACGAGATAAGTACAATCAACCCGACTTCTGATGTGCAGAATATCGCGCCACAAGAGCAACAATTCTCTCTGTCTGACTCCATTGACTTCTTCCCCGAACCCGTTTTTGAGCCAATACAGGAGCCACAGCGAGTGAAAGTACCAGATATGCCTGTGGCACCAATAGGGCGTGCTGATGCTTTCTTTGAGAGCGAACTTGAAACAACGATGAGGCGGCCAGCTGTTCGCTTGCAAGCAATGAAACAACCGCAGCAGTCGTCGGTATATACAACGCCATATCAGTCAGCTAGTAAAGGACGTGGTAACGAACGCAAGTCAATACCTACTAGTGGCGGTGGAAAAGAGGGAGTGCGACACCTGCAAGAGCGATTGGTACAGGGCTATCAACATCAACTTGTTGGCGATTATGACGAAGCGATGCAAGAGTACCGCATCATCATCAAAAGTGCGCCGGAACTGCTTGACGAAGTTGTCAGTAATGTACGTGCATTGCTGAAGCTTGCGCCAACGTATTCTGTAGGCTACCGTGTGTTGGGTGATGCCTACATGCGTCAGGGCGAGTACTTGCAAGCGATGGAGGCGTACAACAAAGCACTGACAATGGCAAAGAAGGCAAAAGTCTAATGCGCCGGAAGGAGGGAGTCAATTATGGAAACAATTCTGCAACGCTTGACCGATCTGGATGATGTATATGGAGCAATTATTGTTGGGAAAGATGGTCTTATTGTTTCTGGAACGCTACATAGTGAAGACGAGGAAGTGATCGGGGCAATGTCAGCAGCTGCGTTTGGCTCTACCACAAACTATACGACGCAGATTAGTCAAGGTGAGACGCATCGTGTCATTATTGAGACTCAAGATGGGACCATTCAAATGGAAGAGGCGGGTGATCTCATTCTTGTAGTGACAACGCGGAGTTCCGGTAACATCGGGCGCATCCGCTTAGAAATGAAAAAAGTTTGTCGCCAGATCATGCAACTGGTCACAAGCTATTAAACAATAACGAAGGGGTTAGCAATAGCTATATGGAACAGACACTTATTATCGTAAAACCCGAAGGGGTACAGCGCGGCATTATTGGTAATGTACTCGCACGTTTTGAGCAACGTGGACTCAAATTTGCTGGGCTAAAACTGATTCACATCACGCCAGAACTCGCAGAGGAACACTATGGCGTACATAAAGGCAAGGGCTTTTATCCTGGTCTCGTCAAGCATATTACCTCTGGACCAGTCGTTGTCGGCGTGGTAGAGGGACCAAAGGCCATTAGCGTTGTACGCACAACAATGGGTGCTACCAATGCAGCGGAGGCCATTCCTGGCACTATTCGTGGTGACTACGCTATCGAAATCGGTTTCAATATCATTCACGGCTCAGATAGTCCAGAGAATGCTACAAAGGAAATCAACCTGTTCTTCAAGCCAGAAGAGTTAGTAAGCTATACTGTTGTTACAGAACCTTGGGTTCACGAATAAAGCGAACTAGGACTCACAAAGACGCCAGTAGATCAAGCCTACTGGCGTCTTTGTGAGTCCTATGTATTCTTATAATGATGCTAGAGGTGTTTCCTCAGGAGTAGAGGCTTGCTTCGCGCGCTTTTTCTCTGCGAGTCGCCAACAGCATGTTTTACTCCGAAAACACTTTTCTTGCTCTTCCTGTGTGACTGGAGGAGTATTTTTCAGACAAAAGACCTGATACATTGGCTCACCAGCGTTCACATCATTGCAAGGAAACCAACGCTCACGATAGAATGGACAGGCATTCCTATGCTTACGCCAATTTGAGTTTTCAGATGGATTTGTGTTTATTGTGCCCGCCAACCGGATATCCTTCCTAACTGTATGGGAGTAGTGGTTTTGTTCTATTTTACGACGAACTGCCTGGACGTTATTGGCAGTTTGTATCATAATAAATTTGCGATGAACGTAGTATACCACATCATCTTTAGAACAATAGAAGTATGACTACAGACAAAGAGGCACCTTTTATGGTATACTTGTATATGGAAAGACGAGAGAAACAGTGGTTGAGCAAAAATTAGAGCAAACTCCTTGGTCCCTTCGACAAACGCTGATTGGTACATTCTTCACCCTTGTTCCCTGGATAATTCTTGCTCTTGGCCTTGCTGGTCTTAACACAAGTGGAAAGCCAACACAACCTCATCGTCTCTCACCACAAGCAGACCTGATCAGTGCCATTGTTACCTTTCTCTTCTCAGTCTTGGTCGAGGGAGCCTTTCTTATTGCACCATTTTACTTCGCTAACCGTACTGTTTCAGCTTTCGGCAATCATTGGCGTTCAGTATTCAACGCGTTAGGCTTTAGACGCTTTCAATGGCTGAGTACGTTGAGTATGATCGTCTTGCTATTCCTGGCTTTTTATCTCGTCAATGGTTTCTATCAGTATGTTATCACTGTATTTCATTTGAATTTACAGACGAACGATCAAGTGATTTTACAACAAAGCAAAGATGCGCCATTAACGACGTATGCAACCCTCATTGCAAGTGTGCTGGTTGCACCTATTTGTGAGGAAACCTTCTTTCGCGGCTTCGTCTTCGCAGGCTTCCTTAATCGCATGCCTGTCGTGGTAGCAATTCTCCTGAGTTCATTGCTCTTTGCAATCGCGCACGCCGACCTCGGCTCCTTTGCTGTCCTCTTTTTCATCGGTCTTGCGCTGGCCTTTGTACGCTGGCGTACACGTTCAATTTGGCCCGGTATCCTGCTCCATTTGCTCAACAATGGTGTTGGTGCATTGGTGATTGTGCTGGTTATGACGGGCGTGCTGAAGCAATAATAAGAAATGTTCTTGAACTATGAACTACATCATCCTTCGACCAAAGAGTGCTTTATTGGTTGTCTGAGAATGGTGTGCATCTTTTCTGGCGCCGTTTTGCGTGGATCACTAAGATAAATTTCATGATGTTTGCCTTGAGCGACGTACTGATGTTCTGCAATAAATTGTTCAATCCTCTCGATGGTTTGTCCCTCGGTTGCAAATGGACCAACATGCATTATCTGAACTACTGTCCCTTCGTGAAGGCTTTCTAGGCGTATTTTGTCCAGTGCAGGCAGGTTTTTCTTCCGTTTCGCCTGTGTCAGAGCAGTGGTAAACCATTCGTCGGTTACAACATCCGGTTGCATAATCATCATTGTCCACTGCCAGTTCTCTCGACTGGCGTTCCTGCCTCCTTCCGCTTCTGTCCACCATAAGCCCTCAAGAGGCATGACAGCATAATCAAACGTAGCTTCTTTCTTGAGCAGAAACTTTATCGTATAAGACACTGAGTAGAGTGCTTCAATAGCATCTTTATACTCCTGAGCGGTATTTGGGTCGCCTGTACCATCCAGCATCAAAAAGATCATATCGGGAACCTCAACTACTGTCACCTCTCGCGCTGAGGGATTATACAAGTGTTTGAGGTCTTTTTTGAAGTCTTGTTTTATTGTGTCAAGTTCTTTACTCATAATACTCCTATATTGAATGCTTGTTGATACTGCAATAAGAACAATTATTACGTTACATACTACAACCACTGTTCACTTTGAGACAAGAGAAAACGTGTTATTATCACAAGATATTCAAGGAGGATGTGAACACATGAGAAATGTAGAAATCCAGAACAAACGTACCGTATTCGATGATAAATTTAAAATAGATGAGGCTACTCTACGTTTTCAAAAATTCAATGGTCAAATGAGTGACACAGTACATCGACTCGTATTCGAGCGTGGCGATTCGGCGGCAGCATTGCTCTTGAATAAAGATACGCAAAAAGTTCTGCTCATAGAGCAATTTCGATATCCCACCTATGAAAAAGGGCCAGGATGGATACAAGAGGTGGTTGCTGGCGTCATCGACAAAGGTGAACAACCGGAAGAGACGATTCGACGCGAAATCCGTGAAGAAATTGGCTACGAGGTACGCGAACCATTGACACATATTGCCACGTTCTACGTCTCGCCAGGAGGGACATCCGAACGCAACATGCTCTACTACGTCGAAGTCAGCAACGCTGACCGCGTTTCCCAAGGTGGAGGAAAAGTATCTGAGCACGAAGATATCGAACTGGTAGAAATGACGCTCCCCGAATTGTGGCAAGC
>CAXUIS010000131.1:13154-13959 GCA_964250915.1 uncultured Ktedonobacteraceae bacterium | reverse complement strand
TTCCAGCACAACTGGAATGCTACGCCTCTTGTAACTATCTCTACCGTAGAGATGATGTATACATGTTGGCAGCGAGAAACAATAGAAACTACTTTTTAGTGATTGCGTCCGAAAGTTCTTTGCCAGGGGTGAAGCGCACGCGATCTTTCGCAGGCACCTCGATGGTTTCGCGGTTGCGTGGGTTGACACCTTTACGAGCTGCGCTCTGACGCACCTTAAAGGAGCCAAAGCCAACCAAGCGTACCTCGCTACCCTCTTGCAGTGCCTCACGAATGGAGTCAAGAGTCACTTCCAAGACATCAGACGCCTGTTTCTGGGTAAGATTCGCTTGCTTGGCGATGCGTTTGACTAGTTCTTGCCGACCAATGGTACTTGTTGCGGATTCGGTTTTTTCTTCAGCCATAGGTTCAATATCCTCCTTACAACGCTGACACGTCGCTTCCACCACCACAATAGAGAATTGTAGGGCCTGTGGTGCGGCGTCACAACCTCACTGCCGTTAGTGAGTATAGCACGTCGATTCTAGAAATACAAGTGATTTGGCTCTGTGCCTATGGTAGAGGCATAATATTGGTGAATCAGGGATAAGCCTTATCACTACTATACGTGTATATACTATGTTAACGGGTAGAGATAATGACAGAACTTGCTCTATTTACTTCAACTTATCCTTATATTAGCATTGTAGGCGGCATGACAAGGCTTGCCCACACAGGCGTTAACGTAAGCACGGAGTGAGACCAGGGCACCCGCAAGGGGATGCCCCTCCCATAAACGAAGCACTTCCCAAGCGTCACGGTTATAT
>CAXUIS010000131.1:0-13144 GCA_964250915.1 uncultured Ktedonobacteraceae bacterium | reverse complement strand
CTCCCATATAACCGTGACGCTTGGGAAGTGCTTCGTTTATGGGAGGGGCATCCTCTTGCGGGTGCCCTGGTCTCACTCGACTACTTTATAGAGAATAATACCATCCTGGGTTGGACTTTGTTCTATCCGTCCGTTGTATCTCATATGTTCGAGGTGCGCTAATACTTCTGCAACCGCCATACGCTTTGTTTCGTCATTGTTTAGATGACGATTGCGAAACAGTTTTTCGGTTAGTTGATAGGCATTCTGCGGTTGCTCGCGGATCATTCCTAGTAGTTGGTTTTCTCGTTCGTAGTGATGCTCGGTGATCTCTTGTGTGCGTTCCGCCAGTCCAATGAAGGGTTCGCCATGTCCTGGAAGTACGATACTCGCGGGAAGCTTGGAAACTTTTTCGAGCGAGGCAAGATAATCGCCAAGCGGATTGTTTCGATCATGTTCCGAGTAGAGACCAATATTGGGTGTAATGCGTGGTAGCACGTGGTCGGCGGCTAAAAAGACGCCATCACGTTCACGGAAAAGACAAATTTGTCCATCGGCATGTCCAGGCGTCCAGATCACACGATAACGTTCGCCTACCAGATCGAGATACTCGCCATCTTCAACAAGCGTAAAGGCTTCGTGTGGTGGAACGCTCAGAATACGGCGAGACTCCTCACGGTCTACGCGATTCAGCCAGAGCGATGTTGGTGGCATACCATGTTTTGTGAAAAAGCCAGAAACACGTCCAAAGCGTTCGGGCATGGTACCAGACCAAATGAGCTGTACACTTTCTTCGTCGATAGGATGCATATAGACCTTCGCGCGACTTTGCTCATGAAGCTCGCCCGAAAGCCCGATGTGATCTGGATGATGATGTGTCAGGACAATTGCCTGTAGTCTGTCAATGCTCAAATCTGCATGTTGCAGACCAGCAGTAAAGGCGGCGCGTGCATCAGGCGTTCCCATCCCTGTATCGACAATTGCCCAATTTCCATCTTTCCCAACAAGCGCATATATGTTAACGGTACGCAAAGGAAATGGGATAGGAACAACAATCTTCCAGATGCCAGGAGCTACCTCGCGGGTCTCTGGTAATAGCTCTTCGGGTCGTTTTGGTCGCTCAGATGACGCCTGTTGCATAATAGAAATGTCCTTTGTATGATGAATAGATATGGAAGTGGTGCGTCCACGGATTTTGCTACTTGTGAAGTGCTCCCTCAATTGTATGGTTTCGTGTAAGGATGTGTCAAATGGCGTTGATATCAGCGCGATCTTTCCCGTTCCGAATAAAAATCTTTTTAAAAGGATTTATCCTGAGAGATGCTGAACAACTTTCACTTTTCTAAATAAATACGTGAGCAATGAGTAAGAAGTAGCCCTCGCAGGATGGTGGGCGACAGTGCGCTATCCTTACAAGGGCTATTTTAACCCTCAACTCAAAGTTCGGGTGAGGTCTCGGCAAGTGCGCGTGCTTCGTTGATCCATGAGCGGACTTGCGCACGTGAAGGAGCGTGATAGGCGATACGCTGACCAATATGCAATTCGCCGAGTCGCTTATGAAGGCGTTCCGCGTTCTGCTCACTCAATGCTTTACAGCTGAGTACTCCAGCTTCTTTAAGGAGAAGTGAAAGATCACCACCAATACCACGTAAACGCATCATATCGGCACGTCCCACCAACTCCGCAAGTACTCTTGGCGAGATACCAATCTGTCGTGCCAACTCTTCACGCTGTGACTCTGTTTTTCCGCGCTCCAAAAGTTGTTGAGTATATTTGATACCTACTGCATAAAACGTTTCTCTTGCCTCTTGGCTAATACCCTTCATTGTGCTGATTGGGTTATACATAGCATATTTCTTTTTGTACGATACCATTGTAACCATCAGTATTGTCTATTCTCCTGTTATCATCGCTAAGCCAGCACGTCCACGCTTGCTGACTCGCTGTATTGTGTATTGTCGATACACTTGGTGCAGTTAGACGGTGCATACACAAAAAAGTCACACACTGCATTTCATAACCTTGCAATCGGCCTATTTCTTGTCTGTACACAAGTTATCCACAAGTTATCCACCAAGCGGCGAAAAATTGGTGGATAACCCCCTTTCCTCAATGGCACAAGTGATGGTACAATGAAGTGGGGAGAAGTGGGGAAAAATGGAGGATGAGGACAGGGTGCATGCAACGAGTGTACGATGGGTGGGGGAGCGGTGCAGAATGTCAGGACACGGGAGAGTTCTGAAGTGCTTCCCACAGGGGTCATCGTAATCCACTCGACTAAGGATTAGAAAAGACAACACGACGATGTTTCTTGGCGAATACGAGCATACAATCGATACCAAAGGACGCATTGCGGTTCCCGCGAAGTTTCGCGCGCAGATACAAGCGAATCGGGGTGCTGTTCTGAGCAAAGGCATGGGCACATGTCTTTCGATTTACCTGCTCGACCGCTGGGAAGAAAAGTCGGATGAATTGGTGGCAGGCAGATCGAGCGAAGAACTACGCGACTTTGAACGGCGCATCTATCCCAGTGCAAGTGAGATAGAGCTAGATGGGCAAGGTCGTATAGTCATACCCGCCAAACTGCGTACCTATGCCAAGCTGGAAAGCGAAGCAACAGTCGTCGGTGTGCGCGATCACTTTGAAATTTGGGATCGTGCAGTCTGGCAAGCCTATCAAGAGCGATTAGATGCAGAGGGAACGGGCGTTCCCTTTTAATGATGTATGGGTGAAATACGTCAGACCCGTACAGGATACATAATGGAACATTCACAACATGTGTCTGTAATGCTCGATGAAGTATTGAAATTTCTTCAACCAACATCCGGTGGCCTCTACATTGATGGCACGCTAGGTGGTGGCGGGCATACAGCAGCGATTTTAGAGCAGTCGGCACCCGATGGACGCGTGCTAGGTATTGACACCGATGAGCAAGCACTACAACGAGTACGGGCACAATTCCCAAGCTTCGTAGATAGTGGGCGGTTGGTGTTAGCACACGGTAACTTCGCGGATATGGAAACTCTCGCTACTGAAAACGGTTTTACATCGGTACAGGGCGTTCTGCTCGATCTGGGGTTTTCCTCAGATCAAATGGACGACCCACAACGCGGCTTCTCGTTTGGATCTGATGGACCTTTGGACATGCGGCTCAATCCATCGCTTTCAACATCCGCCGCCGATCTGGTGAATACCGCAAGTGAGCAAGAGCTAGCAGACATTTTCTGGAAGTATGGCGAAGAGAAACGGTCTCGACAGATCGCTCGACGCATTGTACGAGAACGAGAGCAGGGAGCGATTACTCGTACCACGCAATTAGCGAGAATTGTAGCAGCAGGAGTGCCCTTTAAGCAAGGGACAATTCATCCAGCAACTCGTGTTTTCCAAGCACTGCGCATCGCTGTTAATCAAGAACTGGAGCGACTGGAAACGGTCCTCCCACAAATACTCGACCTGTTAGAGAAACCAACGAATGCGGTACAGGAAACCAAGGGGCGGCATGGTGGCAGAATGGAAATTATCGCGTTCCACTCTTTAGAAGACCGTATAGTCAAAGAGTTTATGCGACACGAGGCAACCGATTGTATATGCCCGCCTCGCATGCCAGTTTGTATCTGTGGACATAAAGCGCGGCTACACATTCTTACGTCAAAGCCGTTGACACCAGGGATACAGGAAACCGAGCGTAATCCTCGCGCTCGTAGTGCTAAACTACGAGTTGCTGAAGCGATAAGCGTCGGCGCGTAGAGGGAAAGTCCAGCGTGTAGAGCCACGTGGAGATAGTGTAAGGTTAAGAGTCTCTACATTTTGAAGGAACGCAAGCCTATGTATACCGTGAAAGAACGAATAAGCGTACCACTGAATGCGGTAGCGCAACCTATGCCAGTAGTAAAACGTCGGCGGCAACTGCACCCGTTTTTCTTCCGTATGGGGCCTGTCGCGCTATGCATTACGAGTGTATTGTTGATCGGGCTAATGGCGGTCCTTTATCTTAGTCAGGTAGGACAGGCGGTTGCATCCAATCAACAACTGCAAACGATACAGGCACAGCAAGACAAATTGCAACGCCAGAACCAGGATCTGGTAAATACTATCTCGGTAGAGCAGTCACCCGCATATATCGCGGACAGAGCAAAACATATGGGGCTGATACCACTAGACCCCAAGAATGTGCAGATTATCACGGCGAAGCATCTGTTGCCCATTCAAAACGACGATCAGAACATTCAACCGTAGGGGTCTAATTTAGACACTCATTTTATGTAAGACAAGCAAGGAGGCCAGGCATGAACAGAGAACTGCAACGCGCACGGCATCGCCAGATGTTTGTGTTCGCGCTTGTATGTGGTGGCATGCTCCTCCTGCTTGGACGCTTATACTACTGGCAAGTATTGAATCACCCGCGTCTTTCGCAACTGGCAACCGATGAGCATACAAAAAACTTACCTTTGCTCGCACCGCGTGGCCTTATATTTGATGCACAGGGACATCTATTGGCAACAAATGTGATGCGTGACGATGTGTACATTGAGCCAAAACAGTTTCGTATAGACTTTGAGCATGATGATAACGCACACGATAAATGGGTCTCGCTGATACAGACGCTGCATCAAGTTTTGCCCTATATCTCAGAAGACAAATTAATTAATGCCTATGACTCCGATACGTGGACACTGCGTATCAACAGTCATCCTATTGAGCCAGCACAGAGTGAGCAACTGCGAGCAATGTCAGCGCGTCTACCGGATGTATTTTTACAGCAGAGTCCAATACGTTCATATCCAGGTGGCGATCTTGCGGCGCAAGTGCTTGGCTATGTTGATACGAACGCAACGGGTCAGTATGGTATAGAGGGCTTATACAACGCAAAGCTAGCTGGCAAGGATGGCAGTCTCACGGCAGAGCGCGACTTGAACGGGAATCCATTGACGGTGGGAGCAAGTTCTGGGCAAGCACCAGTACCAGGAGCAAACCTGACGTTGACCATTGATAGCACAATCCAATATGTGGCACAAACGGCGTTGGTAGATACCATAAAAAAATTACAGGCACAGAGTGGGTCAGTTGTTGTGCTGAATGCTCGTACTGGTGCGGTTGTTGCAATGGCTGGTGCTCCAAGTTTCGATCCAAATCATTATGGAGACTATGCAACACAAAACGGGTGCGTCAATAGCGCGTCGGTATTCTTTAATCCTACGTTGTACTGCACTTACGAACCAGGTTCAACGATGAAAGCGGTAACGATGGCGGCAGGTCTTGACCAAGGATTAATCACGCCAGATACGTCGTTTACTGATAACGGCACGATTGCTTTTCCTGATGCAGCACCAGTAGCGAATTGGAATTATCAGCCCTATGGTGTGGAGACAATGACACAGGTGTTAGAGCATTCTGCCAATGTAGGCACAGCACATGTCGCACATGACATTCTTGGCGCAAACCGTTTTTATCCCTATGTGCAACGTTTTGGCTTCGACGAAAAGTATAACATTGACGGACCAGAGCAAACAGGTAGTTACCGAACGAATGTCTCGGATCCGACAACTTGGTCGGTAACGGATTTGACTCGGCAAGCCTTTGGACAAGCTATCTCTACCACTCCACTACAAATGGCGATGGTTTATGAAACGATTGCGAATGGGGGAGTTATGATGCAGCCCTACTTAGTGCAATCAATCAATGATAATGGACATATAACAACAACGCAACCACAGATACGGCATCAAGTGATGAGTAAGCAAGCTGCTAAACTGCTCTCTGGTATGCTTGTGAGTGCTGCGAATTATAACAAACAAGCGACGTTTCCAGGCTATAGTGTGGCTGTTAAAACGGGGACTGCAACGGTGCAAGGATTACCAGATACAGATACTGAGGCATCAATGGCTGGTTTCCTACCCGCATCAAATCCGCAGTTTGTAGTTCTGGTTAAGATAGATCGTCCATCGGCGACTCTCGCTGGAGGTACAGCTATCTTTGGTGGAACAGCGGCGGCACCATTATGGAAATCTATCGCGGAGCAGTTGATGTGGCATTATAACGTTTCATCAGATCAACCTGTTGTAGGGACTTGATATTCCACCCAACGCGATAGAGACAAAGTAAAGAAGGTTTTTATGCAAGAAGATAGAGAAACACAATTTATTCATCATATAGAGTTGAGCAAGACATGGCTAGAATTGCTAGGGAAGCAGGTAGATGCACCTCAGGCAAGTGCTAGTTCGATACCAGCACTTGAGAGTGATCCTTGGAGTTCACTTGTGCAGGCTCAGGATGTGAAAACTATTGACCTACAGAAAGTTCATCTACCGATGAGCGATTCAGATGTAGAGCAATTGCTACATCACATGCAGGACCAGTCAACTCAACATCCTGAACTCTAAACAAGTTCTCTATAAAGAACTATACTAGAAAAAACGTTCTATGTCAAGTCTTTTTAGTACAAATGTTCATTTGATTTGGAAATGGGAACCAGGGCACCCGCAAGGGGATGCCCCTCCCATACAACGCGAAGGTACGAGACTCCCATCTATGGGAGGGGCATCCCCTTACGGGTGCCCTGTAGACTAACGATTTAGAAAAACAGGGACCGACTCATGCTACGTGACAAGCAAAAAAAGAGCGAGAACGAGAAGCAGGCTAGAGGCGCGAAACAAAACAATTCATTGCCTCCAGTCCTGCGTTCTCCCGCGCTAGCTTCGGCGGAGCAGGGACGCGCAGAACGTCAAAAAGAGCAAGCGGCACGTTCCAAAAGTACTGCACGTCGCCCATACAGTGCTCATCGTGGAAGTTTTGAGGCGGAGGGTACACTGGTACGACCGAATGCGTTACCAGGGAAGAAGTTGCCAAAACAACAGGTGCGCAAGTTCTCAAATATAGGGACAGTGAAAGAGTCGCCACAACATACGGGCATGACTGCTAGCTGGCGTTCGCGTATGCCGGAGGTTGAGAATCGGCCAGAGGTACAGGAAAAAGCAGCGAATAAATCTAGCAAGGTAATCAATACTGATGAGCAGAAGAAGCTTGCTGAATTAGAGATGAGCCTCCCACGTGTTGCTGGAAAGATTGATTCCTGGTTGCTCATCATTGTTCTAACTCTTATCTGTATAGGGCTGGTTATGGTCTATAGTGCTAGCTCGTTTATTGGAGCAAGGTACTATGGTGACGCCTCCTACTTCTTTCAAAAGCAACTCATCTGGGCTTTGCTGGGTGTGGTTGTGCTGTTCGTAACGATGCAAATTGATTATCGCTTCTGGCGGCGTTTTTCGCTTATTGGTCTAATCATCACCTTTCCAATGCTAGTCATTGTTCTAAAATTCGGGACAAGCGCGTATGGAGCATCGCGTTGGATTGGCTTTGGTTCGTTCTTCTCGTTTCAACCGAGCGAACTTATCAAGCTGGTTCTTGCGCTCTATATTGCGGATTGGCTGGCGCGAAAAGGTAGTAAGGTAAGCACATTCTTATATGGACTGGCACCGTTTGTAATCCTGGTTGGTATCATCCTGGGTCTGGTTTTACTCGAAAACGATATGGGTACGGCAATCATTATCGCTGGTCTTACCACTGTCATGTTCTTTTCGGCTGGTGCCAATATTACACAATTTTTGTTGGCGATGGGCTGTGGTGGTCTCATTTTCGCCACGCAAGCATTTCGAGGCTACCGCTTGTTGCGCCTGACCGGATTTATGAATCCGTTCAAAGATGTGACAGGTACTAATCTGCAATTATATCAATCATTATTAGCACTTGGTTCTGGCGGATGGTTGGGTGTAGGGTTAGGAGCAAGTCGTCAAAAGACTGGCTATCTACCACTACCACAGATCGACTCGATCTTCGCCATCGTAGGCGAAGAGTTAGGGTTTATCGGTTGTACAGCTATTGTAGTACTGTTTCTATTTCTCGCGTTTCGTGGCTTCCGATTAGCACGGCGTACGCAAGATATGTACGGTTCTTTGCTTGCGGCTGGCATCACAACGTGGTTAGTGCTACAGGCAATGATCAATATTGGGTCAACAACGGGTTCTATACCATATACGGGTGTTCCTTTGCCGTTTATTAGCTATGGCGGTTCCTCGTTTGTTATTGCTATGGCCGCGGTTGGGGTTTTGCTGAATATCTCGCGCTATACACAGGAACCTGAAACTTCTGCGTTGAAGCGCACAGTAACTATGACGATTAAAAAACAACCTACACAACAGGTACGATAATAAGGCGTACCACTATAGGACATTTATGCGCGCTCTTATCTCAGGCGGTGGTACCGGAGGACATGTCTATCCTGCACTCGCGGTGGCACAGCAACTACAACAACAATATAATGCGGACATTCTCTATCTCGGTAGCGATGATGGTTTAGAGACATCGCTCGTCCCTGCGGCGGGTTTGCACCTCAAGACCGTTCAAGCTGGCAAACTTCAACGCTTTCTTTCATGGCGCACCGTCGCGGGTGTGGCACGTGTGCCTGTGGGCATGGCACAAGCAATCGGCATTGTACGTGCCTTTCGACCAGATGTAGCATTTACCAGCGGTGGCTACGTAGCGGTTCCAGCAGGCTTAGCAGCGCGACTCAATGGCGTCCCGCTCTTGATGCACCAGCAGGATGTACCACCAAACTTGTCAAACAAACTACTGGCACCACTTGCAACTCGTATCTCAGTAGCATTTGCTGACTCATTGCGCTACTTTCCAGCCCAAAAAACGGTGCAACTCGGTAATCCAATACGACAAGCTATTCTGGACGTACGCGATGTCTCACTGCAACAGGCGCGGACCGAGTTAGGATTTATACCACATATTCCACTTGTGCTGGTAACGGGAGGTAGTCAGGGGGCGCGGCATCTTAACCAAACAGTCTGTTATGCTTTGCCTGAATTGCTGAAACAGTGTCAAGTACTTCATATTAGTGGCAGTAATCTTTTTCATGAGACACAGAATCTTGCAGAGCAAGCCTTAGCAGGTGCCGAGAACGAAATGCGCCAACGCTATCGCTTAGAGCCGTATATGAATGAGGAGATGTCAACAGCATTACAAGCGGCAGACCTCGTGCTGTGTCGTTCAGGAGCATCAGTGCTGAGCGAGCTTGCGGTCTTGGGAAAACCAAGCTTACTTGTTCCATTACCACCAGCAATAGGGAGTTCACCACAGGAGGCGAATGCTGCGATGTTTCAACGTGAGCAAGCGGCAGAAGTCATACTAAACAATTTATTGAAACCTGAATTAATGATAGAGCGTATAACATATATACTATCGCAGCAAGGTTGCTTACAAACGATGTCTAAAGCTGCCAGTACTCTTGCAAAGCCATATGCGACGCAAGAGATCGTAGAGACTCTGGTCACTCTTACGAAGAGAACTGTAGCGAAGACGCCTACCAACTATGAGGTAACAAGCATTTGAGTCAGTCACGATTACATTTTATGGGTATAGGCGGGCAAGGTATCTCTGCTGTAGCACAAATGGCGCGACAGGCGGGCGAGATCGTCACGGGTTGCGATCAGAACGCGTCGGCGACAACACGGCTATTGGAGCAAGCTGGTATTCCCGTGGCTATTGGTCATAGTGCTGAACATCTCAACAATGTCGATGCACTCGTGATTAGTCCGGCTGTAACCTTGATGAATGCGAGCAATCCAGAATTGCTCGCAGCACAAGATCGTGGCTTACGTGTTATTCCATGGCAAGAACTCCTGGGAGAGCTTTTCAAAGGGAAGCTCCTCTTATCGGTATGCGGTGTGCATGGCAAAGGAACCACAACAGCCCTCTTGTCACTGATGTTGGTTGATGCTGGCTTTGATCCAACGTGTGAGATTGGTGCTGTGGTACCGCGCTTTGGTGCGAATTATCGTCTTGGCAAGAGCGAATATGGTGTAAACGAGGCCGATGAGTTTAATCATAACTTCTGGCACTATCATCCACGTCTAGTGGTAGTGAAGGCGTTGGAGTTTGAGCATCCAGAGTTCTTCGCGGACTACGAAGCGTTTCTCGCGGCCTTTGAACACTTTGTACGTGGCATGGACACGCAAAGCAATTGGTCTTTACTCCCAACGCTGGTTGTAAATAGTGACAGCCCTGGCTGTTTAGACCTGCTAGCACGTTTACATGATTGGACAGGACGAATTATTACGTACTCCGTTGAGGGCTTACGACCAGTAGAAGGTCCACCTGAGAGCGAACTTATACCGGATGCCATCTCTGCTGGCTATGTGGCAACTCCGATTGTAGAGCAGGGCAGAGCGACGTTTGAAGCATACGATGTGCACTTGGATGGTCAGACCAGTTTCAGGGTCAGAAGTAAAGGCGTTGACTTGATAGATCAGGCAATACATCTGCAATTGCCTGGGGTACACAACGTCGAAAATGCACTGGCTGCACTGGTGGCGGCACGAACGGTAGGTGCCGATATCGTGGGGCTAGTCAAGTCAATCGAGAACTTTGGCGGTATTCGGCGGCGTTTTGAGATACGTCATCAGGGACCGCTGCAAGTGAATGGGCAGATACTTGATGTGATGATTATCGACGACTACGCCCATCATCCGACCGCGATTGCAGCAACGCTAGAGGCGACACGGCAACGCTATCCAAACCGACGTATCGTCGCTGTCTATCAGCCACATATGTATAGTAGGACAAAGACCTTTTTTACCCAATTCTTGACAGCGTTTGACGAGGCGGACATTGCGATTATCGCCGATATCTTTCCGGCGCGTGAACAGGACACAGGCATTATTCATTCACAAGACTTGGTGAACGCGATGGCACAACGACAACACTTTAAGGACAATACTCAAGTACTGCATGGTGGAAGTGTGCGGGAAACAGCCCAGATCGTGCAAACAATGCTGCGTTCAGGCGACATTGTATTGATAATGGGAGCAGGCGACATTTACACCATAACTGAGCAGTTGTTGACACCAGATACTGTTACTAGAGCTTAGAGGAAATTAATGATGACCTTTGAGATTGAGACTGCATATACCGAGTTACGCGCCCTTCTGGGAGAGCGAGTTCGGCGCAATGAGCCACTTGCACGCCACTGTACTTTTGGCGTGGGTGGCCCTGCGGACATATGGGTTTCACTCACCACACGCGAGGACGTGTTAGGTGCCGTAACACTCTGTGCCGAGCATCGTTGGCCTTTGCTGATTACTGGCAATGGAACTAATGTCCTCTATGCCGATGCGGGTGTACGTGGTGTGGTTGCTCGTGTAGCCTTGAATAGTTATAGCGTTGAAGAGCAAGGTAACGACACTGCTTTATTGATAGCAGGAGCTGGCGTAAGCTGGCCTCGTTTATTGAACGAATTGGCAACGCTTGGTTGGGGCGGACTAGAATTTGGCCCAGGCATTCCTGGAACACTTGGTGGTGGCGTGATTAGTAACGCTGGTGCTCATGGGAGCGACGTTAGCAAGGTCCTTGCATGGGTAGAAGTACTTGACGCGAGCAAGGCCGAGCAAGAGACAGTGGTACCAAAACTTTTGCGTTATCAGCATGATGAAATTGGCTTGAGCTATCGTCATAGCCGTTTTCGCGCACAACGTCGTGTGCAGTTCGATGAGCAAGGGTACCCGATAGCGGCACCTAGAAAACTGATTGAACCAGCCGAAATTATCGTGCAACTAGGAATTTTTCTGCACCGTGAGCAGCCGCAAACGCTACGCATGGTGATTGATGAACATAAACAACATCGCAAGAGGACACAGCCCGTGCAACAAAGTGCAGGTTCGGTCTTCAAAAATCCAGAGGGGGATTCCGCAGGTCGTCTTATCGAGGCCGCGGGGATGCGGGGGGTGACTTACGGTGGGGCGCAAATTTCGGAGCGTCACGCCAATTTTATTGTCAACGTAGGAGGTGCGAGTGCGGCGGATATCGCGGCACTGATCAGGATGGCTCATACTCGCGTACGCGAACAGTTCGATGTGGATATGGAATTAGAGGTTGAATTGCGTGGCGAATGGAAGAAGGTGACGACATGACAGAGAAGAAACCATTACGAGAGCAGAGGGCGAATCATTCTTACGTGCAACTACCAGAGGTACGGCATCAGCAGAGTGAGCACGGGCGAAAAGCGCAGCGAACACCTCGGCAAGAGCCTGTGCTAGAGCATGTCAGGCTGCAACGTGTCGTCACCATTCCAGAGGAAGACCCTTCACTGGCATGGAATAGCTTTGCACAACGACAAGAGCAATTACGTCGCGCACGCGCACGACCACAGCGTTATGTGAGTGAAGCTCAGCCAATTGCTGCCCGCACCTATGCTCAAACGGGAGTGCGCGCATCAAGTGGACGTATTCGAGCCATTCAGCGTGCGCAACAGGCTGAGGCATCACCTATTCCAGCACGTAGTGGACGTAAAGAGTCCCGTAAAGGGTTGCTATGGCGTATCCTGAGCTTCTTCGCTATCGTTGTTGTTGTTGTCCTGGCGATAAACTTTGCTTTTACCAGCAACGCTTTCCGCATCGAGCAAGTGAACGTCGTAGGAACACACAATGCTACAGTAATTAGCAACATTCAGCGAATGGGCATGCAGGGACAAAATATCTTTCTGGTCAATGTCGAGAGCCTAACAGCAAAGATTGATGCTTATCCACTTGTATCTTCAACCGTTATCAGTAAAAACTGGCCTAATCAGTTGACGGTTACGGTGATAGAACGTGTACCTGTTCTGCTTTGGCAAACACAACACGGCACCTATAGCGTGGATAGTCATGGTGTGATAATTGCGCCTGCTAGTGCGACTGTGGGTGCTAATCATCTAATGACGGTGGTAGATACACGGAATGTTGGTAAGGGTCAGGTGCTAAACCCAGACATACGCTTGAGTCAGGCTGATACGGCGTTTGCAGTTGATGTCTTTCAGCATCTTCCGCGTATCGCAGGTATCACAACATTCAAGTTACGCTATGACGTTACCGCATCGGGAAGTTCATATGTAGTGCAAAGTCCTGATGGCTGGTTAGCGTATCTAGGCAGTGCACATGACAGCAATCCATTAGACAATCGACTCATCGAGTTACAACAAATCATCTCGTTAGCACAACAACAGCAACTTACACTTGCTACTGTTGACCTACGTTACGGCCTACACCCAGTGTATACACTGAGGAAGGTATAACGGCGGGACTTGTTCCTGCCGTGTGACACAGCCGCATTCGGGGAATGAAGAAGGCCG
>CAXUIS010000130.1:0-13975 GCA_964250915.1 uncultured Ktedonobacteraceae bacterium | reverse complement strand
TTGCCGACGCGTTGCCCCGCCACCCCCATCTTTGGGCGCAATGAATTGCTGCCCCTACCGTCATTGGCGTGTTCGAGTGTCAACGTTCATCAGGCGTCCAACTGTATAGACAATCTTTGTGCTCTTCTGCTACAATCAAGAATATGAGCATACAACATAGAGAATCACAAAATAGGCATATTTCTGAAACAATTGTACAACCAGGTATGGAAGCTTCTTGGACTGATGACGATGGCTTTCCACTCTTGCCGGATATCAATCCCATGAGTACAATTCGTGATAGTCTCTACGATCTTATTCCGCTTGGCCCTCGCGAAGAAAAGCTTATCGGGACAGCAGCTTTTTTGCGCCTGCAACAAATTAAACAACTTGGCTTTGTCTATCGCATTTGGCCTGGCGCGACACATACCCGCTATGAGCATAGTCTTGGCTGCTATCATTTAACTGTACGCGCTCTACGCTCACTATTGCAGCGTGGTAGCGAAGGTGGCTTGCATGGTGTGTCAATTAGCAGTATACAAACATTGGTTGTTGCCTCACTGCTACATGATATTGGACACTATCCCTTTTCGCATACAATCGAGGAACTTGGCTCGCCCATCATTTTTCATGAGCAGGTAGGACGCTCGATTATTGAAAGCGGCGAGATTGCGACCATTCTTGAGCAAGACTATTCTCTCTCGCCCGAACGTGTCGCGAATTTTATTGATCCGCCAAGAACAAAAGCGTTGCCCCCCGATGATGAACTCTTGCAGCATCTTTTGAGTGGAGCACTCGATGTGGATAAGCTCGATTATCTACCGCGTGACGCGCGTGCATGCAATGTGCCTTATGGTGGTGTCGATGTGTCACGCCTGCTCAGTTCGCTACGTATCAATGAGAATGTAGAGGGTCAACGACGAATGGTCGTCACACAAAAAGGTATCAGCCCTTTACATTCGTTGATTCATGCGCGCCAGGAGATGTTTGACAACATCTACTGGCATCACACCAGTCGTTCATTCCAGGTAATGCTTGTACGCGCTGTCTATGATGCGCTGAGAGCTGGAGTACTACGCCCCGAACAATTGACTGGACTCGATGATACATCGCTCCTCACACTCCTGACGCAACCGACCATGCCTGCAAGTGTGCGTGCGTTAGCGACGGACCTTGAGTTGCGCCATCCCTATAAAGTTGTTGTGGAGGTTAGTCGTCAGGCTGGTCGTCTCTTTAGTCGTCTCGATGCACTCTTCTGGGACGCGGAACGTCGGCATCGAGTGGAGCAGTTACTTGCAAGCGAACTCTCGAAAGAGTTAGAGCTTGATATCGCAGACTACGAGATTCTCTTTGATATTCCCCGTCCTGAAAAGTGGGAGATGGATGTGTGGGTGCAATTCGATCATCCTCCGGTTGGCATGCAGTCGCTCATGACATGGGTTGAGGTGACTGGTCTGCAATCAGACGACCTCGCACGCTATGAGCAGCATCAGCGTCGCATTCGGGTCGTCGTCGCCGAACGTCTGCGTGCGGTCCTGCAAGCACGCAAAGATGATGTTGTGTTGCCAACACTCGAAAGAATTTTATAAGCAAACTGAGTATTTTGCATGGCTGTAGCCATGCAAAATACTCAGTTTGCTTTCCTATTTTCTCTTACGCTGATACATACGTTTCAACGCCTGTTCGCGTATTCTCCGTGCGGGTGGATACTCTGGATTCAGATATATTGCATGATCTGCGTTGGCAACAGCTTCACGGTAACGTAACAAGCGGTAGAGCGTATCGGCTTTCAAGGTCCAGAGACGCATATTACCAGGGTCCAGGTCTAACAGGTGCTCAAACGCCTCGTTTGCCTCCTCAAAGTTACCTGTGCCACGTAGACTTCGCACATAATTTTCCCATGCAAAAGTGTTCTCAGGAGCGAGACGTATTAGCTCTTTCGCGGTTCGTTGCAATTCTTCGTAGCGTTCCAATGAGCGTAGTGCCTGTACTGCAATCGAGAGAGCCTCGATATTGTTTGGGTCAATACGTAGTGTTTGCTCTGCATTTACGACAACATCAGCCAATCGCCCCAGTTTAAAAAGAATCTCACTTTTCATTTTGAACGCGAAGAGATTGGTTGGATCACACTCAAGACTTTGATTAAAAGCGTTTAGTCCTTCGAGCAGACTATCAAAGTTGAGCAAGGCAACACCTTTATTTGCCCATGCTCGTGCATCAAGAGGTGCCACCTCCACCGCGTGTTGCGCGCTACGTAGTGCCTCTGGAAACTTTTGCTGCAATAATTGGAGGCCGCTCCGATTAATCCAGGCGAGCGGCAGATTTGTGTCGAGCAACAATGCCTGGTCGTTTGCAACGGTGGCCTCTGAAAGAAAATTGAGTTTTTGGAGTGCTCGTGCTTTGAATGCCAGGGCATACGCCGCATTTGCAGTATGTTCGAGTACCTGCTGTGCTTGTGCCAGCAACGCCTCAAACTGTCCCGCTCCATCGAGCGCGGTCATAGAACCATGAAATATGTCTTGGTCAGTACTACCATGAGCGATTAGTTCTGCAAAGAGTTGTTGGGCCATTGCCCATTGTTTTTCCTGTAAATGCTGATAGGCTTGTTGTCGAAGCTGCTCTTTATCGTCTTGCATCAGTGCCTGTGTATGCTGTATTGTATATTGCTCGTCCAATGTTTGTCTCCTGCTCTGTGTACCGCGCCATTATCTCATTAAAGCGAGATTTGAGCAAGAGCCTTAGTTCCTGAAATATATTCCAATTCTTGGGACTCCTTCAGACAGGCGCAAGTCCAAGTTACGAATTATAAGAAATATGGATACTAACCCTGAAATTGCCTGTCCAAGTGTCCAACCCCACCCTATACCAACCAATTTATCAGAGACAAAAGCATAAGATAACCATAAGGTGAGAACAGAAGCGAATATATTCGAGATCACTAGTAATCTTATCTTGTGCTTCACATTCATAATAGCATTAGCAATTAAGATCAGTGCTGTAAAGATTGTGGATACACTATAGAGCTGTAGAAATTGAAAAGCTTCACTCGCGTAGCTTTTGCCAAAGAACTGTAACAATATGTTACCCCAAAAAACAATGACAGCTGTTGTAGGAAGAAGAATTGCTAAAATCGTTCCAATCGCTTTTTTTACATGCTTTCTAAGTTCAAACTCGTTATACGCGCCTTCTGTAAGCAAGGCTTGGGAAGCAGCTAAAGGAATAATCAGCAAAATGTTCTGAATCATAGAAGCGATGTAATAGTATGCGACATATTTTGCTGATAAAACATTTAATATTATTACCGGTAATACAAGTGCTGGCATGTTAAACATAAAATCGGTCATATAATTAGCGAACGAATATGCCAATGTTTCTTTTATCAAGAAAACATTCATTGAGGTTGAGGGTCTAATTTTCAATTTGAAAATCAGTATCATAAGACCTGCAATCACACCTAGAGCAAGTGCTGAAGCAACAGATGTAAAGATACCATAAGCAGCTAACCCAATAAGGGCGAATGGAAGCACAAGCTTTAATATACTGATGATAGTATTTTTTATGAGTATGTTGCTGGCAGATCTAAAAGCCATAAAAATACTTTCGAGCAGGCTGTTCCAAGAATAGAAAATGATAAAAATGGTGAATGAGGCAATATAAAAGAGATTCGAGCGTAGAAATACTAGTTGTGGTGAGAATGTTGATAATCCCAGCAAAAATATAGTGGAAACTAAAAGTGCAACAAGTGTAACAACAGCAAAAGAGGAATTAATGAGTTCGTTTTTATTAGTAGATTTGGGAAGATATCTCATTAAACTTGAGTTTAACCCTACAATGGTAAAGTTGCTTAATAATGTCATTATAGAGATAAGCGTAGTAGCGATACCAACCATTTCTGTCTTATACAGTCGTGCTATAAGTATCCAAAAGACAAAGCCCAATCCACCTAATATAAGTGTGCTTGCCATGTTGAATAGAGAGTTTCTATAGAGAGGATCGGTCATAACGTGTTTATAAATATTTTTCAAGTTTATACGGCTAAGAAGCCCTTCTTTGGGTGTTTCAGCCTCAAGTTCGGAGAGTGCTTCGGATAGAATTTGTGGTGTTGAATCATAAACGGTAAGGGGTACTGTGTCAATCTGAGAGAAGGCCGCCTCCTTGATCTCGCTATGTTTGATGCGATGGACACGAATTGTCTCCTGAGCATCAATGCGCTCCAAATATTCGATCTCTCCAGTTGCAGTAACGCGACCAATATCTCCTGTGCGGTAAAGGCGAGGGACTAGCGAGCGATCACGCGAGACGGGATTGAGGACGAAGTGGTTCTGTGTGAGGTCCAAGCGGTTGAGGTAGCCAATGGTGACACCAGGGCCACCAATGTATATCTCTCCGCTCTCACCCTCCTTCACGGGAAGGAGTTGGTCGTCCAGAATATAGACGTGATATGTTGGGAGTGGCGACCCAAGAGTGATAGGGCGACCAGGAAAGAGTTCACACCACGTGGCTTTGATCGTCGTCTCGGTATGACCATATGTATTGAGCATTCGGCGTCCAGGACGTGACCAGCGGCTGACGAGATAGGCCGGACATGCTCCGCCACCAAGAATGACGAGGCGTAGGGAGGGTACTTCGCGCTCGACTGTGGCGAGCAACGACGGTACACAGCAGAGTACGGTGATCTTGTGCTCGATGAGGAACTCAGTGAGATCGTGACCGAGATGCTGAGAATAGGTAGGACCCGCAACCAGCGTTGCGCCAGCGATCCATGTCGGCCAAATCTCCTCGAAGGAGAAATCGAAGGCCGTTGACATACCGTGGTAAACTTGGTCGTGCCGCGTCACTTCATAGATCGGTGTGACGACACGGAGGAAGTTGACGATGTTCGCATGTGAGACGGCAACACCTTTTGATCGACCAGTGGTGCCGATATAGATGATATAGCAAAGAGATGAAGGATCAACAAGAACCTGCGGGCGTGTCTCACGTTGGACTAAGAGTAATTCATGCGCTTTGTCGAGTTCGAGTACAGGACACGGGAGGGCGTTCGTTTTCTCTCGAAATGTAGAGGTCGTCACTAAGCCTCGTAGTCCAGCATCCTCCGCAACAAAATCTATCAAGTTGGCAGAAAACGATGGATCAAGCGGGACGAAAGCAGCACCAGCCTTAAGTATCCCAAGAAGTGCTACATAGGTGTCGAGCGAACGCTCTAAGAGAATCCCAACTGGATCACCTTCTTCAATACCACATGAGATAAGAAAATGCGCGAGACGGTTAGACCGTTGGTCAAGTTCCTGATAGGTGAGTTGAGATGAGCCACAGATGATAGCCGTCTTGTGTGGTCGCCGATCACATACTTGCTCAAAGTACTCGTGTAAGCGCTTTACATGTACTCTTGTGACTATCCGCATCATGGCAGTGGTAGTATCAGCAAGTGGTAGCCGCTCCAGGTGCATCCTTTTGGGTGTTCGTGGTACCATAGGAACCTTGAGCTGCGGTGTCTGGGTAGGATGATGAAGTCTTAGTGGTTCTTTTTGTAACAGAGAAGAGTTAAGATAATTATCATCTATAATAGGCATTCGTGAATCCTTGTCCTCGGCCCCTCAAATCCTTATAAGGCTTTTTAATTGTCCTGTTCAATCGTAACAGCTCTATCATGGCAGTTACAAAGCTTTGTGAGGATAGTGTAACAATTCCTCTTATTTTCGTTTCATACAAATTGGAGTATATATGCCTCGCTTGGCAATGTCAATTAGAGAGAACTAATCAGTACTTTCATAAAGTTGTGAGTACTCAAATATCTAGGCATGCTCATTCTTCTTAGTAATAAAGATAGTTTTTAAACTATATCACCTTTCAGTATCGTTAATGAATGTTGATAAACCAACATGCTTTTCTTCAATTCATAACTCAAATTTAACCATGCCATCACTTTTTCTTCTCTGAAACACAGTATACTGTTTCATAGTATAAGCGTAACGAACTATAAGTAATGGAGTACATATTAGAAATAGAAAACGCTATTCAAAAAGAAAGCAGTAGAACTCTACTGCTTTTCAAAGGTAATAGTAAGATTAATAAATAATAAGTCTTCTTTGAGTACTTAATACAATGGTATCACCATAGTTAGTGTATCCGAATGGTTTAGAAAGATTTTATTTGATGCGCCCACTAATCAAACGACTTCACAGATTTGCACCTTTATTCATAGGAGTGATATTAGTAGCAGGAACGCTCATTTTTTTCAACCTAAACAGAGCAACTATTCACAATGAACTTGTTACTCTTTATCTCATACCTCAGCCTGAAAGACTTACGGAACTTTACTTCAACAATAATGCGAAACTGCCAAGTTCCGTGACAAACAATAAGATAATAAGTTTTGCATTCGTTATCCACAATCTCGAGACGGCCGACTACCAGTATGTCTACGACGTATCCATAAAGGTAAATGGCACAAAGCGTATTGTCGATAGCGGAAACATAGTAGTCAAAAACGACCAATACTATGTTAAACAGGAGAAGTTTAAGCTCACGAATTTAGATAGAAATCAAGAGGTCGTCGTTGAGTTGCTCAACAAGCAACAATCAATAGACTTTTGGATGGGAAAATAAAAACATGAAAAAAGAAAAAGTTGCTGTGTTGATACCATGCTATAACGAAGAACAAGGTATAGCTAAGGTGATGGATAATATTCCCTATCACACATTAGAGAAACATGGATTTGAAACTACGGTTATTGTTGTTGACAATAACTCTTCAGATAGGACAGCTGAAGTTGCATTGAGCAAAGGAGCACACGTTATCTTTGAACAGGCTAAAGGCAAAGGTAATGCAATGCGCAAAGCATTCAATAGTATCGACGGTGATACAGCATATGTTGTAATGCTTGATGGCGATAACACTTACGATGCTCGCGAAATGCTCAGGCTTATAGAACCCCTTACCAGTGGTTTTTGTGATATCGTTATTGGTTCACGGCTCGGCGGAAAAATTACTAAGAATGCCTTCAAAGCGCAAAATCGCTTAGCAAATTGGATATATACCTTTTTAGTAAGGTCTTTTTATAATGCAAACATTACTGACGTGTTAAGCGGCTACTTTGCTTGGCGAGCAGACGTTATCGTAGAGATGAGAGAGCATTTACAATCAGATGGATTCAGTATCGAAATGGAAATGATCTCTAAGTTGGTTAAGCTCGGCTATTCTATTTACTCCGTGCCAATTACCTATAATATCCGCGAGGGTGAGACAAAACTTGAATCTATCAAAGATGGATTAAAGATTCTTTTTACATTTTCTCACAATCTTTTCTGGTCTCCATCAAAAGCTTCGATTGGTAAAGAGAGTAAAAAAGGTCAACATATTCCTCTGCCAGCTAAAGAGGCTAGTTTCTCCTCCTCTGTTCAGTTATTCATACCATCAGATGAACTAGAGGTTACAACTTCACCAATGGAAATCAAAGAAGTACCTGTGTTTGCTGAAGTGTCCTCACATCAGACTCGATGAGCACTTCATGAAACAAAATATACTCAGGTATTTTCCACATCAGTTAGAAAAGTAGAGAGTTATCGGAGCAATAGGTGTTGTAGAGGAGTAGTTAATTGACAAGCATGGCAGTACAAAGTGTGGGTTTATCGGAAATAGAGTCAAAAGAGCTTCTTAATGTTGTTATTATTGTGACATATGCTCATCCATATGTCGGCTCTGGTTTAGGAGTTGTTGCGAAGTTTCAAGCAGAATACTTGGCATCTTTAGGACATAATGTAACGTTGATAAGTAGCAACATTCCCAAAGCAACTCCGTCATTTACGCTCAATGATGTGACTTATATAAAAGTTCCAGCAGCCGCATTATTAGAAAGGTTACATATACCGGTTCCTATTCTATTTTACAATAAAAGTGTCGTTCATGCGATAAGGAATGCTAATGTTGTACATGTTCACGACATATTATACCCTTCGTCTTTTATCGCTGTAGTGTTGGCAAAGCTATATAAGAAACGGGTGGTTCTTACACAGCATGTACCTCATGTTCAATATTCTAACAAATTAATAAACGCAATAGAGAAGATAGTATTTTACACTATGGGTATCGCTACTATTTTGGCAAGTGATGAGGCGGTAGTGTTAAATGCATCTGTTTATAAGTGGATGCGACAATACAAAAAAGAAGTACATCTTCTTCCCAACGGTGTAGATCACAAGTTATTTAACAAGCCAACTGAACAAGAGAAAAAGAAAATCCGAGAAAGCTATGGGCTACCGCTTGATAAGTTTATAGTTTTATTTGTTGGCAGATTTGTTCCTAAGAAGGGCTTTGATATTCTATACAACGCAAAAGACCCTTCCTATCTCCTCGTGTTTGTTGGTGGCGGCATCATTCCCAATCATATAAAATCTGATGACTTAGTGAAAATTGTTGGGCCACTCCCTCAAGGAGACTTAGCGATGATGTATAAAGCGAGTGATGCATTTATTCTTCCTTCTTATGGTGAAGGATTCCCTCTTTCCATTCAAGAAGCTATGGCTACAGGGCTACCAATTATTACTAGCGAAGCTAATAGATTTGACCAAATACTTGATAGTCCATTGATTACTTACATAGATGTAACAGAAGCGGATATAAAATCTGCAATCAAAAAAATACAAGATAGTACAATGCTTCAAAGGGATATGAGTGAAACCTCTAGAGCAATAGCTAAAGAGCATTTCTCTTGGGAGAAAAATGTGAAATATTTATTAGATATTTATCATAACAAAACGCACAGCTAAACTGTATAAGTGAAAAGTTCTAACTGAGTTTTTACGAAAGAAGGAAGAGCTATTGAAAGTACTCTTTGTCTCAGCATATTTTCCTCCTGACTTAGGAGGAGTAGAGAGCTATGTCTTCAATGTTGCATTAGAGTTAAAAAATATGCATAATGTCGAGGTAGTGGTTGTAACATCAAATACACATGGTAAAAAACAAACCTGTGAGAACTACTTGGGCATCAAAGTATACCGTTTACCAGTATTGATGCGAGTCGCTAACACGCCTGTCAATCCTTTCTGGTATTTTTCTATCAAAAAAATAATTCGAGAGGAAAAACCAGACATTATTAACTCTCATCAGCCAGTTCCGTTTATAGGAGACATTGCGGCTTTGCTATCAGGCAAAATACCGTTCGTCTTATCGTATCATTCTGGAACGATGAAAAAAAATAAGTTTCCCATTGATACTATTATCTCTCTCTATGAGAAGTTTGTTCTTTCTCACACTGCAAAAAAAGCGACCAGAGTAATTTGTGTTTCTAACTTTGTACGAGATAACCTTTTAAGAAAGTACGCATCTAAAACTGTTGTAATTAACTCCGCAGTCGATATTTCTTTGTTTAAGCCCGATGTCAATGTGAGAAGAGAAAAAAATCTCATTCTTTTCGTCGCACGTCACCGGCAAATGTATGAAATGAAAGGATTGTATTACCTTATGGAGGCACTGGAAATGCTCCCAGAGGTTAAGCTGCGTGTGGTTGGAGAGATAGATAAGAGCACTAATGAAAAAGTTGAGTTTGTAGGACTGAAACGGGGAAATGATCTTGTTGAAGAAATGCAAAAAGCTAATGTACTGGTCCTTCCCTCAATTGCTCCTATGGAAAGCTTTGGATTAGTGTTACTTGAGGCTATGGCATGTCAGACGCCAGTAGTTGGAACAAATATGGGAGGGATACCCGAAGTCATTAGTAATGGAGTCGATGGGTTCGTCGTTCCTGCAAAGGATAGCAGCTCTTTAATGCTAGCAATTTCAAAAATGCTGGAAGATAAAGAATTAGCAACTCGCATGGGTTATGCAGGAGAAGCTAAAGTTAGGAAAAAGTTTACCTGGGACGTATGCGCTGATTTAAATAAAGAAGTATTTACTTCATGTCTAAAGTAACAATTTTCTAATCTTTAATAAAGAGTAATTCACCTAAACCGCTCCGAATAAATTAGGAGCGTGTTTTGCTTTTTATCAGCATCAACGGTATTCAGCATATGTTTATTCTTCTGGGTCCCTCAGAAGATGTTATAAGGAGATTAAATTATGATATTTAGTAAAAAAACACTATTTTCTTTATTATTAGGTTTTGATCTATTAGTTAACGTACTTGAGTTTGCTCACATCAACTTTCTTTATATAACTATACTTCTTTCCTTTTGTATGTATATTTTGCTGCCTGGATTCCTTATTTCGCTAATTTTGCACATTAGGAAGCTATCTTTGTGGGAAAATCTTTTATGTATTGTAGGACTTAGCATTGCATTTTTGGAATTCGGAGGATTGTTTTTAAACATCCTCTTACCATTATTTGGAATAAACGATCCTCTAGCATTTCAAAATCTCGTTATTGGCTTTGATATATATACATTCCTTCTTTTCGTATTTGCGTGGGTAAGAACACCGCACATTGTAGTACAACTACAACTCCCTAGACGCTCGAATATCGAAAAAATGTTGTATATCTTGCCAGTGTTCTTTCCAATACTCGCTACTTTAGGAGCTATTGTTTTAAATAATGGCGGCAGTAATATTCTTACAATGATATTATTAGGTGCTATAGCCTTCTATAGTCTACTTCTGGTGCTATTGCGCAATAAAATATCGGTTGATCTCTACCCTTATGCAATATTTTTTATAGGAATGGCGTGTTTATTTATTACTTCTTTACGTAGTTGGTATATATCAGGACATGATATTGAATTTGAATTTTACGTATTTCAACTCACAAATATGCATCACTTTTGGAATATGGCATTTTACCAAGACCCATATAATGCCTGCCTTAGTATCACTATATTGCCGACTATTCTCACCAATCTCTTATCTATACAAGATATGTATGTTTATAAAGTTGTTTTTCAAATACTCTTTGCAACTGCACCCGTGTTAGTGTTTTTCATTGCGCTGAACTATACAGGTCCCGTATTTGCTTTTTTATCTGCTTTCTTATTTATATCTTTCCCGACGTTTTTTACTGATATGTCCATGTTAAACAGACAAGAAATAGGCTTTATTTTCTTTGGTCTTGTGGTGTATATGATGCTCAAAGTGAACCGAACTCAACAACTTCCCGATAAGCTTGACACTGTAGTCTCTCCAAAAATCTCTTTACCAATTAGAAGGATATTATTCATTATTTTTGGCTTCTGTGTTGTCGTTTCTCATTACTCAACAAATTATGTTTTACTAGGATCGCTAACATGCATCTATGTCTTAGCACGCATTGTTTCCTTGTCGTTTGTGAAAAAGTTACTGGCCTCATTGCTACAAAAGTCGCATACTACGCAAAAAAATACTTTTACGAATAACGTTTTTCTCAGTTTACCTCTAGTACTGCTCCTCTTTGGAATGACCTACTTTTGGAATAATCTTTATACGCATTCATCGGGTACTCATTTTAGTTCAGTACTGGCACAAGTTGTTGGAAGCATATTTCTACATTCAAACAATGATACTAGGGCAGGTGATCTCTCTTACAGTATCTTCTTTGCTCCTAAATATAATCTTAATCAACAGCTTCACATGTATGTTCAAACCATGACAGAAGCATCTAAATCAAATGGTGCAAGCAGTAGTGAATTTTATAGTCAAGCAGTGACTAGTAAATATTCAATCTATTCTCTGCCGCAAGAACAACTTCCACCAACGCCGCTAGGAAATTGGTTGTCTTCTTTACATATTCCAGTATCTACTATTCAAGCGGATTTGAAATTCCTTTGTGCCTATTTAATGCAAGGCTTTGTATTTATTGGCTTGTTCTCTATCTTTTTACTTAAGAATAAAAAATTGTTTGATGTGCAATATCTGCTTTTCTGTTTTGGCATTATTTTTTTCCTTTTCCTCATAACTGTATTGCCCGCTCTATCATTAAATTATGGAGTGCTTCGGATGTTTCAACAGGCTCTTTTTGTCCTCTCTCTCCCAATTGTACTTGGTATTAATTCAATACTCTTTTTTGTAAAAGGACAAAAGAGAATAACTTTTATTGCAATACTATCAATCCTATTATTTTTAAATCTATCGGGATTTGTTTCTCATCTCACTGGTGAGTTTAATCCTGTTATGTATTTAGATAATTCTGGTTTGTACTATGACGCATACTACGTGCATAAATCAGATGTTGTAGCAGTATATTGGCTCTCAAAGAATCATGGCAATAATTATGTTATAGAGGGTGATACCTCGAATACGAGTATCGTGTTGTCTTATGGAGGTATTTTTGCCGCAAATCAATTTCTTCCACCAGCGATCCGCAAAGATGCCTACGTGTTTCTTCCGGTTTCGGTTGGTAGAGTAGTCATTGGTCAGAGTGTGATAATTTTCAATACTCCTCAGCCATTTTTAGATGATAACAAAAATCGCATTTATAGTGATGGGAAAGATAATATTTATAAATGATTAACGTCAAATTAGTATAAGTTCTAACATGCTTGTTTGGGAGTGAAAGATGGCTGACAAAGAGCCTGTAAACACTCTTTGTCAGCCATCTATGTATGGGTTACTATCCGTTGCTGCTTACCGTAAACCTCATTTGGTTGTAGCAATAGCTTTCTGGAAGCTGTACCAAGCGGGCTTAGCTGAGCCATCGAACCTTCGGAGTCCATAGAAGTTTTCGGTGTTCGACTTGTCAGTGCCTAGATCTTTGTATGAGTACCAGTAAAGCGCATTGACGTAACTCGACGAGCGAGCTAGATGTACCGAGTCGTTTGCCATCTGTGCCTGAAGAGCCTCGTTGACGTGGTCGGGTTTTAAGCCGAGACCGTATTTCGAGGGAGTTGCACTGACTCCCGGACCATTCGTGGGGGCACCGTACTCAGTGATCCATATCTTCTTGTTAGCTGCGCCATGAGCTACAAGAATGCTTTCAATGCTTAAAGAGGTATTAGCCATATTTTGCCAAGCGTTCCAAACTGCATTATAGGCGGGTGGTACAGGAAATGAGTAGGGATGATCTCCGATTGCATCTACAAGGCTGATTCCACCTTGATTGGCAAACTCTTTGAAGAAGGTGAGGCTAGCAATGTTGCCGCTAGAACTGGCAGTGGGAGCAAGGCCAGCAGAGATGATAAAGGAATGTGAATCAGCCGATTTTATTGCTTTCGATGTCACTTTCAGCAACTGCACATACCGAGTGACATTTGGAGTGGGCTGCCAAAAAGTAACGATGTTAGGCTCGTTCCATATCTCCCATGTGTGTATTCCCTTTGGAGCGTAACGTCTGGTGGCAGCAGCAGCGAACGAGGCAAACGCGTTGGGATTTGCTGGTGCGCACTTCGCTGTCTTGCAGCCGAGGGGCCGTGCCCATACAGGAGTATAGGCAAGAATTGGGAGGAGCGTCAGTTTTCTTGAGCGGGCAGCTTGCACCACCCGATCAAAGTTGCTCCAATTATAGGTACTGGCTGAACCATGTTGGGTATCGTCCCAACTGAGATCGAGACGTATTGAGGTAACACCCACTGCAACTGCATCATCAAGTGTCTGCGAAAGTACCTTTGGAGTGTCCCAAACCAAGGTATCTCCGTAGGAGATACCTACTATAACGTTTGCCTTAGCTGTGTGTGGACTGACATATGTGGTAATAGCAAACACTACCACCCCTACAATCAAAAATATCGACGTGAGCATTGATTTGAGTTGATTTCTCATAAAAAAGTTTCCTATGATTATATAACTTCTCTTACTCGTTAGGTTAATCCTCACAATTCTTTATCGGTCAGAAGTACTATTTTGAGCAATCTTTATAGAATTATTGACGTTTCTCTGATCCAATCCTACATTTGCCCCTGACTAAGGTCCTGTTTAAAGCGTAGACTACAGTGATACAGTCTTAAATGATGCGAGATCGTCACTTGTGGTATGATGAGGGTACAGCAAAAAATACTGTCATGGATACATACTGTCCTTGCGTGTAAATATCGGGGATAAAGACTGTTGCATAGTTTGCAGTATCAACGGGCGCCCAAGGGGCGTCCCTACCATACT
>CAXUIS010000129.1:4424-14009 GCA_964250915.1 uncultured Ktedonobacteraceae bacterium | reverse complement strand
ACATAGTAGTTGTGCAGTATAACATCTATTTTTTAGGTAGACAAGAGAATTAGGCACTACCATCACGTTCAACCGCGTTATTATATGAGATACGGAGCAGAATACCAACAATGATATAGTTGGCGAGAATAGAGCTACCACCGTAGCTTAAGAATGGCAGTGGAATACCTGTTAATGGGAAAAATTTCATATTCCCAGCGACGATAATGAATGTTTGGATCGCAAAAATTGAGGTGAGTCCTGCTGCAAGAAGCTGATTGAACGTATCGGTTGCCTGGATTGCGATACGAAACCCCCGATAGATAATGAGGAGGTAAAGTGCAAGAATGGCAAAAAGTCCTGCTAGTCCCAATTCTTCGCCTAGGGCTGTGAAGATCATATCGGATTGTACAACGGGTACGAAAAATTTTCCGGCTGGGTGTCCCAGTCCAAGACCTGAACCAAGAATACCGCCGCTAGAGAGCGCTATCAGTCCCTGCACAACCTGGAAACCTCCACCTGGCGCATCATATATCTTTTGACTGGTTGCATTCCAATTTACCATGTTGATGCCTACTACTAAAAATCGTTGCCGTATGTAACCAAAGAGTCTGTAGCCAACTAAACCAAGTGCGACGAAAATTAAAAGGCTTGTGACAACATACGAGATTTTTCCACTTCCCAGGTACAGCATGGCAAGAAAGATACCATAGATAAGCAGTGCCAATCCAAATTCGCGGATGAAAAAAAAGAGCAGAAGGGCTATTCCTAACATAAGTGCTAGTGGCCCAAGCTGTTTAAATGGTGGAAGGCGAAATGGACCAAGTTTCAAGCTCCCTTCGGTGAGAACATCACGGTTTTCGCTTAGATAAGCCGCGAAAAAGATGACAATGCAAATCTTCAAGAGTTCAGAAGGTTGTAGCGCAAATGGTCCGAAGCCCAACTGATCGTGACCAGGAGAACTAAGTGCACTGAAGCCACCTCTCAAGGTGCTCGCAATAGTCAATCCAACAAGAACAATGCCCAAAAACGCATAGGTATATTTATAGCGTGATAGCCAACTCATGTTGCGTAAGATGAAAAGCGTGATGAGGCAAACACTAATGCCGAGAACGACCCATAGAAGCTGTTTCGAGCCTTCAGCAGGATCGGGCGGATTTAAATCAGGGCCAAGACGTGTTGCCATCAGGACACCAATACCACTCAAGAGTCCAACAAGTGGTAGTAGTATTTGATCGGCCTTACGAAAGAACGCGCTCATGATGATATTCGCAACTAATAATGCGCCTATGAGACCAAGAGCGGGAATAAGTCCTTGTAGTGTTGGAAGATTTCTTGTGCTAAGCGATGAGGTCTGATCTTTGTTCGCAAGCAGCAATTGAGACATCTCAAGAAGTAGAATCATGAAAGGAATAATAAAGAGTCCTAATTCTGTCCAACGGTAGCGTCGGAAGACGCTAGGAGATCGACTTGCCATGTATCATAACCTCTCGTATCTAGCAGTGAAGTAGACGTTATTGTGTCAATTTGAATTGGATATAGCCAACGCGCACGATATCACCTACTTTGGCAGGAAGCGCGTTGTAGGCTGGCTGGCTGTTGACAAAGGAGCCGTTTACGCTACCTGCGTCTTGTACGAACCATTGACCGTTGCGATACCAGAGGCGTGTGTGTTCAGCCGAAATAAACGTGTCAGGTATTTGAATCGTATTCGTTGGCCCTCGTCCAATCGTTGTTTGAAGTTCGAGATCAAAAATTGTCCCTGGCGTTATGCTGCTAGGACCACTATCGACAACGACAAGATGACCAGGCACCGATGCAGTTTTTCTTCCTGCATCGGCACTCACAGCCGCTGTCTTACGCAGGTCACGGGTAATTGCAAGTACAACCTGCATTAGAAAGAGGTAGAGCAACACAATTAATAAGAGCCGTAATATTAATAAGAAAGAATCTAATGGCATTGGTAGATTACCTTCGCTCAAAAAAGAAGTCATAGCTCCCGATGGTGAAACGATCACCTGTGTGAAGCGTGTGTTGGCGCATACCCGGCCTACCATTGATTGTGATGCCGTTGGTACTGCCCAGATCAAAGATGGCGAATTGTCCATCAGGTTGATATTTTATCTGTGCGTGATAGCGAGAGACTTTCTTGTCCTCGACGATAATATCATTACTTAACTGGCGACCAATATTGATAATAGGTTTTTCGATACGATATGTCTGTTGACCCGCTTGTGGCAAGCGGATGACTAGTTGTGCTGGTGGCACCTGCACAAGCGGTGCTGATGGTGGCATAGCGGGCATGCTAGGATTACTCACTGCACTAGGTCGTGCTGGTATAGCGGGCTGATTTGGTGATGAGCCTGCTGTGTCAGGTATACCAGGAAGTTGCTGCCCCTGCGGCAACTGTGCGCGTATCTGAGCTAGCTGTTCAGGACTAAGAGCCTGTGTTGCCATACCACCATCGGGACTCCCGCTTTGCCGATCTGCCAGTTCTGTTTCGATGCGTACACTTCCCGCACGAAGCGAGCTATCGGAGTGCATCCGTATGATTGGTACCGTACGAAGCGTGTAATGGTGGTGGCGTGCATATTCTACAAGATTGTTTTGCCAATCGTGGATGTACGTATTCTGGCTCGGCGACATTTGCTGATGATCTTTAATACTCAGAAAAATGTCGTAGACATTGGGTGATAGTCGTCGGCCCTCACCTTGTAGACGCGTGTTGTCTTCCAGCGCGCGTTCCAGTTTGCGTGCTATTTCGACGGGTTCAACGCGCGACGGAAAGAGCCACGCGAACGGGCCTTCGACGATGCGCTGTATAAACGCTTCAAATTTTGTAAGTGGGTTCTGGCGAGCTTTCAAGATGCTCACCCTCCTAGTTTTGTAGTCTCTGCCGCGCTTGTTGTGCGTCAGAGGATATTTGAGCTTTCAACGCTTCGATGCCTGAGAAACGCTGTTCGCCTCGTAGACGAGCAATAAAGTCTACTTCGAGGCGTTTACTATAGAGATCGAGCGTGGCATCGAAAATGTGTACCTCTATTCTACGTTCCGTTCCATTAAACGTTGGACGGATGCCAATATTGGCTATACCATTGTAAACGGTGGAAACTCCAGTTGCGTCACTATCACTATCCTCCTCGTCTTGTATATGAACGCGTACAGCATAGACTCCATCTGCTGGTACAAGCCGAAACGGTTCTGGCAGCAGATTCGCGGTTGGAAAGCCTAGCAAGCGTCCACGTTCATCACCGTGCTGTACCACGCCGCTTATGAGTGTCGGATGTCCGAGCAGCGTATTGGCCTCTTCTATCTGGCCTTCACTCACGAGCGCACGAACACGCGTACTGCTGATGCGTACCTGCGCATCCTCTTCCAACGGGAGCGCACGTATCTCAATGTTATGTTCACGTCCATACTGCTCAAGAAAAGTTGTATCACCCATACGGTTGCGGCCCAAACTAAAATTCGCTCCAACCACCAGTCCTTTAATACTAAGACGATGACATAAGCTATCCATAAATTCAGTCGCGCTCATCGCAACTACCGCAGGCGTAAAATGAATGATAACGCTTTCAGCAATGTGTCCATATGTTTTCGCAAGCACTAATTTTTCTTTTGTGGTGGTCAGAATGCGCACGTCGATATCTGGTCGTACAACCATAAGCGTGTGTGGCTCAAAGGTCACGAGTACAGGTATCGCTCCTAGTGCGTCCGCCATTGTGTGTAACTCATGCATCAAGTACTGATGACCTCTGTGAATGCCATCAAAATTGCCAATGGTGATAACAATAGGACGTTGTTGCTGTTCTGGTGTCAGAGTTGTCGTAAATTCCATAAAGCGCGTGGGCCATTCCTTTTGCTGATGTTGGGTGCAGGTTGCCCGTTCTTCTGTTCTTCGGCCCTATCTTACCACAGGTTATATAGGCTAGCAACACGCATCTATATCAAATTCTTTGAACGCTCGTTCACGGACGCCCACAAGGGGCTACCCTACTATATGACGGTTGTGTGTTTCTACATCTCTTATTCCGCCGCATTGTGAAACACTTTTTTGGGTTGCCACATCTGTTGCTCGCTATTCCATGTTGCGATAGCAAGAAACTGTCCATGTGTGTCATAAACGCGAGCTAGCTCAGTTGGTGGTGTGTCGTAGGCAAAGATATTGCCATGCAGGACACGCTCGACTGTAGAGGCATCAAGGTGGAGTGCGGGATACTGCTGTAAAACAGTATCGGCGGATGTGAGCAGTTGCTCGACAGTATCGCTTTCAACTGCTTGCGCGACCTGTTCTAGTGTGACGCTTTCCGAAAGCACAAAAGGGCCACTACGGGTACGTATGAGTGCGGCAAGATGCGCTCCATAACCAAGACGCTCTCCTAGATCGTAGGCGAGCGAGCGAATATAGGTACCCTTGCTACAGTCAATGGCAAGCGTCAAGCATGGTGCTTGCCAGTTCAGGACATCCAGTTGGTAAAATGTGATTGGACGTGTGGTAAGCGTAATCTCTTCACCTGCACGCATGCGTTTGTATGCAGGTTGCCCTTGTAGTTTAATCGCCGAGTAGCGTGGAGGCATTTGCATTTGTGGACCAAGAAATTGTGGCAGCATTTCTTCAATTTTTGAGAGTGTAAGAGTAGAGGTATCATGTGTACGGAGAACAGTCCCCTCTGAATCATAGGTATCGGTCACAGTTCCGAAGAGTATCTCAGCTTGGTAGGCTTTGCCACTCTCGCTGAGATACTCCGCGACACGTGTTCCCTGTCCCACACATATAGGCAAGACGCCACTCGCTGCGGGGTCAAGCGTTCCGGCATGCCCAACACGCTTTTGTTTAAGCAGTTTGCGTATTTTTGCTACCACGTCATGTGAGGTCATGCCAGTAGCTTTGTGAATGTTGAGAATGCCGTCCATACTATGCTTGAGTGCTTTCTATGGCTTGTTTCAATACGGCAACGACCGTGGATATAGCCTCTTCAATAGGCTTGTTAATCGTCGCACCAGCCGCACGTGCATGACCACCACCGCCAAGACTCAAGCAGATGTCGGCTGCGCTATAGGGTTCCGCACAACGCAAACTGAGACGCGTTATATTTGGTTCATCATAGCTTTTGAAAAAGGCTGCGATCTGCACACCTTCGATGTCACGAATGAAGCCTGAAAAGTTGTTATCCATATCGGTTGTTGCCCCTGCTTCTGCCAACGTTTTTTCCGTTGCATATGACCAAGCGAGGCGACCATCATACGCTGTTTCTATATGTTCGATAACCTGGGCTTGCAGACGCACATGCGCTAATGACTTCGTGCGATAGATAGGTCCGACGATAGTTTCAGCTACCGCTCCTGCACCGACCACAATCGCGCCCGCTTCCATTGTACGAGACGTGGTGCTGGTGAATTGAAAGGATGAGGTGTCGGTGATCAAGCCAGTTAGAAGACACTGGGCGGCGTCTTTTGTCAGTGGAAGTTGCGCCTGCTGTTGAAATAGTATAAGCAACTCTGTTGTCGAAGCCGCTTTGGGGTCGATGATATTGACACGTCCACAACCATGACTGCTGATATGATGGTCGATGTTAAGAATCGTAACAGTATCGAGAAAGCTCCGATGTCGTTCATAGAGAGCACCATAGCGCGTCAACTCGCCAGCATCAAGAGCGATAACGAGATCAAACTGCTCCTCACCAACGGTGCCAAGACTTTGCTGTAGACGCTCGATACCAGGAATAAAGGTGAATGATTGAGGTACTGGATCAGCGCAGGCTGGAACACATGTCTTGCCGAGTGCGTCGAGGATATGGGCAAAACCAAGTGCTGAACCAAGGCAATCTCCATCAGGATGTTCATGTGCTAGTAACGCAATGCGCTGTGCGGACTCAATCAACGCCATTGCTTGCTGCAAAAGTGCCGTGTCTATCTGAGGTTGCAGTAGGAATGGTGTGCTTGGAGTTGTTGTACTCATGCTTCCTCATGTGTTTCTGTTTGCATAGCTGCTATACGGCTGCGTTCTTCGTCTTCTTGCGTGGCCTGTTTTATGAGTTCGAGAACGCGAGACCCCTCTTCTATCGACGTATCAAGCTTAAACCCAAGCTCCGGCATATAACGCAAAGGAATGCGAGTCGCAAGCTCATGGCGTAGGTAGCCAGCCGCGTTGCTCAAGCCCTTCATCGTAGCTTTTTGTTCATCTAGCGTACCCATAACGCTTACAAATACCTTTGCGTGTCGCAGGTCGTTGCTTACCTCAACACGGGTGATGCTGGCGAACCCAACACGTGGGTCTTTCAAACGAGTACGCATAAGCTCGCTTAATTCTTCTGCGAACTGCTCTCCCAGCTTCTCTTGTCTATGTGGATTTGCCATCATTTTCCCTTTTATATTGATTTTCAACACATTGGTTGCATATCTGTCCTACAGGGACAGATATGCAACCAATGTGTTGAAAATCTCTTTATGCTCCTGTTTTCACACGCTCTTGAGCGAAGGCTTCGATGATGTCGCCAGCCTCAAACGCGGTGAAGTCCTCAAGCACAATACCACACTCATAGCCAGTTGCGACCTCACGTACATCATCCTTACCACGACGAATGGACTCGATTTTGCCCTCGTGGACCTTCTCGTCCTTACGCATGACACGTGCCTGTGAGGAACGTGTAAGTTTGCCATCGGTGACACGACAGCCTGCGATGACCGTTGTCTTGCCAGCTTTGAATATCTGGACAACCTCGGCATGACCCTCAACGACCTCGCGGTACGTTGGCTCTAACATGCCAGTCAAAGCTGCTTGGATTTCGTCAGTCAATTTATAGATGACGTTGTAGTAGCGAATGTCAACGCCCTCTTTTTGCGCCTGACGTTGTGCAGCGCCATCGGCCTTGACGTTAAAGCCAATCACAACAGCATCAGATGCTGCCGCGAGATGCACGTCGGTCTCGCTGATGTTACCGATGCCTTCATGAATGAGGCGAACCTTGATGTTCTCCTCACTAAGCTTGCTCAACGCGTTTTTCAGTGCCTCAGCAGAACCCTGTACGTCGCACTTGAGCACGATGTTGAGTTCCTTGACCTTGCCCTCTTGCATCTGTGTGTATAGCGTGTCAAGACTGACTTGACCAAGTGGGGTACTCTCGTTTTTGCGCTTTTCGGCTTCGAGTTGTGCGCGTTGTTTGGCGGTTTTCTCGTCAACCGTAACCTCAAGTTGATCTCCTGCTTGCGGCACCTCTGACAAACCAATGATGCTGACAGGTGTGCTTGGTGATGCCTTTTGAATACGCTTGCCTCGGTCATTGAACATGGCGCGTACCTTGCCCGCGATGGCACCAACAAGAATGTTGTCCCCCATCTTTAGGGTACCCTGCTGTACAAGCACGGTTGCTGTTGGACCAGAATTCTTTTCCAGTCGCGCTTCGATGATGACACCAGTAGCGAGACGGTTTGGATTCGCCTTGATATCCTGAATCTCGGCTACCAGCAGAATGTACTCAAGCAGTTCGTCAATACCAGTACCTTTACGTGCGGAAACGGGAACACAGATGATGTCGCCACCGTATTCCTCAATCACCACGCCCATTTCGGCGAGTTGCTGTTTCACATGGTCGGGATTGGCATTGGCTTTGTCAATCTTATTGAGCGCGATAATGATTGGCACCTTCGCTGCTTGTGCATGTGAGATTGCCTCACGCGTCTGTGGCATCACACCATCATCCGCCGCGACTACGATGATAACGATATGTGTAACCTGCGCACCACGTGCGCGCATGGCGGTAAACGCTTCGTGACCCGGCGTGTCAAGGAATGTAATCTTCTTCCCATTGACTTCAACCTGATAGGCACCGATGTGTTGCGTGATACCGCCAGCCTCGCCAGCCGCAACTTTAGTTTTACGAATGGTATCAAGGAGAGAGGTTTTGCCGTGATCGACGTGGCCCATGATAGTGACAACTGGTGGAATCACCACGGTGCCATCATCGTCACGCGCTGCGATCATTGCTTCGTTAGCAGAAACCACTGCGCCTTGCGTCCCTGTGGTTGTGGCAGTCTCGCTTGGACTTGGCTCAAAACCTAGTTCCTTAGCGACCGTTGCGGCCTTTTCGTATTCAATGACCTGATTGATGTTCGCAAAGATTTTGTTGCCAATGAGAACCTTAATAACCTCGTTTGGCGTTGCTTTCAGAAGATCGGCAAGGTCTTTTACCATAATCTGTGGTGGAAGAGCAATTGGGCCTGTGACCTTCTCTTTCACTGCAGCAGCGCGCCGCTCTTGTGGACGTTGAGTTGGTGCGCTTGGTCGCCCACCGTTGGCACCAGGACGCCCATGACCATTTTGTCCATTGCCATTGTGATTGTTCCCATAGGCAGGACGTGTACCACTAGGAGCAGAACCTCCTGGACGCCCACCATTTCGCTGAGGTGCCGATGGTGGATACGTTGTGCCACTCTGATTTGCTGGTCGCGGCGCGAAGGTGCCTTGCTGCCGTTGTCCTTGTGGCGTTGGATTGTTGCCCATACGCTGTGGATATGAATTTGGACCCGCAGGACGTTGTTGTACAGGTGCTCCACCTTGCCGTGGTTGCTGTGGTCCGTTCGAGCGTTGTTGCATTGGTGGGTTGCCCTGCCTCTGTCCACCATCGGGACGTTGCACGGGTGTGAAGTTCGGACGTGGTTGCGTCTGTCCACCTTCAAAGCGGTATGGAGGGCGTGGGCTACCTTCTGTGCGTTGCCCTGACGCGCTATTAGGACGTTGCCCTTGTGTATAATTTTGACGTGGCGCGTTGGTAGGGCGTGATTGTGCAGGACCACCCTCAGTTCGTTGCGTTGGTGCTGAGTCTGGACGCTGGACTGGTGGATTGACCGGTGCAGTAGGTGCGGACGTTTCAGCACCATTTCGTGCTGGTAATTCTGTATTGTTTTGTGTAGGAGTAGTGATATTGAATCCGTTCTGTGTTGCTGAAACACTCGTTGCTGCTGTGTTTGCAGGAGGGGACGTTCGACGCCGTACTGGTGGTCGCGCATTCGAATCCTGACCTGCAGACGTGGCACTTTCTGTTTTTGGACGTGCGGGCGTTCTTGGTTTAGGTTGCTTCGCCTGCTCTGTCCCTTCTGGTAATTCGTTTGTGTCTTTCATGAAAAGACCCCCTTCTATCGAGTGATGCGCCACGAATGGCGACAAAAACGGAAATCTCTTCACAGCCACAAAAAAGGTCTGTCGCCTACTCCTCGCGTAAAAACAGGGAATAGGGGACAGAACCTCGTTGGTGCAGTTTCAGGTATGTATCGTCTGCGCTCTCCGGCGTAGTGGCTATGGACTATATATTCATAGCTAATGCTCCGCAATCAATCGCTACCTGGTCCTGTAGACGAGGGGCTGTGTCTCTCTCAAGAGTAGAGATAAAATGACGCATAAATTTCTTATGATGAATGCTTTCACGCTTTTCAAGGCGTAAATGAGTGACAATGATAATATCTAGTATAGTACAGTCTGGGTATCCTTGCAACTGTAATGATAATTAGTTCTCAAACTTTGAGACAAGGGCACCCGCAAAGGGGTTGCCCGCCCCAAAAAACCGGGGTTAGAATAATGCGAGGCGATGGGGGGGGGATAACCGTTGGGGG
>CAXUIS010000129.1:0-4414 GCA_964250915.1 uncultured Ktedonobacteraceae bacterium | reverse complement strand
CCCCTCCCATACAACCATGTGTTAGAATCGTCCTCGTCTATGGGAGGGGCATCCCCTTGCGGGTGCCCTTGCTCTAAACGACGACTACACACTCAACATTTAGTCTTTCGGCAAAGTTGCTACATAGGCATCGAGCGCGGTACGGTCTTCTTCCGGAATCGGTATCTCGAATTCTTGCTCAAGTCGTTTCTTTTTGAGTGCAATTTCCCAGCAGGAAAGACGAGCACAGAGGTAGGCTCCACGACCAGATTTTTTACCAGTTGCGTCGATAACAACATGACCGTCTGGTGTTCTTACTATACGTAACAATTCGCGCTTCGATTTTGTTTCCTTACACGCAACGCAGGTACGCAGTGGAACGTGTTTCGGACGTTTCGGTTGCTGCTTATTGGGTGCCTTGTTTTCTGTCTTCATCATGCTTATTCTTCCTCCCTCTTCCATCGTACTCGGCTGTTTACTCACCGTCGTTATCGTAGGATGGGCGGTTACGCCCACCTCCACGCTGACTTGAGCGGCGTGGACCTCTATCGCCACGCTCGTTGCGACTTCCATGATCGCGGCGTCCTGGTGAGGCGAAAGCTTCTTGCAGACCTGTATCGGTCTGTTGCTCTTCGTATACCTCACCCTCGGCAGGTTTGGTTACGTCAACACGCCACCCAGTCAACTTTGCGGCGAGGCGAGCGTTCTGTCCATCTTTGCCAATGGCAAGTGATAACTGGCGTTCTGGTACAGTTACAAGGGCCGTGTGGTCTTCTTCACGTAGGTCCACCTTCAATGGCTTTACAGGACTCAGCGCGTAGCTCACAAAAGCGGCGGGGTCAGGACTCCACTGGATAATGTCTATTTTCTCATCGTTCAACTCATGAACAATATTGTTGATGCGTGATCCACGCACACCTACACATGAGCCAATTGGGTCCAATCCCTCTTGGCGCGCGACAACAGCGACCTTTGAGCGACTTCCGGGTTCGCGTGCGATTCCTTTGATCTCGACGGTTCCTTCATAGATTTCTGGAACCTCGGACTCGAACAGACGACGTACAAGGTCACGGTGTGTACGTGATACCAGGATTTGTAGCATACGACCTGGAATACGGCGTACATCGTAGACCATAACACGGATACGCTGCCCTACACGGTAGCGTTCGCTTGGAACCTCTTCCGTCATAGGCATAATGCCCTCTACTTTATCGGCCTTATCGAGGTCAAAGTCAAGCAGCCAGCCGCGCCCTGGGTCTTTGCGTGTTAGTGTGCCGAGGCGAATCTCACCAATCCAATTCTTGATCTGGTCGTAGAGATGCTCGTGCTCAGCCTCACGAATACGCTGTAGAATAACTTGTTTCGCGGTCTGTGTAGGAATACGGTTGAAGATGGATGAAGAATCGACATCTATAAACTGTCCCAAAGCTGCATTGGGAATGATGCGCTGCGCCTCAGCAAGAGAAACCTCGTCATTTGGGTTTTCAGTCTGCGCGACAACACGTTTAGAGGCCCATACATGAACCTCACCATTCTTATCGACTTCAATGCGGATATTATCCCCGCCAATGAAACTCTTGCGATATGCTGCTAGTAAGGCGTTGGCAACCGTCTCCATTACCACTTCGCGGGGTAATCCCTTTTCGGCAATTAACTGCGCAATAGCTGCTTGAAATTCGCTTCTCATAGTACATGGTCCTCCCGCTACGCCCGTATTGAAACACGTTTAATTTTTTCTGGTGCGACGAAAAAAAGTCCCAGGCACGCAGAAAAGTGGGTGAATGCCCACTTTTCTCAAAGGTTTTCTTCATTCTGTGTACTCATATTATAGCATGCACAATGCCTTTTGACTAGTGCAACGAAAGTGTTATGTCACGCTAGATAGTCAAAATACTGTCTAAAAATACTAGAGTTTATGTAAACCATTTCATATGTTCTCGTCTATCTACTAAAACAAGTTAGGTTACGTATTTATTTCATCATGGCTATCCGTATATCTGCCGAGTAGAGATATAATGGGAGAACTACATCGAACAACAAGCGAAGAAAGTAAGTAGCAATATGAAAACACCGTTGCCTGAGGGTGACAAGCTTATTCGTGCTATGTTGCTGGAACACTGGAATGTCCGTGTAACCACTATACATTTCATCCCGATAGGTGACTCTGCATATTCCTATAAAATCGAAACAGATGGCGGTAACTATTATTTAAAGATAGTTGATCGACAGACAGCGAGTGGTCGTAGAACTGCCGACCGTATGGCGTTTTCGCTATCACTACAACGATTTCTCGGTAAACATCCTGCCACTGGAGTTGCCACATCAATTCCTCAAATTACCAGGCAAGAAACGCTGGATGCCTCTCATGGCTCCTTGCTCTTTGCCCTATACACGTTTATCGAGGGAACAACTCTCGCTGACGCCTATCCAATGCCAGCAGCATTAGTGCACCACATAGGGGAAATATTAGCTACGCTACATCACGTTCAAATTCCTGTAACACTTCAACAAAAGGCTCTATCAGACAATCTCATAGCCTCGTTTGAGAAGAGTTTACTTGCTGATCTTACAGCACTTGAAGCCATTTCCTCACAAGACGCTCTGTATCTACAACGTCTACACAATATCGTTTCTCCTTGACACGAATATATCCGAGCATTTTTGACGCGTAGTTATGAATATAGAGAGGAAGCACTGCAAATATCAAATTCATCGGTTGTTTGTCATGGTGACGCATGGGGTGGCAACATTATCCCATCGCCTTCGGGAAAGCTTGTGCTGATTGATTGGGAATCATCTGTGATGGCACCACCAGAAAGAGATATATTTATCTATATAGGTTATAATAGTGATGATTTTCAAGCTTTTAACGCTGGGTATCGTGCGGTTTCTAAAGAGCCGATACACTGGAACACCTCTTTGTGTGCCTACTATGCGTATCGTTCACAGTTGAGAAATCTCGCTACCTGGCTGCACAGTATCCTGCATGAACCGCTTAACGAGGTGCAACGTGAAAATAATATCGCAATGATTGAGTTTCATTGCCTCAATCGACTACAACGAGTGGAGCGTGCCATTGTGCAACTAAAGAAAATGTGACTAGGAGAAAGGAAATACTAAGGAGAATTGATTTACTGGCGTCAGTAAATCAATCGTATAGGTAATGGAAGGATACAAAAAATTTTCAGCATTAAAAGGTATAGTATTTTTACGTTGTCTTGCCTCGTAGAAAATCTCCTAATCCTACATCGCGTCTAATACGAATATTTTCTTTGCCAAACTTCTCCGCTAATTTATCTTCCAAGCGTTGATTGCGTTTAGGGGCAGAGCCGTGTAAACAGATGCAAGCTTTCCAGTCGATACGACTATGTTGATCTCTAGCTATTGCTTGTTTGGAAATGGCTATTACGCGTTCATAAGTGTCAAGAATTTGCTTTATTGCTACACCAATGTTTTTGCCTTTCAACTCCATAAAGCAGACTACTTCTCTGATTTCGCCATCTTTTGTATAGGAAACAAGATAATCGCATATTTTCACACCCTCATCCAACATGTTGAGCTTTGCACGTCCACTACGATTATCTATTTTGTAGAAGAAAATTTCTTCGTCCTTGTATTTGTTTGTACTAACTGTAAAACCTGAGTCATGAGCACTTGTACCTTCATCAATACACTCATTCAGCAATGTATTGAGAAACTCCTGCATCGATTTAGAAGCCATTAAGCTTCTCCTACTCCATCACTACAACTGAAAATAGATTTCTGAAATCCGATCAGAGACATCGCCAAATGTATTTAACTGTATAATACCATCCTCTTCTACAGCATTTACTACTTGACCTTGATTAAAAAGGTAGATGGAAACTTTATCTCGTGAGATAAATGCCTCTGATCGCTTCAAGTAAAACTCATCACGGATACTTTCTTTGTTCTCAACTTTCTCAGCTTTCAGAAGATTAGTGAGATGATCCAGCATATAAGGACTGTGAGTTGTAATAAGTATGTTCAAGCCAGCGTTAACGAGCATTGCAATGAACTCGATCATTTTTACTTGTGCCTCTGGATGCAGATTCATTTCGGGTTCGTCTATAACAAGTAGTTGATCAGGCTTTGCGATATATCGTAAGTAAAGCACTAATGTTGAAAGCTCTTTTACCATAGAGGAGGAAATAGATATATCTAATCCAATTTTTCTGTTTGGTTTGAACAATATCTCGCGTGGATCAAAGTTCGCCTGTAGGGTCCCATCCGTGATGTGTATATCTGTTTGAGGCAAGCTTAATTCACCACCTAAAATTTGTTTCTCTAAAATCCGAGCTAATTGAACGTACTCTTTAATTTTGGGAGTATTTTTTATCTCTCTTTCCCTTCTTTCGGCTGCTCTTTTATAGTCCAGAAATGTAGGGGCAATCATTCTAAGAAAAGAGTTTACGGG
>CAXUIS010000128.1:0-14146 GCA_964250915.1 uncultured Ktedonobacteraceae bacterium | reverse complement strand
TTGACATAACCCTTATCCTGATGCGTATGGGCGCAATGAATTGCTGCCCCTACCGGTATTCCTGCATTCGGTTATCAACATCCATTAGGTTAAATCATAAAGCGTTCCAAACCCTAGCTTACGCAGCGAAGCGCAATAGGTCCGCTATCGTGAAATCCCCCTCCTGCTGTGCGGGTAGTGAAGGCTTCCACTTGTCAGTAGCATTAAGGTAGGAATCAGGGTGTCCATTTACGAGGCCAATAAGGACCTCGGCGACGATGCGACCACCAACATCTCCTAGTTGCTCACCATCATGCCGTATCATAGCTTCTCTCAGGACGTAATACCATAGAGGTGTTTCACCTTGCATATGAAGCGCGTCCAAACCAAGTTCCTCTTTTCGTAGTGGCTCGACGCCCATTACTCTTGCCAGTGCCTCGCCTGAAGGCAGATCGAGTGCGCTTCCACGCTCAAGATCGCGGTACGCTATCGAATGCTCTTCTGGAATGCTCGTTTCACCAACTACGGATGTAGGCAAATCAATCAACGAGTGCGCGATAAGCGTATCTATCCGTTTGCTGGCTTGTGGTGGTCGTGTACTATCGACAGAAAAGAAGTATGACCAGTCCAACACACGATCATGTGTCACTGGACACGTCCCTTTACAATCGGGAAAGATTTGACCACGTACTCCACTACTGTTGAGCGTGTAATAGGGCCGAATTTGGCTATGACCAAAGCGATACGCTGCATCCGCGAACTCGACAGGAATGTAGGGACGTTCCTCAAACGTATAGAACTTGGGGCCATGTTCCAGTATATCGTTGACCAGTTCATCACCTACGCTTAAAGGCAAAAACTCATGGACAGCAATCCATTGATAATGCCACGTGACAAGACGACGTGCTTCACTGAACACCTGCGCCGTAGGTGTACCGTGTGCTCTCAACATATCAACGATATGATTGTGAAACTTGAGGAATGCGAGATGCAGTTGTGAAATGAGCATGTGAACATCGTTGCGCGGGTCGCTCACTAATGCGCGCCCTTGCTGATTTCTCGGCACATCATTCGCCTGTCCAATGTCGTTGATGCCAAGCAAGAATTTGTCGCCATCATCAAGGTCGTACAGGAATGGTTCACCTGTCGGACCCGCTCCATAGACTGATTCGAGGTTGAGGCTAGGAGTGCGGAAATTATGTATTTCCGCAAGACGAGCATGATGTGCAAGCAGACTGCGGTCAGCCGTGATATCGTGCGCGATAAACTGCCCAAAGATTGGAAATCCGGCAGGGATACGGGGATTATCGGAAGCGGTCCCTTTATCGTCCTCCTTCACCGCGTCATCCATAATAGAACCGGACCGACTTAATGCTAGTAATGTCGTTTCATTATCATCAGGAGTCGGAAGATTGTCAGCAAACATTCTCCCATACTTGCCATCAGAATCTTTACCTAGATCAGCCTTAAGATGAGGAGCAATCACGCAGCTATGCTGTGCGGTCATCGTATACCTCCATATAGAGTTTGTGGAACCCTTTGGGAAGTATACCTTATAAACTACACTAGCCGCAATCAGGCAGCAGAATTGGGTAAAGATACCTCTACATATTCCGTGAGGCTAGGTGTGGGAATAGGCTCACCATCTTCGATCATGCCTTGTATGTGCATAGCGATTGCTTCGCGCATGTTCTTTTCGACTTCTTCTTGTGTTCTTCCAGTAGCAATGCATCCTGGCAAATCGGGAACGTAAGCACTATAATTTCGACTACCCGATTCAATAATTATAAGAAAACGGTACATTGGTTTTCTACCTTTCTAATTGCTCGTCTGAGTCCAGGCTAACATATGGTACAGCATCCTCTAACATACAGCTACTCTTCCACCTCTACCCCGTTCATGTTCTCATTCCATTTATCGCCACGCTCTAACACAATCGGCCCCATCAGTTCGTCTTGTAGGACGTTGATACGCTCCCATTTCCAGAGTTCTAGCACAGCCAGGAATGTCACGATAATTACAAAGCGTGACACCTCATGCTCAAGTACCTCGGATAACTCCACACGCTCTCTCTCTTGCAAATGGCTCACAATCTCAGTGATACGTTCGCTGACACGCACACGAGCCGTTGGCAACAATGACTCATTTTGTTCTGCCGTCTCTTTTGCCTGCAACTCCAGAAGGCGTTGAAAGGCACGTGCCAGTGACTGTGCCTCCAGACCAACAAGCGTTGGAGGTGTCCAGGCAAGCTGCGCCTCGATACCCGCGAGTAGGCCAGAGCGTCCATGCGTTTGTAGTCCTTGCTCTTCGCGTTGCCGCAGGTGTGTGGCAATCTCTTTCGCTAGCTTGTATTCGATCAAGTGGCGTTGTAACTCTTCCGCCATTGTCACAGCACTTTCGACCTCGCTCGTCATCTCTTCTTTCGCCGTATGGGGGAGTAGACTCTGTGACTTAATAAAAAGTAACCGAGCGGCAATGGCAACAAAGGCCGCCATATTCGCTAATGGTAATACCTCCGTATCCCACTGGTTCAGATATGCCAGATATTGGTCGGTGACTGTCACCAGCGAGATTGTCGTAATCTCCATCTGCCGCTTCTCTATGAGATGGAGCAAGAGATCAAGTGGTCCCTCGAAGGCGGGCAAGTGTACAACATAGCGCGCTTGTTGGCTCGCGGTCTCTACGATATCATTCCTGTTAAGTTGCTCTACCATCTTTACGACACCTCGTCAACACGGTGTAGAGCCGCCGCAGGTCCGTTTGGCTCATGATGTGTGCGAATATACAGTACCGCACGTTCGGAAAGTCCAGCATCCGCCGCGAGGTCCGCGCCAATCTCGGCGTGCCACCATGCATAGCTCAACGCACGTCGCCACGCCAGAAATAAAATCGAACACAAGAATGACGGTAGGGGCAGCAGTTCATTGCGCCCAAAGATGGGTTGAGGGGGGTTCACGTTACCACGAGATACGTTTCGAGGACGTTTACCCCACCGCCCCCATCTTTGGACGCAATGAATTGCTGCCCCTACCGACTTATGTTGTTGTCTTTGCTTGTCAGCGGTCTGTAATGACCGCATTTGTGGAAGAGGAATAACAACCCGTACCAACAGACGCGGAGCGCACAATTTCCCAAGCACAATCACAGGTCGAGTCCAAAAAGGTACGCGCCCCTGTGCCTTGCCTACGTCGTGCAATAGTGCTGCCGCTAACATGTCGCGTTCGATACAACCCTGTGCTTGCAAACTCCGACACACACGCAGACAGTGCTGTTGGTCCGCGTTCGACATGGTATCAAAAAGTGCTAAAGCAGAAGTGGGCAGATATCGTTGTACCTCTTGTTTGTCTTGTATAGAAAGTGGAGTAACGAAACCAAGTTGTTGCCGTACCTGCCCCAGGCGATAGGCAACAACATGTAACCATTCAGGTGTTCTATTCATAGCCACGTACTTACTGCATATAGAGCGTTTGAATAAGGTTGAAGGAGCTAGAAAGTGGACCTACAACCAATGCTATGAGATTGAGTGCTCCATACAGAATGTAGTACGCAAGTCGGAACAGTGGAAAGTCTCCAACGCTAGACAACCGCGCCAGGAAGGGCAGAAAGAAGAACAGTATCAGGATGATAAATGGTCCATAAGGTGCCGACTTCGCAAACTGTACAGCTTGTTTACTTGGTAGTAATGTGTACACGATCTGATAGCCATCAAGTGGGTAAAGCGGAATCAGGTTGAATAGCGTGAGACAGATATTCACACTTGCGAAGACCACCAGGAGTTGTAGTACACGCAACGTAAATACATTGAGCGGAAGATATATGAGGCTAAAGCGTACAATGACAGCAAAGAGCAGACCGATAAGTAGGCTGAATATGGGACCAGCTATCGCTACAGTGAAGAGACCGAGATTCGCACCAACGCGCATCTTCCACGGGTCGGCCTTTACAGGTTTGCCCCAGCCGAAGCCTACCGGAAACGCGAAAATAGGTTGAAACGCGAGAATGACGCAGATGAGCAGTCCCATAGGGTCGATATGAGAACGCAGACTCAGCGATTGGCGTCCCTCTGCTTGAGGAGTGCGATCACCCAACCAGCGTGCCATCAATGCATGTCCAACTTCATGGAGTGCAACGGCAAGCAGAAACGAGGCGATAATCATTAGTGCCAGAATAACATTTATCATAGCTGTTTTCACTCGATCCTTTACTTGTGCTTATTCTTAATAAGATTAATCTCCATACCCTCATACGCCGAACGGGTGCGTGCGAAAGAAGTCCGCGCCTCCGCTTCCATACGGTCTAATTGCATATCATCATAGGTCGGGTCATGGTGAAAGAGTATCAATTCATGTACATGGGCCGCTTGCGCCGTCGCTACCGCCATCTCTATTGTACTATGTCCAAAGCCGTGTTTCATATTCAGATACTCATATCTTGTATACTGTGCATCGTGAATGAGCAGGTCTGCTCCCTCTATAAACGCAAGCACATCATCAGAACATCCCTGCTGCCACTCAACATCCGTTGCATAGACCATACGTCGTCCCGCGTACTCGATACGATACATAACCGCACCATCTTTTGGATGACTTTCCGTAAACTTCGCTGTTACACATACCTCATTCTTTTCCACAGTATGAGGCAACATACCAACATGTGGTTCAGCATCGGGTCCATTCCACGCAATGCACTGTTCATCCACGATGGTATGGAACGAGCGGCGCGATGGTAAAGAACGCACGTCTACTGGAAAATACGGTGGAGACATCAGTTGGGTTACGAGCTGCTCGATATTATAATCCACAAGTTGAGGTCCAAAAATGTGCAACGACGTATGCGGATCGAAAAGCGGCGCAAAAAATGGAAAGCCAATAAGATGATCGCCATGCCCATGTGTGATAAAAAGAGCCGCATCAAGTCCTGCTTGCTGTTCTCTCTGGTGCAGTAAGTGCTCACCAAGATGAATGATACCACTTCCCGCGTCGAAAATCAGCGTGTGTCCTTTCCCCGCGCCAATCTGCACCTCGACACATGAGGTATTGCCACCGTGACGAACGGTGGTCGCCCCTGGTGTAGGATAACTTCCCCGCACTCCCCAAAAGCGGACAAGGAAACGCTGCTCAACCGACATAGCCCTGCTCCCGTCACAAACAATAGAAAAAGATATATGATTGCCCCATTATAACGTGCTAGGACGATAATGAAAAGGTTTATCGTGAAGCTTTTTGTCGAGTTTTTTCGTACCCTAAATAATACTTTAAAATAATGTTTGTGAGGAAACACAATGGCAACGAAACGACAAACCGTAAACTCTGTACAACGCGGTGCGTCACAAGCAGCACGCACAGCTAGCCGTAGCGCAGGCTCATTCAAAGACTTTGCGAAAAAAATTCAAAATGATTGGGTAACTCATCTTGCACAGGCACTCGCCTTTAGTCTGTTGACCGCCCTTGTGCCTATCGCGGTCTTGCTCCTGGGCATCTTCGGTGTCTTTCTCGGTTCATTAGACAAGAGCGCATCGACGAAGCTCACGGATAACATTACAAAGGCACTACAAGGCACTCCTCTTTCTTCACACGATGTTGTATCGTCAGCATTGAATAAATTGTCGAGTTCTTCTGGCCTCCTTATATTCATTGCGCTTGTTGTGGCACTCGTCTTTGGTTCGCGTCTCTTCGTCCTCATGGAGATGTGTTTCGATGTCATCTATCGCCTACAACCACGTCCATCATTACAAAAAAACTTGATTGCGGTCGGTATGCTGGTCCTCTTTGTCATCTTCATCCCATTTCTCGTACTTGCCTCAACGGTCCCCGATGTTGTGTTATCTGTACTACAAAACACTGCCGTTGGAAATAGCAACGCAGTCACCACCATCTTTGGCATTCTCAGCAGCTTGATTGTCGCATTTCTGCTCTTCGAGGTCTTCTACGTCTTCATTCCCAACAGGACGGAGAATGTGCAAAGTATTATGCACCGCTTCACCACCAGTTGGAAAGGTGCGGCTGTCGCGGCTGTTGTGCTGGAACTCATGCTGCTCTTCTTCCCCACCTACACGCGTCTCTTCACGAAGGGGTATGTTGGGCAGGTTGGTCTCGTCCTCGCCGTTGTCGCATTCTTCTACCTGTTCGCGCTCATCATCCTGCTTGGTGCCGAGGTCAACGCCTTCTTCGAGGAGGGGGTACGTCCTGCGAATAGTGATCTGATAGCCCGTGCGAGTAGAAATTCGTAGTAGTAAAGAGAAAGACACAATAGCTTGTCGCACGACAAGCTATTGTGTCTTGACGGAGTGGGCCAGCATATTCCAGTTCATATGCATATGTTATACTCAATTGTGATTGAATTGTTCTCTATCACATGAAAGCGAGCAGTGATTGCGTATGGACATAGCGACACCCGAACAGGCATTTCCATTTTTCCCAGGCTTTCATCCCCTACCAGATCAATCTGCGTTTTATGACGAACAAAGGCAGTTGTGGCGTGTCTTTCGGTACGCAGAAGTGCAGCGTGTGCTCTCCGACTATAGTACATTCTCGAATGATCGAGGCGGGTTAGACCCAGCGCAACCACGGAGTTCCAACCGTCCTGCCAGTGCCAGCTTGATTTCAATGGACCCGCCACAGCACCGCTTGTATCGAACACTCGTGACGCAAGCATTTACACCACGTACCATCGCTCAACTCGAACCTCGCATTACCGAGGTTGTACACCGTCTGCTCAATGCTGTAATTGAACGTGGCGAGATGGATGTCATTGATGATTTTTCCTTCCCTCTGTCCATCACTGTCATCGCGGAAATGCTCGGTGTTCCAACAGCCGACCAGGAACAGTTCAAGCTCTGGACGAGCGACTTCTTTGAGATCACCACTCCGGCAGCGGCTAAAGCACAACACGAACTCGATACCTATTTCAGAGCTATCTTTGCACAGCATCGCACAACACTCCAAGATGACCTCATTTCTGCTCTATTAGCAGCTCAGGTGGATGGGCAGCACCTCACAGAAGCAGAGCTGTCAAGTTTTTGCTCGTTACTGTTACTGGCGGGGAACGACACAACGCGCAACCTGATCGCCAATGCGTTGCTGTGTCTTGATACCTTTCCCGAAGCGATGACGCAACTGCGAACCGAACTCACCTTACTGCCCTCAGCGATTGAGGAGGTGTTACGCTATCTGCCATCCGTTCATACCGCACCACGTATTACGGTTGTAGACACGACACTTGATGGTCAACAGATCAAGGCGGGTCAATGGGTCATGCCCATGCTAGCGTCCGCGAATCGTGATGCAACCCAGTTTCCTCAACCCAATCTCTTCGACATAAGACGTTCGCCAAATCGCCATCTCACCTTTGGCTATGGGATTCACTTCTGTCTTGGCGCACCCCTTGCCCGTCTCGAATCAAAAATTGCGCTGACCGCTATACTTGAACGCTTAGCAGACATTCAATGCTCACGAAGCGAGTCACTAGAAGCTGTGGTCAGTCCAATCGTCTATGGCTTGAAGCATTTGCCCATCACATTTCAGCAGAAGGATGCAGCGTGATAGAGAGAGGATACAAAAAGTTACCATCTTTTTTGAAGTGGGCAGGTGGAAAAGAACAGGAACTGAGGTACATCTTGCCCTTTCTTCCTTCCTTTGATAGATACTATGAGCCTTTTGTGGGCGGTGGAGCAGTGTTTTTTGCCATAGAAGCACGAGAGAAATTTATCAATGATCGGTCTCATGAATTGGTTGACCTTTACACGATGATTGCTCAACAAGACAAAAACTTCTTACATGGGCTAGACATATTGCTGCATGGTTGGCAAGAAATAAGTAACATTGTTGACGCTCAAGCGAATGATCTCATCGAGATGTATACGCTATACTCTGTAGAAAATTGTACGATGCCAGAATTACAGGCTAACCTGCTCACATTCCTTGCACATCATACAGGCGAGTTTGATGCACTGTTCACAGATTTTTTCAGTCACAATAGCCAAAACTTTATTCATGAACTACAGCGTAATCTGTTCAGCAAAACGAGGAGAATGAAGGAACTAGAAGTAAAGAAATGGAGATTGTCGGAACAAGATATTGTAGCGAACATTGAGGCAGCCTTAAAAAGTGCTTTTTATATGCATCTCAGGTATCTCGCTAATCATAGAGAAGTATACGCTCTTTCCACAAGTGCTGCGTCCGCAATCTTCTTTTTTGTCAGAGAAAATGCTTACGCATCCATGTTTAGATATAATAGCCGAGGAGAATTGAATGTTCCTTATGGAGGCATTTCTTATAATCGGAAGGATTTAGCTCGTAAAATTGCTTATTTACAATCCCCTCAGCTACTTCAGCACTTGAGCAATACAGTGATCGAGAACCTGGACTTTGAAGTCTTCCTGCATGCTTATCCACCGCAAGAAAATGACTTCATCTTTTTGGACCCACCCTATGATAGTGAGTTCAGTACCTATGCACAAAATACATTTGATGGAAGAGATCAAGAGCGTTTAGCAAATTATCTTTCAGATGCATGTAGAGCCAAGTTTATGCTTGTGATCAAAAACACAGATGCAATTCTCGACTTATATAGTAGTAGGAATTTTACAATTAGGGCCTTCGACAAAAGATATCTTGTGAGCTTTCAAGATAGGAATAATCGAGAGGCAGAACATTTGATAATAACCAATTTTTGATTTATGAATTTGCAACCGTATAAGACAATGGCGGTAGGGGCAGCAATTCATTGCGCCCAAAGATGGGTCGGGAGGGGTTCGCATTGGAAGCAAAGAATCGTTGCCGACGCGTTGCCCCGCCACCCCCATCTTTGGGCGCAATGAATTGCTGCCCCCCTACCGAGGGAAATTACCTTTCATTTAATGGCACAAAGTGTGTGTCCATTGGGCCGGTGTAATCGGCTTCTGGACGGATGAGGCGGTTGTTCTGTACTTGTTCCAGGATGTGCGCAGTCCAGCCTGCGACACGACTGACGGCAAAAGTTGGTGTGAAGAGGTCGCCAGAAAGTCCAACTGAACTGAGTAGTGCCGCCGAATAGAACTCGACGTTGGTGTAGAGACGACGCCCAGGTTTTAGCTCATCCAGTAGTGAGATCGCTAATTCCTCGACGCGGCGCGAGAGCACAAAGCCTTGTGGGTCCGCGACTCGTGCCATCTCGCGCAATTCCTCGGCTCGTGGGTCTTCCGTCTTGTAGACACGATGCCCAAAGCCCATTAAACGCCCACCATGTGTAATTGCGTTGCGTAACCACGGCTCAGCGTTTTCGACTGTCCCTATCTCATGCAACATATCGAGTACCTTTGAGGGTGCTCCACCATGCAAAGGTCCCTTGAGCGCGCCAAGCGCGGCAACCACTGATGATACAATATCTGATTCAGTGCTTGCTACCACGCGTGCTGTGAAGGTCGATGCATTCATACCATGATCGGCGAGCAACACGAGATAGGCATTCAGCCCCTTGATATGCTCCTCTTTCGGTGTCTGCCCCATCAACAAATACAGGTAGTTACCTGCATAATCGAGTTCTGCTCGCGATTCCAACGGCTCTAAGCCATTGCGCAAACGCTGAAAAGCCGCCAGGAACAGAGGAAAACGCGCGGTAACAGCGATAGCCTGCTCTATGCTCGGCTTGCCCTTAATCTCCATTGCGCCCCATGCAGAGGTCGCAGTACGTAATGCGTCCATCGGCTCCGCAGTCTTTGGCAAACTTCGTAAGACCTCGACAACGGCTGGTGGAAGGATACGCTGTGCAACAAGCTTTGCTTTCAATTCAGTCAATTCATGTTGCGTGGGCAGGTGTCCAAACCAGAGGAGGTGCGCGACCTCCTCAAAGGTCGTTGTGCGAGCTAAATCGTGGATGTTATAGCCGTGATAAATCAAACGCCCTGCTTCACCCTCGACTTTACTGATCGCGGTTGTCGCGGCGACTATTCCTTCTAAGCCACCTCTATTTGGCTTTGCGGCTTGTGCTGTAGGTTCTTTTTGTGGATTTGTTTCCGGCATCGTCGTTGACATACATTCTTGCTCCTTCGCTGTCTCTATAGTCACGAAAACACGGTAATGGAAATGAGTTCTTTTCAAGTTGTACCATTGATTTTCATAAATGTCAATATGTCTGGATATTACTTGACTTATATTGATTAAGATTGTGACGAAATATGACAGAGATGATAAGGGCATGACAGGAACTTGCCCCTGTCATGATCTCTTTCAGTATGTTACTACCATATGATTGACAAACTACCCCTCGTCAATCTATGATTAGGAAAAGACAGATGCTCTCAATGCAGGATGGAAGGAGGACACAACTGTGATAGAGTTGAATGGCGAAAACTATCTCGATGGATCCGAAGCATGTCACTTACTCGGTATCAAGATTTCGACCCTCTACACATATGTTAGTCGTGGTGTGCTCAGAAGCTATAAGCAGGGTATCAAGCGGCAGCGTTTGTACAAGAAGGCGGAATTGGACGCACTGATCCAGTTGCGTCCCAGCAACGAAAATCCATCAAGTACTGATGACAACACACCCGAATTACCGCACGCCGAAGATTGGGTCCCAAATGTGTAAAAAGGGTGTGCTAAAGCAGACCCGTACAGGAGCCACAGATGGTTATAGAGGATGAGGTGGAACGGAAGCCCTGTACGGGTCTGCTTTAGCACACCCTCTCGATATTTGCATAGCATTTGCCTATTACACATCTGACACGATTCCTCGGCCTTATGCGTGCTTAAAGAAAGAACATAGAGGAGTTAGTTATACATATGGAAACGCGCCAATTTGGAAAAACGGATATGCAAGTGAGCGTGCTGGGCTTTGGTGGTTCAGAGATACGAGGTGCTGCAGAAAGCGATATAGCGCAGTTATTGAATAGCGCACTCGATGCAGGTGTTAATGTTCTTGATACAGCAGAGTGTTATGGTAATAGCGAAGACCTGATAGGTCGTGCAGTTGCAAGCCGCCGTAGCGACTATTTCCTATTCACGAAATGCGGTCATGCCGTCGGCGATGAGTTGCCTGACTATCCTGACTGGGACCCTCGCTTGCTCGAAGCGAGCATAGAGCGTAGTCTACGTCGCTTACGCACAGACCACGTGGACCTGCTACAACTGCATAGTTGCTCACTGGATGTTCTGCGTAAAGGCGACGTTATCAAGGTGCTGGAAAAGGCGAAACGCGAAGGCAAGACGCGCTACATCGGCTATAGTGGCGACAATGAAGATGCTCGTTATGCCATTCATACGGGTGTATTCGACACACTGCAAACCTCTGTCAGCATTGCGGACCAGCAAGAGATTGACTTCACACTACCAGCAGCACGCGAACGTGGCATGGGCATTATTGCAAAGCGACCTATCGCGGAAGGTGTATGGCTCCGCGAGACGCTAGACAAAAGTGCCTATGCCTATCCCTACTGGGAACGCCTACAAACACTCAATTATGACTTCTTGAAAAGCGGTTCCTCGGCCTCGATTGCAATGGCACTACGTTTTACACTCAGTGTACCAGGAGTGGATGTGGCAATTGTTGGTACGACGAGTGCCGACCATATGCGCGAAAATATTGACATGCTAGCGGCGGGCAATCTCTCAGAGGACGAGTTCAACGCGATTCGTGCAACATGGGAAGAGCGTGCCGACCAACACTGGCTGGCTCAGGGATAATAATTCTCTGTTGGTGTAATGGCATGCATGCTATTACACCAACAGAGAATTATTATAAAAGAATTTTCCACTCCGCAAGCCAACGTTTTGTGTTATGTTCTCGTACACGTATCAGGATACTATCTTCATACACATGAAACGCGAAGGTTGCCTGTATGTCAGGCTTATCAGTACCAACCTCCAAATGCCCTTCATCAAAGCGCGGAGCCGCCTGTCTTCCGGTATACCACGGCGACATGACGTTGATATGTGTGATTGGATGCTCGCCCAACATCTCTGTATAAACAAGTTGTGGTGAACCCCAGCCTGAATGCGTATGTCCACTGATGTAGAGCGCGGCATTGGAATGCTTTGCCAGAATAGCACGAACCTCTGCGGAATTCTCGACGAAGAAAAACGGGTCTAGCGAGTCGTCATCCAGATTTTGTTGAGGGTCGCGGTCAAGCACTGTGTTATGCAACGGACAATGCGCGAAGATAATCGCGCGCTGTTGAGCGTGTTCGGTCAATGATGCATCGAGGAAGTTCAGTGATTCTTGAGAAAAGACAACATGCTTATCCTCAACGCGTTGCCCCGGTAAAAACGAGTTGGGCTGGTCGAGCATGATACATACAACTTCACTCGCAGGTCCTGCCGTCCACGTATAGCGCACAGGGTGGTCCCATTCAACCTCAAATTCCCGCGCTGTATGAAGTTCATCTTCCTGCCCTTCGTCCTGAAAAGTCTCCGGGTGATACTCGTGGTTGCCGATTCCTGGGTAGAACAGCATATTACCTAGTTGGACTGCCAACTCGCGTTTCGCTAGTGCATAATTAGCTGCGTGGCCTGTATCCACAATATCGCCAGGAGCAACACAAAATGCTGGAAAGCCCTCAACGTCCCATACCGTATGAATATCTTCAAACATCGTGCGCATACGTGGCGCATGAAACGCTTCCCACTGCTTCCGAGCGCGAAAATGCATATCGCCAATCACCCAAAAATATAAAAGTTCTTGTACCATCGTTCAGTTTTCCCTTCTTGAGCTATATATGCTATCATTGTACAGGAAAATTGTTATCGCATTGTAAATTTATAGCAATAAAACATCTTGAAGACGGGGAATGGTATGGCTCACAAGCATGAAGACTCAAAGAACAAGCAGGAACGCATTCTGGCAATAATTCAGCAGGAACAGGTGCGCTTTGTCAATTTGGAGTTTACGGACGTGGTAGGGATGGCGAAGTGCGTCACCATTCCGGTAGAGCAGTTTCCCGATTGCCTGACACATGGCAAGTGGTTTGATGGTTCATCACTTGAGGGCTTCGCACGTATTGCCGAGAGCGATATGTACCTCTTTCCCGATCTTTCCACGTTCGCGGTCCTTCCGAGCACAGTACGTCCTGCTTCGTTGATACCTATCAATGACGCTTTAGAGAGTACCGATGATGCAGTAGCGCGGGTAATTTGTGATGTACGCACACCCGATGATGAACGCTTCGACGGCGATCCACGCGCGACGCTCCTGCAAGTACTAGAGATGGCACGTGGACTTGGGTATGGCTTCCAGGTGGCACCGGAGTTAGAGTTTTTCTTGCTACAACTCGATGATAAAATGCCAACACCGCTCCCACATGATCGTGGTGGTTATTTCGATCTCTCCACTGATCTCGCCGCTAGTGTGCGTCGTCAGATGGTTCACACCCTGCAACAAATGGGTATTGCGATAGAGGCCAGTCATCACGAGGTTGCCGCGGGTCAACACGAAGTGGATTTTGAAATGGGTGATGCACTTCACATCGCTGATGGCCTGATGACTGCCAAATATGTCGTCAAGGCAATCGCGGCGCATTCCAATTTATATGCCACATTTTTGCCCAAACCGCTCTACGGGGTCAATGGTTCAGGTTTACATATTCACCAGCAACTTGTAAGCCTTGCCACAGGTCAAAACGCGTTTGTCGATGCACAGGGAGAATATGGTCTTTCCGAAGTTGCACGCTACTTTATCGCAGGTCAACTCGCCCATGCACGTGGCTTCTGTGCTATTCTGGCACCTCTGATAAACTCGTACAAACGGCTTATCCCCGGCTTTGAGGCTCCATCGCATGTTAATTGGGGTCGTGTCAATCGGCAAGCATTGATTCGCGTGCCACGTCCTAGCACGAATCCACAAGCGTCAATGCGTATCGAACTCCGTTGTAGTGATCCCAGTTGTAACCCCTATCTCGCGTTAGCGGTCATGTTACGCGCTGGCCTGGATGGTATTCAGCGCAAATTGACGTTGCCCGCCCCAATGGATGAAAGCCTGTTTTTGCGAGACGAAAGTGACCGCTCACGCACGCGCTCACGTCTTCTGCCTGGAACGCTCGGCGAGGCACTCGAAGCTCTGCGCGAAGATAGCCTCATCCGAGAAACGCTCGGCGATTCTATCTACGAAGGCTTTCTCGACGCCAAAAGCATCGAATGGGCCGAATATGGCAAACAGGTTCACGCGTGGGAGATTGAACGCTACTTACCCGTGTTTT
>CAXUIS010000127.1:0-14213 GCA_964250915.1 uncultured Ktedonobacteraceae bacterium | reverse complement strand
TTATCTATCTAAAGGAGTGGTCTCACATGGTGCAGCAGGTTGACGCAATTATTATTGGAGCGGGACATAATGGACTCGTTGCAGCGGGTTATCTCGCACGTGCAGGGAAGAAAGTCGTTGTGTTAGAACAACGTGACCGCGTTGGAGGTGCCTGTACCCTTGAAGAGCCATTTCCAGGTTTTACGATGTCACCTTGTGCTTATGTGGTAAGTTTGCTCCGCCCTGAGATTATTCGTGACCTAGAACTTCATCGCTATGGCTTTGATGCTTATGTCAAAGACCCACAGATGTTTGTACCTTATCAAGATGGTAAGTATCTTTTCTTTCGTGCCAGTACTGAAAAAACTATTGAAGGCATTCGCACACTTTCACCACGTGATGCAGAAGCCTATCCCAAATTTTTACGTTTCTTTGAGCGAGCTTCTGAAATCCTCAACCCTATTTTGTTAGAGGAGCCACCTTCGGTTGCTGATCTAGCCGGGCGTTTTCGTGGCGAAGACGAAGAAATCTATCGTTATTTGATGTTTGGCAATCTCTATGATATGCTCGCGGACTATTTTGAGTCGGATTATTTACGTGCTGCTTTTGCAGGACAAGGTGTGATAGGCTCGTTCATCGGTCCAAAGACTCCTGGTTCGGTCTACGTGATGTGGCATCATATGTTTGGGGAGGTCAACGGCGAGTCAGGCATGTGGGGTTATGTGCGTGGTGGTATGGGCCGTATCAGTTTCGCAATGGCTGCCTCTGCTGAAGCACATGGAGTTGTTATCCGCACCGATACTCGTGTCGCAAAAATACTTGTGCATAATGGCAAGACCGAGGGTGTGCGCTTAGAAAACGGGGAAGAATTACGTGCCGCAACAGTGCTTTCTAATGCCGATCCCAAAAGAACATTTCTCCAATTCTGTGCTGATGCAGACTTGGACAAAGGTTTCTTGAAGCGCATTACACAATTTAAAACAGACAGTGCTGTCATCAAACTGAATGTCGCGCTCAAAGAGTTGCCAAGTTTCCGTTGTTTGCCAGGAACAACTCCTGGTTTACAACATGCAGGCTCATGCGAAATTAGCCCAACACCTGACTGGGTGCAGAATGCCTATGAGGACGCGTCGCATGGCGAGTTGTCACGTAAACCATATATCGAAGCCTACATGCAGTCCGCAACCGACCCAACTATCGCACCGGAGGGCAAACATACGATCTCTATGTTTTGCCAATACGCTCCCTATCATCTTCGAGGACGGGAATGGTCAGACGAAGTGAAGAACGAGATGGCGGATCGGATCGTTGCGACCATGACAGAGTTTGCGCCGAACTTCGCCGATGCCATCATTGATCGTCAAGTTCTCAGCCCTGTTGATATCGAACAACGGTATGGCATGGCGAATGGCAATATCTTCCACGGCGAGATTACCCCTGACCAGTTATTCTCGCTTCGACCTACGCCCGAATGTGCTCGCTATCGTACACCTATTGAAGGACTGTATTTGTGTGGTTCTGGTGTGCATCCCGGTGGGGGTGTCATGGGTGCGCCTGGACACAATGCAGCACAAGCTGTGTTAAGCGATTGGAAAAAGAACTAAAAATCGTATCTAAAAGATGAGTTGCACATAATCAATACTACATTGATTATGTGCAACTCATCTTTTATACTCAGACGGTGTAATTATGCTGACTTCTCGGAGGCTGCTAAGCAGCGAGAGGGAAAAACGTAACCCCTTTTTTATACCGTGCTGAAAAGCTTTTTTTGCGTTTTTGCGGAGCTTGAGAAGATAAAATTTGTTTTTTTGTTGTATCTGATGCTCACGCCAATAGGTAACAAGCTGAGATTATCTCTCAGCAAGCTCTTCTGGTGAAACTTCGAGTTCCTGTATTTTCCCATCTACACGTGCCCGAATAAGCACAGAATTTTCTTTTTGCCGCACAACGACCGCAGGAATAGGAAGTACGTACTTCTCAACGCGCGTGTGCCACACCACTAAGTCCTGAGAGGAAAACACTATTTCTGATTTATCTTGTATTTGATTCATTACCTAACCTATTATAACTTTCTCAATGTGCTTTATAAAAAGAGTTCCACTAAATAAAACGGGTGTTACTGCTTATTTATTCCACACTTCACATTTTTTTAGCGTCGGGTTACCAATAAATAGAACGTTTCTATACGCTCTCTGTAAAAATTTCAGCATTTTATAGATATTCATGGCTATTCAGCGTGATGTTTTGGCTATGTCGCGCGTTATATTAAGTAGTAGGATAGTAGAAAGGAGAGTTTTATGAACTTATCCCCTTGTGTAAAAACAAGAACCTACCCAAATGTAGACCAACGTAGTGCGTGTTTAATGAAGAAAGGCCAGATGCGGGCAATGGTACAGAAAGTAAACGAGGCGTTCATCTTCGGTGATGCGTCAGACAGTATGCCACCCAATCATGTTGCGAACAAAGGTACCTATCATTCAGAGCAATGCTTTTTGCACAGCAATATTCCGCTGCCGTGGTTAACTCAGAACCTCTCGCATAGGGCTTCATCCAACTAGAACGAAATGTTCTACTCAGATGAGTCCTTTTTTTATGGAAATGTTCCTCTCTCCATCTTCATATCTTCCTCCTTTTGTCTCCTCTATTCCTCTCTTAACAACATCTCTATCCACCGCATAGCTTCTTCCAGTAACAAAATAGAGTATGCAGTAATGGCTGATGACGTAGCCGCTTGTAAAAGACGACGTGCGTCGGAAAGAGAGAGGGTAGTGCGTACTAGAGCAGGTGCTACGTGCTCATCGTACCACTGTAGTCCTCTCAATGCCAAGGCAAGGAAATATGGGTTATGGCCTCCCTTCTTCATGGTAAACCACTGTGCTAATGCGTTTTCATCTACAGAGATTGATTGTAGATAGACGCCATTCATTGCAGAAGCTTCTGCTAGAGTAGCAATACCTAGCAGAACCATGCTCCATCCTATTTCGCTACTCCAGCCTGTTTGTAATATTTCTACAATTTCAGGATGATGAAATGTTTGTAGTTGCTGATAAGAAAGAATCGAAGTAAGGTTCCATAAAAAGAAACATAGGTCTTCTGGCAATGCCTCTCGCAATCGTGGCGTTCGTAACCTCGCATCTACGTAGAGAGAATACTGCTGTGCCATGTTCTTGTCGATATACCTGTATATGTTCCATAGCAAGAGGCCAATATCTTTAATAGGAGCATCCTCTAGTTTCTCTGCACCATTTGAGTTTTGTAATCCTTGTTGAAGTAGGTCCACATACTCAGCATCTATGTTGGCAACGTTGAAAATAAACAATTGAGTCCCCTGTACATCACTTATGGCGAAAGCCTTCTGAAGAACAGCAGGTTGGCGTAAGGGAGCAAGCAACGAGGGCAGGGACGTTGCATCTATTGATCGCGCATGATGCAGTAAGAGAGCAAAGTGGAGAAGATTAGACGACGCGATACGCCCTACTATGTCAGTCTTGATAAGCAAGTCAAGAGCGTTGTGTGCAAGTCTCTGGCCCTTTTGAGGTATCTCAAGAAGATGGTCAAGCAATTCACCTATCTTGTTTAGAGGCTCAGTAGCTAATCGTGCTGGCAAGAACTGCTTTTCAAAGAGCGTATAGCCTTCTTGTACACGATGAAATGCATGTTGATAGGAAAAGAAGGTACCAACCGTCCCTAGTGATGTGTGCTGAAACAATTCGGCAATATCCTGCGCGGAACAATGGTGTATGAACGCTTCCCAGAATGCTCTCGTTGAGGCTTTGCGTACTTGTTCCAAGTCATCTAAAGAGGTGTCATTGTTATGGAAGAGCTTCGCCATTTCCGCTGGCGTAACCGCTTCTAGCAATCGCACAGCAGTTGAAACTGAAACAGCCCTAATAGTGCGTAGGAGGGAGGCAAAGCGGCGTAGATTCCCTTGTTTTGCACGTACCGCCACCTGTTCTACGTCGAGCATCTCGCTAAATTCGCTCATCTGTTCGCGTGTGTAGCCAACTCGTTGCATCAATTGCATTATTTGGTCTAGTGATCCTATGTTGCTGACGCTTGCCTTTGTTGCGAGTTCCCGTAATGGAAGTAGACGTAGCAATGTGTGTGCTTGCCGTAGTGAAATTTTCTCAAGAGCACGAAGAGTCCAGAACAAGCTTTGTGAACTTATATCGTCAAACTGGTGCACAAATTGCCGCATATCAAGCAAATTCACAAAATGAGCAAGTTGTGCGTCTGGATATTCATATGTTTGCAGACGCTTCACCATATCTGGAAAGTTTCGCGCTGTTGTTTTAGCTACAAGTTCCTCTATTGGAAGACTTGCAAGGAGCAGTGTAGCTTGTGCAGGTACAGTGTCACGTAACGTTCGTAATAGTCGAAAGAGGTCCTGAATAGTCTCTTCAGCTCTACGTGAAGCCAACTGCTTCATAGCCACTGTATCAACAACCGTGTGAGCTAATTCAGCATCAATATATTTCATGCTTTGAAGAAGTACCGTTATATCATGAAATGAACTTTTGAGAAGTTTTGAACAAATATCGTGTATGCTCGCAACATGTACTACTCGCTTTATGAGGTAAGCACCACTCTCATGGTCAAACTTCGCCACTTTGTATACGTAACGTATCGCATCAACCAATGTTTCCCTACTAAACTGGTCTGCTGTACTCGTTTGCAAGTCCCTGTCAAGCAGCAATTGCTTTAAGATATCCTCATCCTTCTGGCGTGCAAGGCTGTCATAGAGCGTGATATAGTTTGACGGCTTTACGCTCAGATACGCCTTGAGCGTGGAGGTTACTAACTGCTGTATATTCTCTTGTGTCACCTGTCCATATTGATTGAATACGTGAGCAAGAAATAATTCTCTTGCTTCATTTGGATGTAACACGAGATCGTAGAGTTGTCCATACCCTGCAACTGTGAAATGGATAAGCAGTTTCTCTTGCTGCAATTGTTTCACTTCATCCTGTGGCAGTTTTCTCACAAAAAACGTGTGTGCTCGTACTTCATACCGTTGTAGGACACACAATGTAGCGAGTGCCGGACCATATACGGAAAAATATTTTGCTTCGAGTGCTTGGTAGAGGTCTTCTTGCCGAATATCACTAAGGTGAGCGTGTAATCCACGAGTCTTCCATACATCCAAACGGCTCCGCGAAACGACCAGATTATGGGCATGTTGCTTTTCAAGCTTCACCAGATCATCTGACGCTAGTGGGTTTTCGTAATCGGAAGACTGTTGCTGTAACGTCGCAACGTACTGTTCGATGACTTGTAGATAGATATTTTCCGAACGGACGTGTACTTTTTCATCGGCTGTGAATAGGGAAAAGTAAGAACTCTCGTCAAGAGAGGTTTCTTGCGCGTTTGCACGCGAAATAAGCAAACATTGTGCATATAGAGGGGATTGGTTCTTCCACTGACGAAAAAATTCGTCTACCTCTTTTGGCGCGAGATGGCAGTTGTCCAGTATATAGAGAATACCCGGCCGGTCATGTTCCTGTGCTAGTGCATACCATTTACGCCCGTCTCCTGGCTCTGCTTGTTTAACATCTTTGTAGCCTATACGGTAGTGCGCTTGTTGCTGAAGGTGTTTGGCGAATGCAAGAGCAAGCACAGTTTTGCCAGCCGCAGCGCGTCCAACCAAGAGCACTCGCTTCTTTGCTTGAAGTATTCTTTCTATTTCAGCAAAATACTCTTTTTGAGGTGCGTATATTCTGCCTTGCTCGTAATCTCTTTGAAACCAACGCCCTTCCGCATCGAGAAATGTTTCTATGTCAGTAAAATAGTGTAGAGGAGTATCAGCCAAGCGAAAAGGGTCCTGGAGTAGAGATGCTTCTGATGTATGTGCGCCCAACAACACAATGGAATTGGGATCAGTTCCTGGACGCACAAGGAGTTCGGGGGTCGCATCCTCGGCTATGCTCTCTAAGAGTAAGGCACTTTTCCCTTGCTCAAACGCATCTTGAATTGACCGACCAAAGCCGATTGCCCGGTAAAACGAGGCAGCAAATGTTCTTGCAGTCGTCTCTCCAATTGCTGCATTCATGCCCACAATGCATGCTATTTCTTGTCGCAGTGCCTCCGCTTGAACTTTAGAATAACAGGCATTGAGAATGATTAAGCGGGTAGTGTTCTTGAATGTCTTGAAAACGGCGGTAAGAGCCTGCGTGCTTACAGGTCGAGGAAAACCATCATTCCCAACAAATTGTAGCTCTCCTGTTTGCGTCCCATGACCGCTAAAATGCACAACCTGGGGCTGATACCGATTGAGCGATTGTAATAAATCATCCGGTCTCGCAGCCCACGCCGCAACTAACTCAAGTTGGTCGCGCCATTCAGATGCATATACCTTTTCATCAATTAACCGCATCTCTTCATCGAGATCGAGCTTACTTGTTCCTAAGGGATTGGCGGCAAGAAATAACACTCTAATTTTATTCAACGGAGTTCCTCTATAGTAATTGCTCTATTGGGGAGCATCAAGCATCGCGCGTATAAACCCAATGCCTACTGATAGCCAATCAAACGAACGCGTCCACGTTACCCACTCTTGTTGGGTAGGCCAACTCGGTTTATAGCGCGGAATCATTTCCTTTGGCATCACTACAGCCCATTTACTACCCTCGCCGAGACTGCCAGGAGTGATACGCATGGTGATATTAAAAACGTTTTCGTGAGGAAGGTGTTTCTTCCAATCAAGCATAGTTTTTAGCAGGGGATCACGCCGCCACACACTTAGTAGTGTAGGTGTTTCCACGCTCTTTCCCTGTTGGATAGCTAATACCTGCCCAACAACGGCAGAGCGTTCCCATTCGGGGAAACGGAGTGAGACGGAATAGCGATATTCATCTAACCCCATTGCTTGTAAAACTGCTTGCGCGCCCTCACGTGTAAAACGGCGTTCGGTATCACTTTGCCAAATTTTGACCATCGCGTCAAGACGTTTTTTCTTGTCTTCTTCACTCAACGTGGCGAGAGGACCGCTATCAAGCGGATACTGTTGTCTTTGCATCCAACACTCCTAAACTAGAAGGAAAGTACTGTTGTAACCAAGCGACGAGATCGTTTGCCAGAGGTGCAAGAAAGATGCAGCTTTTGTTATCAGGATAACGGCGTAGTTTCAGGCTATATGCATGTAGAAATTGTCGTGTAAGTGCAGCTTCTGGTGTTCCATGTTCAGGATGTAGTGCATACATCTGGTCCCCTACAATAGGATAACCAAGAGCCGCGAGATGAGCACGTATTTGGTGTGTGCGACCCGTTATCGGCTGTACGTCAAGAAGCAGGAAGCCATTTTCAGCCGCTAGGACGCGACAGTGCGTTATAGCTTCATCGCCATCGGGTCCAACAATACAACGACGCCGTTCATCAGGATCACGTTGTAATGGTCCATCTAACTCAAGCATGTCATCGCCAAGTGTAAAAAAATTAAACGTATCGTTTACCACTACATGTTGCTCATGAGCAGTGTGACGTGTCACACGAAACGATGTACGAGGTACAGCCCAAGTCGGCGCGCCCTTACGTACAACAGCAAGATACCTCTTCTCGATGGTATGATCGTGAAACTGCTTGATAATATGTCTTCGTGAGTGTTCCGTTCGTGCAAGCGCGACGATGCCTGATGTATCTTTATCCAGGCGATGTAAGAGGCAGGGGCGTTGTAACAAGCCATCTTCTTTCCACTGCCGTTCAAGACGCCTCTCTCTCAACATTGCTTGAATATGCAGAGGCGCACCAGCCCAAGCTGATTCATCAGGTAACGCTGGTGGTTGCCACTCCTCAACGCTCTGCTGTGCGAGGTAGAGCAGCAACGCATCCCACAGCGTATTGCCATCAGCATTTTTGTATGTTGGATGAATAACTACGCCTGCTGGTTTATTCAAAATAAGAAGGTGATGATCTTGATGAATAATTGCAATGTCTTCAGGTTTCATGAGATCAGTATAGAGGTTGTAGTTGTCTTCGTCAATAAATGCTTTGTATTTTGTGATTATAAGGATTATGGATAGTATACCCTCTTTTCAGTCATGGTAAGATAAGTACACGTTACTCATCTTACGGAACACATTGTCAAACAGACAAAGAGGTGTTATATGTCGTTTATTCAGTACCAGTCGCAGCCGGAGTTGCGCGACCCTATCATGATTGTTGCCTTCGCAGGTTGGAATGATGCCGCGGAGTCGGCAACGACTGCTGTGAAGTTTTTGATTGATAAGTGGAAACCAACAAAATTCGCAGAGATCGACTCAGAAGATTTTTTTGTTTTCACGGAGGCGAGGCCAACGGTGAAACTCGTTGACGGTCTGCAACGAACCGTTGTGTGGCCTACCAACCAGTTTTACGCTCATACTACGTCCAATGATAGTACCCGCGATGTCATTCTCTTTCTTGGCGTTGAGCCGCAACTCAAATGGAAGACGTTCAGCCAGACCTTTCTTGAAGTATGTCGTCAATTCAAAGTATCCGAAGCAGTCTTCCTTGGTGCACTGCTCGCAGAGGTGCCCCATTCGGTAGCAGTTCCTATGTCAGGGACCTCTACCACTACTGACGTGATGGAACGCTTACGTGAAATGGCTATTCGCAATTCACGCTATGAGGGACCGACAGGTATGATTGGCGTGTTGCAAGATGTATGTCGTCAGGCCGACATTGCAGCGGCAAGCTTATGGGCTGCGGCACCACATTATCTTGCGGCAACACCAAATATTAAGGTCACGGCTGCTCTTCTAAGCTACATGAATACTTTTCTTTCCTTTGGCCTTGATCTAAGTGATATCCAATCGGACGCAGTGCGCTTTGAGGAACAAATCACTTCGCTTGTTGCACGCGATTCAGAAGCAAGTGCTTATGTTAAACGCTTAGAAGAACAAATTGATGATCGTGATGACGACGACGATGACGACGATGACGATGAGAATCCAGATGTCATCGTAGGAACTGGTCCGCTGCCTAGTGCTGATTCGCTTATTCGTGGTGTCGAAGAGTTATTGCGTAAGGAACGCGAGAACGGGTCTCAACAATTATCAGATGACGACGACGAGGAGAGTGAATGAGTCAAACGCCTTATACATTAGAAGAAGTTTTTCAGCCGCGCTCAATTGCTATATTGGGCGCGTCGCGTGCGCCTCAAAAATGGGGCAATGTTGCCGCGAAGCAACTGATGGCGGGCGGTTTCCCTGGTAGTATCTATCTTATTAACCCCTCTGTGCCAGAAATATTGGGGCAAGCAACGTATCCTAGCCTGCGTGACGTACCAGGACCTGTTGATCTTGCCATTATCGCAACCTCCTTCGCACACGTCGAGCAAGGCATTGACGATTGTATTGCCCATAGCGTTAAGGGCATTGTGATTATCACGGCAGGCTTTAGCGAAACTGGACTAGAAGGTCGCGCGCTGGAACAGGCAATGGTTGCACGCTGCCACGAGCACGGCATTCGCATTATCGGTAGCAACTGTATGGGCCTGTACATTCATCGCTCACACATCAACACGCTAGGTATGGTATTTCCGCTTCCTGTCGGTCCCATCGGGCTTGTCTCACAAAGCGGCAACCTCGGCATGTATTTCTACGCACAGGCACACTTAGATGGACTCGGCTTTACAACGTTCATTAGCATAGGCAACGCAGCTGATGTGACGTTCCCCGAATGCATGCAGTATCTCGCTCGTGATCCTGAAACAAAAGTTATCGCGGGCTACGTCGAGGCTGTGCAAGCAGAAACGCTACGCGAGGTCACACATGACATGCTCGAACAAGGCAACTACAAACCCACTGTTATCTTACTGAGTGGCGCGACAGATGTTGGTGTACGTGCCGCCCTTGCCCATACTGGCTCAATCGCACAGGTACGCCCAGACTCCGATACAAGTCTGATCGGAAGTGGCGTTGTCCGCGTTCTACGTTCCGACGAATTATTTCCTGTCGCACAGGCACTTGCACTCCAACCACCAACGTCACAAGGAGGAAACCGTATCGCTATTGTTGGCGATGGTGGGGGAAGTGTTGTCGCTAGTGGTGATGCTGTTATTCGCGCTGGTATGCAGGTTCCCGCACTCAAAGAGGAAACGCAACAGGCGTTGAGAAAACTTATGCCTGCACGTGCAACGGCAACAAACCCTATTGATGTGGCAGGTGCCGCCGACGAAGACCCGTTATCGTTCGCGCACTTGACAGAGATATGCCTTAAAGACGAAAATATTGATGGTGTCATCATCACCGGACTTTTTGGTGGCTATCGCTGGTTGCTATCCGAAGACTTTGGGCCACGCGAAGAGGCCGCAGCACACATGCTGGGAGAGCTTGTGCGACACTATAAAAAGCCTGTTCTTGTGCAAACAGTCTATGCACGTCATGACATACTAGCACTCCACGTTTTGGGGGAAGAGGGCGTTCCCTACTACGAGTCGGTGGAGCTCACCTGTCGCGCGATGGCAGCACTCGTAGAAGTTGGGCAATTCCTGGCAAAGCATTCCTGAGACAGAAAGCGAGACTGCAACAGTGGACGCGACACCCAGTATACAAATTGTGCTCGGACTCCTTGTTGCAGTTGGCGTCCTTGTCGTTATCGCCCGCCGTATACATGTACCTTACCCTATTCTTCTCGTTATTGGTGGTCTACTGCTTGGTCTGATTCCTGGACTACCAAATGTCGAGCTTAGACCGGAACTCGTGCTTTTGCTGTTCCTTCCTCTCAAGATCGACGCTTCACAGCTCAATATCAAGGCACAGAAGATGGCGCGGATCAAGAGCAGAAAGCAACATCTTATCAGCGTCTGAAAATCGAACTCATAGGTGCAGAGCGTCATACAATCATTGAGTTACGTAATCAAGGCGTCATCAACGATGAAGTGATGCGAAAAATACAACACGACCTCAATCTTGAGGAGCTACGGTTACAACCTTGATTGACTTATTTTTAAGTAACGGTATGTGCTATCAACTTACACTTCATAATTAGGACAGCAAAAAGGAGAGAAAGATGAATCGTCGAGACAGAATCCGCATGAATGACGAAGAGATACGCGTATTTCTTGAGGAACAGCGTACAGTGCAAATAGCTACAAATGACCATGATGGATGGCCTCACTTGGTAGCGATGTGGTATGTAGTGATAGATGACCAGCTCGTCTTCTGGACGTATGCGAAGTCTCAGAAAACTGCGAACCTGCGGCGAGATGCTAAGCTTACCTGTCTTGTAGAGGCTGGCGAACGATATGAAGAACTGCGAGGTGTTCAGATTAAAGGACAGGCAATTCTCAAAGAGGATCTCGAAACCGTTCAGCACATAGGTGAAGTCATTTTTGAGCGTTACACGGGTCCACTGAACGACTCTATTCGCCAAATGGTTGCAGCACAGGCAACAAAACGAGTTGTGGTCTTTGTGGAACCTAAGGAAATAGTTTCGTGGGATCATCGAAAGTTAGGAGGTGCCTATTGATACGTTATAGTAAAAGAATAGTGTCATCATAATAAGGAAAATATTTATGAAAGTACCTCTACGCGTATTTTTTACTATCTTTATCGTCATAGTTGGTATCCTGGCCTTGAGTGGACAGGCAAGCACACATGCAGCTGCAAGTGCAGCACAGATGTCCCTATTTCAGACCTTTGATGGAAATTTTCCTTCAACTCAAGACTATCAGCAGACTGCTCCGAAAGTCAAGTTTGTGTGGGGCGCGTCAACGAATGAGGTAAGTGTTTGGAAAAAGTACAATCCAAGCATTCAGCTTGCCTACTATATCCCTTTCAATCGTGATCCACAAAGCAATTCGCTTCAATGGTGGCAAAAAAATCATCCTGACTGGGTTGTCTATCGCTGTGATCGTCATACTCCAGCATATATAAATAATGAGCCAAACGTGCCCCTCGATATTTCTAACTCATCGGTACGTTCCTGGCAAATACAGAACTTTGCACTTCCAGCCTTACGCCTTGGCTACACAGCAATTGGCTGGGACAACCTCGACCCCAACTGGCGCGGTGCATGCGGTCACTATCTACATGGACAGTGGGTCCAGAATTACTCTGGTGCTGCTAACGACCCCAATTGGCGCAAAGCTGTTCTAAACTGGCTAGTTGCGCAAAAACAGCAACTGCATGCGCTTAAGACACCTCTTCTTTCTATTCCCAATGCTGACTTTCAAGGCTGGGCATATCAAGGTCTTTCTACACTAAAGCAGATCACAGATGCAGCTGATAGCATCTTTGAAGAGCAAGGTTTTGTAGGCCCAAGCAGAATAGAGAGTCCAACGTGGGAACCTCTAAGAGACTGGATGCTTTATACTCAGCAACAAGGAAAAATGTTCTATAGTTGTAATGGTCTGCCTCAGAATCCACAACAAGCTGATGTGCTTTGGGTAGCGGCAAATTACTTTCTACTTAATCAGGGACATCTTTCCTTGTGGATTTCACGCGATCAAGCATATGGCTATCCAGCATCGACCTATCCTGAATATAACGCAGTCGCCTTACTACAACGTTCTGTCGGACAGTTGTACGTCTCCCAATATCTACAAAGACGTGATTATGCTGGTGGCTTAGTGCTCGCCAATACTGACAGTGTTTCACATGTATTTCTCGTTCCTGGACAAAAGAAGGACTTGTTTGGAAACCATATAAGTGGAAAAATCACGGTACAATCAGGTGCAGGTGTTATTCTTTTGAATGCGTAAAAGAGAAAGATGCTAGCTCTGTTATGGACGAAATATTTCGTCCATAACAGAGCTAGCATCTTTCTCTTTGTATCTCTTATTCTTCTGGTTTCGTTGGTCCGATGCCTATACTTGTGTAATATTGCTCTTCAAGACCAGCCGTTGTTATACGCTTCTCTTCTACGAGTGACTGTTGCTGTTGTCTCCTTACACGTCTCCTTTTAAAAACTCCTTGTGTGTACATATACACGTTTACAAGGAGACCAAGTACAATGAGGCCACCAATAATAAGTGCTGTCACGAGAAATGCTGTCATGAGAAATTATTCCTTTGTCTACAGGGCGAATGCCCTTATCGGCAAGATATCACTCTGTTATAGAAGACGCAGAATGCTCGTAACTATCAAATGAAAGAATACGTAAAACAGAGTTACTTGTAACAATACACGGTTAAGGTGTTCCTAAAGATGCAAAACATCCCTAAGAACACCTCTTCTTCCTATAAGACAACTGTTACTTTGCGTTTCTTGCCACCACGTAGGAAACTTACCCCGATTTTTTCACCCGCTTGATGACGACGCACGACGCGTTGCAAGTCGCGTGGCTCTGTGATTGACTCTTCATCGGCAGCAATAATCACGTCCTGACGCTTTAGCTCGGCACGATCAGCAGGACCGCTTGAGCGCACTTCGAGCACCTCCATACCAAATTGCTGTAGAAGACTAAGGCTTTTCTGTAACGCCGTATCAAGCTTTACACGCATACCACCCACACCTAACGATACTCCAGTTGTCTGCGTTTCACGTTTTTGTGCTGCAATGTGTGCAATCACAGTTTTTACGGTATCAAGCGGGACAGAGAAACCGAGTCCCTGCGCCATTGGCATCATCGCGGTTGTTATACCAACAACACGACCTGCACTATCTACGAGTGGACCTCCTGAATTACCTGGATTGATGGGTGTATCAGTCTGAATGAGATTACTCATCTTTGGAATGCCTGGTGCCTCCAGAGTTCTCCCTAATGCGCTGACAACACCAGCCGTCACGGTCCAGTTCAAGCCATAGGGATTGCCTACCGCGAGTACGAGTTGCCCTACACGCAAAGGAGTGCGTCCCAGTTCTGCAACGGGAAGATGATCTGCCCCTATACGCAAAACAGCAACATCGACATTTTTATCACTACCCATCAGTCCAGCGTCAAATTTGCGACCATCGGCAAGCGTGACTTGAATACGTTTAGCATGCTCGACGACGTGAGCATTAGTGAGGATTTGACCATCTGAGGCAAAAATGAAGCCAGAGCCGAGGCCACCATTAAACTCTGGTCCATTAGGGCGACGTGAACGTCCGCCTTCTCGCTCTATATCAATACGTACAACCGCAGGTCCTACGCGCTCTGCCGCAGTCGTAACTGCATTAGAGTACGCGTCTAACGCTTGCGCATCTTTTTCGTATGTACTCATCTTCTTGCATCGTACTTTCTTGTGGAACCTCTTCGGGTGTAGTTGTTTGCGAGGCTACGACTCAATGAGATTGATATATATTCTATCATACGCTATGCGAAAAAGCTATCAT
>CAXUIS010000126.1:0-14361 GCA_964250915.1 uncultured Ktedonobacteraceae bacterium | reverse complement strand
TGTCGCTACGAAAAGTGATCTTCTACACCACATCCATCACGAGGCGCAGCATTTGCCCTTGACGGCTGGTGAGCATATCGAGCGCGTCCTGGTATTCATCTAAAGGAAAATGGTTTGAGATAAGAGGCGCGAGGTTGAGTAGTCCAGCACGGTAGAGGTGGAGAACGTAGTTCCAGGAAGCAACGTTCGCACCAAACATGCCGAGAACGTTCAATTGGTTACGCACAAAGATATCACTTTCCACGCTCAAAAGTGCGTTTGAACCAATTGTGCCTGTGAGTAACACTGTTCCGCCACGTCGTGCAAGTAGCATAGCCTCGACTGCCGCTTGTGCATGAGCAGTACCCTCAAAGGTGAGATCAGCTCCTCGGCCTCGTGAAAGCGAACGCACTAATATTTGCGAGTCGTCTCGACTGGCATTGATAGTATGAGTCGCGCCAAGAGTTCGACCCAATGCCAACCGCTCTTCCCGAAAACCGATCAGCGCAATCGAGGCGGGACTACACAGATGCGCAATCTGTACAGCAAGCAGGCTTATAGTATCATCACCAACAATAGCAACGCTATCCCCAGGTAACAGCCGTGTATGAAGGAAAGCGTGCGCGACCACAGCGCAAGAGGCCAAAAGTGTCGCTTCGTCAAAGGGTGCAGTGCTTGGTAAAATATGTACCATCTGTGCAGGTGCAACAACGTACTCTGCTAACCCTCCTGGACGAGTAAAACCAAGTTCGTTATAGCCTTTCTCACATAGGTCTGTTTCGTTCCTGCTACAGTTACGACACTTGCCACAGTAAAGCAAACTTTCGCTCACAACCTTATCCCCAACCATGATGTCATCGACAAGCCCTCCTAATGCTACAACCTCTCCAGCCCATGCATGGCCGGGAATGATAGGGTAATGGGAAAATCCTTCTGGTCGTGTACCTCGATACAGGTCAGCGTCACTTGTATCAAGGCTTACGGCATGTGAGCGCACGAGCACCTCATCTGGCTTTGGTGATGGTATCGCCACTTCAATCATCTCGACAGAATCTGGTCCACTGATCTGAATAGCCCTCATGACGCCTCCTTGCAAATGCGCTCACTCACCAAAATAATGCCCTTCATTATACCGCATGTTGCCAAAGGAGATCTCTTATTGAGAACCAAGCATACGAAGTTGCATTCTAGTTGCTCTCTATTTGTTATTGTTGCAAATCAAGTGCTCTGGCATACTACTAACAGAATACATAGCAAAAATAGATATATTTGTATGGGGAGAAAGACCAGAAAGAGTATACGTGTGACCTACGAACAACTCTTAGAAATCGCAAAAGAGCGACATTTAACACAGCAACAGGTTGTAAGAATGTTGAAAGACCTTATAATACATAACGAAACCTATCTCGTCTCTCATATCAGTGTTGGTGAGCATTCGGGCTTCGACGATGTACTACTACAAATACAACCTGCGCTCGCGCTTGCAGTTTCATTGCTTGAAGAACAAAACGCGGAAAATGAAGATATGTAGGGACCGCTGTATCGCGTCCTGGTCAGCAGTCGTGATGCCAAAAGGACGCGACACATCGGTCCCTACAATCGACGCATCCCATTCGTTTGTTCGTTTCCATAATCGGTCCCGGATCAATGTTAAAACGGTATCTTTACAAAAATTGCCAGGACAATTGCTAGCGAGAACACAACGCCGAATACGAGATGCAGTTGTGCTGTCTTCTTAATGCCCATGACAAATGCCTTACGGTCTGTAGCATGCAGAACGGATCGCACATTTGTAAAAGCAAGTGGAAATGTGAGCCAGACCAGGAGGCTGAATAGTGGCAGAACGCGCGTTACAGCGAAAAGAGTTACAGCAACATAACTGCCCACTAAGAGAAATGCATGAAAACGCTGCCCAAACTTCTGCCCGAAACGTACAGGGAGCGTACGCTTATTTACGGCTATATCGTCCTGATAGTCCCGTGTATTGTTCATGTTCAGGATCGCAACAACAATAAAGCCGACAGGGACACTAGCAGCAAAGGCCGACCATGACCAGGAGGGGGTTTGTACATAATATGATCCCCATGTCATGAGAAAGCCCATGGCGATATATACCATGACATCCCCTAAGCCACGACTAGCAAACTTAAATGGTTCTGCACTATAGAAGTACGCGATAGCCATAGCAGCCAGTCCGAATAGGAAAATTACAGGTCCAACAAGATAGGCAAGGATACACCCAAGCAGGGCGGCAAGCACAAAACAGAGAATGCCTCCTGCAAGTACCTGTCTAGCCGTCATTTCGTTCCGAAAGATCACCGTCATTGCTCCCAATGACTCAGCATGATCGAGGCCATAGCGATAGTCAAAGTATTCATTGAAGTAGTTTGTGCCTATCTGTAGAAACAAACATGAGAAAAGTGTGACTAAAAATGCAACAAAATGAAAGGTGCCATTGTACGCAGCTATAGCTGTCCCAACAAACACGGGCGTCATTGCAGCGGTGAGTGTAAACGGCCGACTGGTCTTTATAATGACATTCCACGCTGGAAATGGGGCATGCGAAGACGCGACCTGTGGTAAATGAGTTTCTTTCATAACAACCTCCCTCTTTTCTATTATTATATAGAACAAAATTATGTATACGACAACATCCCGGAAACTAGAAGTTACATATTGTAACTAAATTGCGCGTTCATTCGTGTACTATCCAGAAGCTACATACAAAGGCTTTGAATTGAGCAAGATGTTAGAGGGAGGCATTGGTGCTCCATTTCAATCAAGCATACTCATAACAACAAGTATACTGTAAGTACCCCCTCACTACTATTATTAGCATATAAAGATTTGGAAAGGACAATACACATTATGGCAAAGACATCAGATGCAGTAACAAACAGCGCACAGGATGCGCAAGAGCAGTACTTCCGCGTCACCGACCAAGTTCCTGAAGAAGTATGGTACTGGGCTGCTCTCGGCTCTATCGTTATCTCAGCAACCTTGTTTGCCTTCAACAAACGTGACTGGAGCATCTTCGTAGGTCAGTGGCCTCCGACATTCTTGCTCTTCGGCTTGTTCCACAAGTTGCTGCGCCCTTCCCGCTAATACTATCCTCCGTTAAGGATAAAAAGCCCGTCTGTCATGTATACTGTATGTACACGACAGGCGGGCTTTTCGACTGTTGTATATACATAAAGTAGAGCAAAGGAGCCTGCATATGCAGAATAACGAAACTGGAAAGCGATGGTCAGAGTTACATAACATCGCAATTGTCACTATCGACTCAGGTAAAAAAGTTGGCACACTAGAAGATTTTTATTTCGAGCCACGCACCAATGAGATATATGCTCTGTATGTGAAGACTGGCGTTTTTGGTCATCGTGCACTCAGAGCGACTTCTCTCAATGCTATCGGCACCGACGCTATAACATTTGCGGATGAGAACAACCTTATTGAGGAAAAAGCCGATGAACTTCTTTCAACACTACCACTAGGACGCGCCTTGCTTACATACAAGGTACTCAGTGAAGGGGGTACTGTTGTTGGTGCTGTAGGCAACATAGTACTCGATACGAGTGTTCCCGCACATCTGCGCGTTGTCGCTTTTGAGCTAGCGGGTGGAATACGTAACAAGCTGAGTGGGCATTATCCAACATTTTCATCTACACAAGTTGTTCGTTACGGAGCAGATGTACTTGTCATTCCCGACTCAGTAGCTCTTCCACTCACAGCACAGTAGTGGGTATGTGCAGATGAGATGATGTAGTTGCGTTGTGCATGCATCATCTCATCTGCGCAGGTTATGCTGTAAGCAACAGGTATACAGCGAGTACAACACCAATCAGACTTGCGAGTACTGTAAGCAGAATAGCAAAACCAGCTTGTGGATGAAATTGTTCGCTATCGATGGAGCGTCGGATACGTAAAAAATTCAGTAGTGCCACAATCATAATAATCACGCCAAACAGTGTTAGTGTGACACCAATAAAAGCGGAGTAGTGAATTGACGACGCAGACTGTGTACCACCCTTCAAGCCCAGTTCACGCAATAACAATCCAAAGCGTTCTACCACAAAGCCAAACGTGATGGTTGCCAGACCAGTACGTATCCAAGCCAGGAATGTGCGCTCGTTTGCGAGATGATCAGAGACATGTTTACTCGTCAGAATGCGTTTTGTCTCAGGCTTTTGTGATATTACTGTATCACTGTTGCGTGTCTCTTCTATTTGCGCCATGTGTACATCCTTACAAAAAATCTTAGGCAAAAATTTCTTTCCTACCTATCCATGTCTGCCCAGTTCAAGCGGCAACACAGGCTCTTCAGCAGCAGGCCCCTTCGACAACAATCCCATTCCGCCTTTGTATTTAAAAATGTAGAACAGGAGCAGAATCGAAGGCAAGATAATTGCCATACCAATAATGACGCCAATGAGCAATAACAGTTGTGTACTGGGCGTACTCGCAGCTGCATCAACCGTCAGTTTTGGTGGAATGATATACGGTATCTGCGAAACACCCCACGAGCCGAGCATGAACGCGGCCTCAGCGATAATCAACGCACGTGCAATACGGTAGTAGGCAAAGTAGAGCGCCGCCGCCGCTCCTACTCCAATAATCATCGTGGCAATCACCAGGGGAAGCGCATGATTCAGCATACCCTGCCATAATATAGGTGCAGCAGAGGTTGCCTCGAATAATGCCAGCGCTCCTAGCACAGCAGTAATCGCCCCAGAAATTAAACCACGTCTGCGAAACATCTCAACAAGATCAGTTTTCTTCTGATTCGTTGCTTCAACCGTCAAAAAGATCGCTGCAATCGTCGCACATAACGCGAGCGAGAGTATACCTATTGTTATGGTAAATGGCGTTAGCCATAGACCCCCAAGATTCGCTTGCGTCTTCGGACCAAGGTCCTGAATTTTTCCACTCGCAACAGTCGCCGCTGCCGCCCCTAGAAAGAACGGTGTAATTATACTAGAAACGCTAAATACGCGATTCCAGATGTTCGTCGTTCTCTCCAGTCCATGAGTGCGAAAGATAAATGCAGAGCCGCGCAGTACTGTACCTAGCAACGCAAGTGTCAGAGGAAAGAAAAGAACCGAGACAAGCGTCGCAAAAGCACCTGGAAACCCCGAAAAAAGGCCAACAACCAGAAACACCAACCAGACATGGTTGACTTCCCATACCGGACCGAGCGCATCATCAATCAACGAGTGTTGCTCTTTCGCTGTGGGACCAGACACGAATATTTCCCATATGCCTGCTCCAAAATCGGCTCCGCCAAAGACTGCATAAGCAATCAGGGCAAACCATAGAATGCTAATCACAATGTATGGTAAAGATGGTGGTAAGGTCATAATTTTCGCACCTTCCTCTGACGTTTAGACGCCGACTTTTTCCTCTTGCTGGTCCGTCACATCAGCACTTTCATCTTGACCACTCGATACCGCTTGCCACTCCATCTTAGGTAGTGGTGTCCGCCCCTGTCGTAAAAGCAGAACGATCATTGTGACAGCGAGCACAATATACACGGCAGAGAAGATCAGAAAACTGATATTGAGAAACGGGGCCGTTGTCACCGCCTGACTGGTACGCAATAACCCATAAATCACCCAAGGCTGGCGTCCCTCCTCTGTCACCATCCACCCAAGTTCTACCGAAAGAAAGGCAAGAGGACCGGCTAGTATAACGCCTAACAGCATCAAACGATACTCTGGAATGCGACGTTTGCGCAAGAAGTAGAGCAACCAGAAAAGACCAGCAATGCCCAGGATGAAGAAGCCACTGCCAACCATACCGTCAAATGAAAGGTGAACAGGCAAGGGATTAGGTCGATCCTGTGGTGCAAACTCGTTTAAGCCCTTGATTTGTGTGTTGGGGTTATACCCCACTAATAAGCTCAGTCCATCAGGGATGTCAATTGAATAGTAGTACGTTCCCTTACCAGTTTGGGTATTATAAATGGGAAAACCACCAATGTGAAGTGGAACATTTGTCGCCGTCTGAAACACACCTTCCATTGCGGCAAGCTTCGCAGGTTGCTTTGATGAAAGATAACGTGCGTTAAAATCACCACTCATAATTTGTAATGGTGTTGCAATCAGTGCCATAGCCAAACCTAGCAACAAACCATAACGTCGATAGGTATCGCGCTTCCCGCGTAACATCGAGAAGGCATAAAGCGCGGCAACACCAAAACCACATGCAACATAGCAGGCAAGCAGCATATGTACTGTTTCATAGGGTGTACTTGGGTTGAAGATTGCACTCACCGTATCAATGCCTGTCAATTTTCCATTTTTGAAGATGAAGCCCGTAGGAGTGTTCATCCACGAGTTCGTGGTGACAATAAACCATGTGGAGGCAGCCCCACCAATCACGATGGGTAACGAGCACAGCCAATGTTGAAACGGTTTCAGACGGTCCCAGCCATAGAGATAAATGGCGAAAAAGATTGCCTCCAGGAAGAAGGCAAAGCCTTCAAAAGCGAATAAAGGCCCAATAATCGAACCTGTGTAATTGATGTACGTAGGCCAAAGTAAACCAAGTTCAAACTCAACAATCGTACCAGACACAGCCCCAATAGCGAAGATAATCGCGGCAGACTTCGACCAGCGACGCGCCAGGGTCATCCATACTGGGTCTTTCTTTCTGATAGCAATACCCTCTGCGATACAAAGCAGAAGTGGCAAGCCAACGCCCAGCACAGAAAAGATAATGTGAAATGCAAGTGACGTACCCATCTGAGCACGCGCTGCAAGTAGATGAGGCATGCAATTCCCCTTTTGTAAAAGCAAGCAATAATGCAATCAAATACAAGTATCTATTAGTATTACGTTGTATTGTAAGACTCTGTATACGATGCGACAAGCAGAACTGTTATAGCATAACACGAATATTATGCCATCATAACTCACTTCATCAAGCAGTACGACGCCGATCTTTATTTGCTTCGTTGATACATAAACATATGCTCTCCTATGATATAATTGCGATAGCATACTCTATTTACAAGGAAAGGTATATCACATCGTTGCCGAATACGGAAAAAATACTTGCCAGCATAAAGGGCCTACGCGACCATCTACAACCAGACGAGGAGCCGCTTATGACTATTCCAGGTATTTGGGATAGCATTCCAACGGGAGAAAGTGAACCCCGTGCGACTACCTGCGAAATAGTCGTCACCAATCAACGGTTGCTCGGCTTTCAGTATACAAAATTTCCACGTGAACGGCTCTTCCTCGAAGCATTTTCTCTGTCCGCAATCACGATGCTGACGTTTCGCCAAAAGTCGTTTGACCCACTCTTCCGAGAACTTCTGATTAGCGATGGTGTGCGTAAAGCCTATATTCGCTCGTCACGCGAGAAGATAGAACTGCTCAATCGGGAAGTGCAGTCAGCAATCGAAACGTATGCTCCTCATACTACATCCTCTACACAATCCGCTTCTACTCAGGAAGAAAACGAGGAGCAAATAACTCGTCCTGCTTCTCCTATATATGAACGCAAAGAACTCCGTACAACATTTGAGCAGTCACATCTCGGCATTACAGCACTTTTTGTTGGTGGTCTGCTACTAGAAATTCTTGGCATTCTCGTATGGTCTGCTACTAAGAGTACGCCAATAGGTCTTCCCCTTTGTATCGCAGGCTTCTTCGCGGTATTTGTTGCGATGCTGATAAGAAGACAACAGAGCTAGTTGAAGGCTCTCTCTGTCTCCTCTTATGTACTTGGTGAAGTGCTATATACCTGCTGTGCTATACGCTGCTCATCTGCTGTGGCTAGCTGCATATGGGGCCAGTATTTATGTGCTAGCTGATTAGCGGCAAGAAAGACACCAAAGCGATACAAGCAGAGTGCATATGGTTGTGCTTCTACTGAGGTTAAGCTTTGCTGCGTCGTCACCACATTCAAACAGCTAGCAGTGTCCGGCAAAGAAATTGATCTCCAGGCCATGCCGGAAAACGATGATCCGAATGTTCCATCCAGGAATGAACTATTCTCTGCTTTACGTTGTGCAGTGTCACAAATAAACGCGGGAATTTGTGTTGGCATACTACCCAAGAGAAGTAAGGATGAAGAAACAACATGCCACTGTGTACCATTCAGTGAAATCTGTAGAGGGAGGAAATGTTCATACTGCCTAGTTGAGTCTACTCGCTCTGAAGTTTGCACAATAGGTTTGCCACCAAGAGTAGTGTATTCAAACGTTACACGTACAGTTACAAATACATCCCATACTTGCGTTTGTGTTTGTTGCGGCACAAAGTATTGGGAAGCATTACAAAAAACACGACAGTCTCTTCCTTGATTACTGCAACTATGTGGGTTATCTACAAAGAAATATGGCCCACAAGTGCTATCAAGCACTGTATCTGTATCAAGGTTGTAGTGAACCATCACTTTTAGTGGCTCATGTGTCATAACGTGCTGTAGTCCTAAAGAATCTGTAGCGTATACTTCTCCTGGTTGCGCTATCTCAGTTGAGGTATAGGTCTGCAATACTGTTTGTATTGCTGTTATCAGTGCCTTTTGTTGTGCGCTTGGTAGTTTTGTGAGCGACACTGGGAACTTGAATAGCCAGCCGCCACTCTGGTTATTAGACACCATTTGGTTATAACCGCACGTATCTATCCGAAAATTAGGAGGGACGGAGACGGTACACATTTGAGGAAGAAAAGGAGCAGCAACCCAACGAAGCCTATGAACGCCTCGTAGCAGATGTAGTGGTATATCACCGTTATAGGCATTTGGAGTATGGGAAATCAGTTTGCCATCAACAAAAAGACGACCCCATTCGGGTTCTCCATCGACATAAAAGCTATCTGTCCCTGCTGGTATTGTTTGTGTAGGTGTCAGCATAGATAGAGCTAGCAACTTAGTTTGTACAGCAGTAGTGCTTCCTATGATACCCAATAATACCAGTATCACGATGCTAGTGGTCAAGATTGCTTGTGTACGTCGCTGTTTAGGTACGAAACGCGAGATACGGAATGTAGAGAATGCCTGTCGCTGGTCGGAAACAGATTTGTCATCAAGATCAATAATCTCTATATCGAGTTTATCTTCGCTCTTGCCTTCTTGCTTTTCTTCCATACAACCCTCCTAATAAACTCTTTAAAAATCGTCTTCCGAGGCAATAAGTTGTTGTGCAATCTGTCGCTCATGAGCATCAGCTAAGGGCATAGCAGGCCAATATTTGTGCGCGACTGTGTTAGCAGCGAGGAAGACGCCAAAGCGATGCAGACAATAGGCGACAGGAAGTGGTTCATGAGTATCTTGTCCGTTATTCAATGTTGCAACGCTTAAGCATCCCTGAGCAGGATTCGTAGCAGAAATGTATTGCCAGTCAATACCTAACTTCGCTTGCTTAGAAGTTGCAGGAGTGAGCACATCCTTGACTGTGTTTAGAGCAGTGTTACAGACTACATCCAATTGTTGTCCGTAAAGTGATGGGGCTTGCGAAGCGCGCACAGCGGCGTGCCAGTTTGTACCATCCCAGGTAATGTGAAGAGGCAGAAGATGGTCATAGACAACAGTTGTGCCCAATAGTTCCGGCTGATTTTGCACAAGAATAGTACCATCTTGTGTGCTGTACTCCCAGGATGCTTGCACCGCCGCGAACACATCCCAGGATGCAGCCCGTGTACGAGTTTCATGAGGAAGTGTTGAGGCAGTACAGAACAGATAACACTCTTGACCATTAAACGTACAGGGCGTACTTTCCTCAAAAAGCGTACTACACACTCCATCAAGCGTATTCTCAACATCAAGTTGATAGCGTAACGTTGCTTTTAGTGGTTTTGTTGCGCGCCGCATTGACTCACCTGTTGTATTTACAGCATACACTTCTCCTGATAAAACAGTCTCCGTAGGTGCATGTGTATCAAGTTCTGTTTGCACCGTTGTCACAAGATTAGAAAACGCGGATCGAGGTAATTGAGCAAGTGACACCGGAAAACGAAAGAGCCATGCACCGATACCCTTTGTATATTGTGTAAATTGATCAAAGTGACAGGTATCTGTAGTGTTAAATGGCACCGAGACTACACACCGCTGCGGTACAAAGGGTGCAGCAACCCAACGAAGTAGATGCCGACCACGCGTAAGCCGAAGCGGAACTTGGTTTGCATTCGCAATACTAGGTAAGTGCGTTATCTGTCTGCCATCAATAAACAACCGTCCCCATGTCGGGTTCGCGTCAAAATAAAACAACTCAACGTTTGGCCCTGCGTTTACACTTGATGTCGCTACAGGAGGAATAAATGTTTGTACAAGACGATTCCGCATAGGCACATAACTACTCAAAAGCACAAACAAGAGCAGACTAACAACACTCACCGTTACAAGCAGTTGTATGCGACGTTGCCGCATTGTAAAACGTGACGCACGATGTGTACGTGTCTCTGACAAAGCAAAGAGGTTTTGTTCAGAAGCATCATCAAATATATCTTCATCAGCTAAATTGACGATTTCAACATTCAGAGCGTTTTCTTCGTCTATGTTTGTTATTTCAAACTCAAAATCGTCTTTCTCGTCCACATACAGTTCTTTCTATCTGTGCAACTCGCTATATTCGTAATTATAACTCAAAAGAGAGGATGCGCGGTATCATGATACAATTACGATACCGCGCATCCTCTCTTTTGAGTTACGTTACATCTACATCATCTATGCGTTTTTGATGCTCCACACTCCGTAGTCACTAACACATTGCCCTGCATTGTCTTGAGAACAATAATTTCCAACAACGTTTCCATCTCGTCGTACCACACCATCAAAGAATAGTGGCAATTGCCCATCCCGTTTGACCGTGAACAAGAAATGCTGCGACGTATCAAGCACACCTGTAAACTGCCCTTCGTTGTGCAGACCAATAAAGTAGCCTGTAACACTACTATTGTTTTGTGAGATGCCTGTAAGTGTCATATCCGTTGTTTCATTCGTGGCGATGTCATGAGCAGTACCACTATACGGCCCCGTGACATTTGGATATGATGAGTCAATGGTAGGTGTAACAACAGGATTGTTTGTGATAGCAGCATGTTGCGATGTGCTTATTCCGTTTTGCAGATTTACTTTATAATAGCCAATGCCAAGTATAGCTCCCACAACAACCGCAATTGCTAAAAACGCGAGCAACGCAATTTCTGTACCACTCGTGCGAAACACTTTGCGCTGCGGTACAACGATAGGTCCAGTAGAGCGCTCTTCACGCTGTTCTTGCTCTGTTTCAGTCGCATAAGATTGCGATGGAGAAACATCGTCCGCCAAAACAGGTGTCTGCAACGCTTGCCAGAACTCTTGTACAGTTGCAAAACGTGCGCCGCCATTGATCGACATAGCTTTATAAATAGCTTCCGCAACATAGTCCGGCAATGATGGTACATACTCTCGAATGGGTACGAGAGGATCACTACTTGTACCGGCAATCTGTGTTACACGCTGTAACGAGTCAACGGGTGTAACGCCCACAAGCATCGTGTAAATTGTTGCTGCTAAGCCATACACATCAGTGCGCAAATCAGTACCAACAGTATATTGTTCTGGCGCACCATATCCTGGCGAACAATGACGTACGGCTGTCGTCGTGGAGTCAGACGTAAATTCCTTTGCGATGCCGAAATCTACAAGCATAGACTGCTCGCTTACAGTTGGCACAATAATGTTTGCAGGCTTAATATCACGATGGATGATTGGCGGTTCTTGACCGTGTAGATAACTTAGTGCGTCCACGATAGGAGCAAGCAATGTTAACACTTGCGCTAATGGGAAACGCTTATCCGGTTGCTGGCGACGCAATACCTCTAAGTTTGGTCCTTCAATATAATCCATTAGCATGTATGTCTTGGCGTTGTCTTCAGTAACCTGATGCACATGTGGTAACGCTGGATGATCAAGTCGTTTAAGTACCTTACACTCGAAGGCGAACTTATTCTTTTCTTGTCTATCGAAATCGGTAAGCTCTTTCAGCGCGTAGTGCTTGTCTTCATCCTGCTCATCTCGCACGAGATAGACAGCACTAAAGCCACCTTTGCCCAGTAACTCCTCTACCACGAAACGCTCTTGTATAACAACTCCTGCGGAGCGGAGAGATTGTACATCTTGCACGGAACACCTCGAAACATGTGTTGTGGGGGGAACTCAACATATCGACTAGCACTCATTGCCATTCACCTGATACTACGCTTTTATGAGAATTTCAGATTACTTAAGGCAGTAGTTCAGAGGGTTCATTATAAACAGTAATCCAATAAAATTCTCGTTACGTACTCCACTACAGAAAGAATACTGAGAGAAAGAGGAGATCGACGATGCGTCAGCATATAAAAAAGTTTGCCAGTCTTTTCCTTATAGGCAGTGTATTTGCGTTACTCGCGCTTTTTAGCATGCGTCCCCCAGCCGTTCAAGCTGAGAGTATGGCCTACATTCGCGTTATTCATGCATCACCCGATGCTGGTATCGTCGATGTGTTTGTAGACGGCAATAAGCTTTTAAGCAGTTTTCAGTTTGGTGTTGTCACGCCCTACGTACCATTACCAGCAGGTGGACACAAGGTTCAAATTAGTCTTATTGGTACAGGTGTCAATGCGGCAGTCATTACACAGACGATCACAGTGAGTGCAGGCACTCCATATACCGTCGCTGCGCTTGGCACAAAAGCGTCAGGATTTTCTCTTGCGGTCTTCACAGATAACAATGTTGTTTCCACAAAAGATGCGAAACTACGTATCTATCATCTTTCCCCAAATGCATCAGGCGTGAATGTATCGAATGGTTCCAGCACTATTGCCAGTGGCTTGACCTACCAAGCGGCGAGCAACTATGTCAATATCGCTTCTGGCTCCTATACACTCAACGCTGCTCTTTCACCAAGTCAAGCTCTTTCACTCAATGCGAGTATAAAGCCGTGGACAGTAACGAGTGTCTTCGCTATCGGTGTCGTCAGTGGCACTCCCCCGCTTCAACTTATCTCAACACAAGTTGCGGGCGTTCCCGGCATGCCTGGAACGGGCAGTGATCCAAACGCAGTCAGCGCGACGACACAACCTCTCGGTCCCTGGATGTTGGGCATCGTTTTCTTCCTTGCAATCATGGCAAGTTGCGCGACGCGCCACTACGCAACGCGTGTCCGTGCGTAAAGTAAAATAACAACTGTAGGGGTCTAATTCTATTACACCCTTTTGGCGATAAACTATGTTGGAGGACATGTTGGAACGTTTCATCAATTCTGTAAACGTTCTCAATCGCCAAAAGGGTGTAATGGAATTAGACCCCTACGGTTGTGCTTTTCTTACAAACATATCTACCATTCTCGACATTTCATGTCGGTTTATTATAACTCGCGTCTACCTAGATACAAAGTGTTATATGGTCTATTATATTATCAACCACCGAGACATTTCACTATCACTCTTCTACCACGAGTAGGTCCACTTTCTCCTGTCTTTCAATATGTTTTGTCGCATCATACTAAGGAAAAACATACAGTGTCTTCACTAGCTTGTTGCTGTAACATCTTTTGATTAAGCATACGATGGTACTAAGAATATTGCTGATGTTTATAAAGTTACATATATTAAAAGCAACAAGATTTAAGGAGATGCATATGGATCCTACATTGCTACTTAGTATAATCACTACCATTGGTACCTCACTTGCAGCACTAGTAGGTGTCGGAACTGCTGTATTAGCTTATATCGCAATACGAGATACTAGAAGACAACAAAATCAGCCTATTCTTGCACCTTTTGGCGAATTTTCAGATTTGAGTACTGACGGTGAAATTAATTGGGATAAAGATAGCGAGGTAAAATTGACGCTAAGAAATATAGGGAATGGTCCAGCTTTTAATATCTTTAGCATCATTTGTAGTTCAGAAGGAGACAAAACGTATACGTCTCTGACTAACAGACCTAGCGATGGGAAAAGTGATTTTGAGGTCATCTATACTAAAAAAGCTCCTTCTCAAGTTTTAGGAGATACTGTTGATGGGAAAAATACACTCTATCCAGAAAGAACTTCTGGTGATCCAAGTACAGTGTCTATTAAGAGGTATAAAGTTGCTCGGCTTAGCACAACATATTGTGATTTGTTTGGAGTTAAATATATAAGTATATTTGATTACAAACGTCCACTGGTATCATATCCAAAATTACATGGGTGGTCACACGTTGCAACTAAAAGCAACATTAAAAAAGACCTTGAAGAGCTATTTAACGAGTTATGGGATATTGAGTCGCGGGATTTAGAGGCACATGAGTTAAAAGAATCTAATGTTGCGTTGAACCAAGAATAGTAAATTGATACTTTTGTTATTACAATTTACATAACATACCAAGTACGAACTCTTTACGCTGCTGTATGTTACAATTAGGC
>CAXUIS010000125.1:0-14377 GCA_964250915.1 uncultured Ktedonobacteraceae bacterium | reverse complement strand
TTTAGTCGTGATATGGCTGATATCCTGCTACGGGATATGCGTACCGCATTACACTACTTCGCGTCCCAACCCGCACATGCTAAAAAAGAGGAAGGTTCGCATTTCGCGCACCTCTAATGTGTAAAGGAAAAAGCTATGGCTGACAAGAAACACGCCCTTGTGTTGCAACACTTCCACGAGAATCCACCAGGACGCGTGGGGAATCTTCTCGACAAACATGAGATACCCTTCGATTTGATTCATGTCGGGCAGGACTCCTTGCCCAATCCTAGTGACTATGGAGCTATTATTGTGCTCGGTGGCACACAGCATCTATACAACAAGTCTAAGTATCCCTACACAACTCATGAAGAAGTCTATATTCATAGAGCAATTGAGGATCGCGTTCCCTACTTAGGGATGTGTTTAGGTGGGCAATTACTAGCAAACACGTTCAAGGCTCCGATACGCAAGTTGCCGAAAAAGCATATCGGTTTTTTGCGGATAGAGTTTACTGAAGCGGGTCAGAAGGACCCATTGTATTCTGGTCTACCAGGATATCAGCAGGCATTTCAATGGCACGAAGATTGTTTTGAGATGCCATTAGGTGCAGTCTCGTTAGCGTACCATGAGGACGATGCGAATCAGGCGTTTCGCTATCTCGACTCAGCTTACGGTTTACAGTATCATATTGAACTCACGGAAGATATGCTGGATATGTGGTTGCACGATCCCGCGCTAAAAAAGGAGTTTATCGACGAATATGGGACTGAACGCTATGAACAAGTGGAGCGAGAGGCAGTTGAACTTTATCCCACCTATGCAAGCCACGCACATATATTGGTCGAAAACTTTTTGAGGGTCAGTAAGCTAGTTTAAATTATCCGTGTTCAGCGTTCTTACTAGAGCAGTTGACGTATTGTTGTATAATGCTCAGCGAATTTTTGTGGGTCAAGTCTATTGTAGGGCCGCTTGCCTACTCGTGGTAGTACTTCGTTGTAGGCATTGTCAAGCTCTTGTAGTTCGATAATGCCTTGCTGGACGAGTAACTTTACGTCGTTGATATCGCTTGTGCTTCCTCTTTCTATTTTGCTGAGTGCGATGCTATAAAAGTCAAAATAGAAAACGTCGATAGACCCATAACGGCCCACATATTTTGCGTTCGACTCCCATTGAGTAGGAATGGGGATAAAGTCACCAGGGGAGGCAAACTCAACATTCACCTTCATAGAATCTTTCAACCGTCGAATAGCCTCTGACATCTCGTCTTCATCTACTGCACGTATCTCTATATCAATGTCTTGCGTAGAGCCTGTACGGACTCCCATATGAACAAGTGCAGCTCCACCGACAAGATATAAACGACCCTGTTTGCGAAACACTCGTCCTAAGTTTTTGAGAAAGGCGTCAATTTGACTCTTATCAACATTTGGCCCCATGCTCATTTCCAACCCCTGCCAATCTTCTATTTCATTTTCCGAAACCTGAGTAGGAAAAATGGAGAGTACACGATGGTATGCTTCCTCTTGCCACAAGAGATGGTTTATTTGGTTTTGCCAATCAACCATAAAGGTGAATGGCATACTAGTACGCCTTTGCTCAAATGCTTGTAACGTCAAAAGACCTGTTTCTCCATCATGATATGCGGGTGGTGGAAGATGACGCATTTGCCAGAGATGAACAAATGGCTCTTCTGGAAAATCAGGCAGATGACCAAATGCTAGCGTGAGACGAATGAACCACATTCTTTGCAGGTAAAGTGCTGCTAGGACGGACGTGATGATTTGCTCGGCTGTTCCATGCTCACTTGTGCGTATTGTTTCCAGAACAACACTAGCGAGTTCGGGGTGGAGGAGAAAAAGAGAAATACTTGCATCACGTATACGTGGATTTTCGTTTTGTTGAGCAAGATACTGAATAAGCTTACTAGGAGACATCTGCTCCTTTTGTGCAAGATCAGATAGAGGTTTGAAGCTCATGAGATAGCTAACACCCCATAGGCGTAGGAGGTCGATAAGTGTGCCTGCATCCTCCCCTGCATTGTCTATTGAGTTGTTGCTTATTTGACTCATATTATTCTATTTCACAGACCTTGGGAACAGTATAACATATCATCATTTTTCTTGAATGGTTTTCAGGGGATAATAAAAACGCTCCTGTAAAGATAAATGTCCTATATGAGAGACTTTCGTAGCCCAAAAGAGTCATACAAAGTGAGATGTATGGATATATTTGATACGATACGTTACGATGTGAAGCAACTATAACACTTGCCCTCATACTTCTTGGGAAGAGGAAACTACGTTACTATGCAAAGAGTCGCTGTTCAAAATAAAGCATGGCAAAGTCGTTCGAGAAGACGCATTCTTATTGGTGTGTTGTTAGCACTATGTATTCTTTGTGCTAGTACCGCTGCTATATGGTTATATACGCATCCATCGAACAATTCAACACATGTATCGCAGGTAGACCGTGGAATACCTTATAAGGGTCATCGCTCTAGTGAGGTTCCTCTATCCACATCTCGTTCGTTTGCGATGGTGAACGTTCAAGTATCTACCACGAATCTGCCATGGGGGATTGCATTGGACCCTTCACATGGCTACGTCTGGGTCGCTGAACCCGGCTGTGAGCCATTGCCCACGTGTACTACAACTTTCCCTTCCACGATAGGGCAGTATGCATACTCTGATGGTGCCTTCATTCGGGATTACGTCGAACCAAAGAGCTATACAGGTCCTCTTTTCGTCGTCGCTGATCCGGCGGGACATCTCTGGTTTACACAGCCAACAAGCGATGCTATCGGCGAATTTGATCCTATAAACGATGTATGGCACCAGTGGTCTACGAAGAAGAATTCACATCCCTATGATCTAGCTCTCGATGCACGAGGTAATCTCTGGTTCACCGAGTGGGGGGGGAATCAGATTGGTTTCTTTGATACTCACACACATAGATTGGTCGAAACTCCTATTCCAACAGCGCACACCGATCCCTATGGTATTACGATAGATAACAAGGGGATAGTCTGGTTTGCCGAAAATAGTCCAATTGGTCAGATTGGTAGCTTCACCGCTACGGCAAATGGAATAATAAAGATTGTAGAGTATGCAGTCAACGCCCTTCGTCCACATTTGATCACTACTGATGCTGTCGGAAATGTTTGGTTTACCGAAGGTTTCGCGGGCTATTTAAGCGAATTTAATCCTAAAACTGGTGCAGACCTACGTTTTCGCATTTTTCAAGGTGTCTGTCTCAATGTAGGAAACTGCACAGGTACACATATCTCAGGCATCCGTGTTGATAATCACGGCAATATTTGGTTTAGCGACTCACTCAACCAACAGGTTGGTTATCTTGTCCCTGCAACGGGCCAGATCGTTGTGCGCACTGTACGAGCAAACGCCCATCCTCATGATGGACTTATTCTCGATCCAAATGGGCGTGTATGGTTCACCGAGCAAGATGCGCTCACCCTCAACGTGTGGCCTATGAGTAGCGTAAAATAGTGACCTGATAAAAGAGGAATGCACGTAGTGAAGATCATTAAATCGTTGTTTGTAGAGATGATAAAGGCTCCTATCTTCTTTACAAGAGTTCTAGTTCTTTATGAAGAGGAGCTAATAATGAAAATACTTGTGACAGGTGCGGCAGGTCTGCTTGGTAGCCATGTGACCGAATTGGCCCTTGAGCGTGGCGATGACGTGCGCGTTATGGTACGTCCAGGGGAAGATGTCTCCTGGCTGACTGAAGCAGGCGCGGAGGTCTGCTGGGGCGATATGATTGATGCCGCATCTCTACAATCGGCGGTTCGTGACGTGGATTGCGTCGTGAACTGCGCTGCACGTATGACTCCTTGGGGTCCTGAGGTCGAATACCAATTGGTCAATGTGCGTGGTCCTCAACTTTTAGCTGAGGCTGCGATGGTCGCGGGTGTTCAGCGAATCATACATGTCAGTTCGGTAGACGTGCATGGCCTTGTTGTTGGCAATGGCATCGACGAGACCGCTCCGTATGGCACTGAGCGAGATCCTTATTGTCGAAGCAAGATTGCGGGTGAGCGTGTACTTCAACAACTTATCCTTGATAAAGAGGCACCAATAACCATTATCCGTCCAGGAGTGATTTATGGGCCTCGGGATATGAACAGTTTTTACCGCTTCGCCAAACTAGTGGAGCAGGGCAAAATGGCTATTATCGGCCCTGGCACTAACCATTTACCACTCGTCTATGTTGAGGATGTAGCACGAGCTATCTTGTTGGCAAGTGAAGCAAAGCAAGAAAATGGTAGAGCGTACATTGTGGTCGATGACGAGCCGATTACACAGCAGGACTACTTCAATACTATTGCGAAGGAGCTAGGTGTTCCGTTTCCTCGCTGGCACATTCCCTATCGATTGGCTCTCACTGTGGGTGCCATATCTGAAATGATAGGTCACTTGTTGCGTATGAAACAACCTCCACCACTTATGCGCTTTGGTATGATACAGCTTGCCGGTGAGAATCGCTTTGTGATTTCTCATGCAAAAAGCGAGTTAAACTTTTCTCCTCAGGTACATCTTACTGATGGAGTGCGCAAGAGTATTGCATGGTATCGCATGTACAATAGCACACATTCAAAGACTCATACTCATGCAAAACTTAGCCAAGAGACGATAAGTAGAAATAGTAGCAAAACACAAAGTAAGCAAACTGTTTCCTCATACTAGATGCCTATAGTCATGCCTTGCTAACTCTACAGAAGCTAGGGGCTTCTGTAGAGTTAGTAGTTGTTGCATGCAAGATAAAGACTGTCTTTCAGTGAAGAGGAATAATCAACATGGAAATATTGATTACAGGAGGCAATGGCTTCCTGGGTCGTAATCTCATCCTGGCTCTACACGAGCGCGGAGACCGTGTACGTGTATTGGCATCTCCTACAGGAGATACCACTTGGCTTGAACAGCGTGGAGTCACTATATTTCGTGGTGATATCCGCAACCCTGAGGCGTTGGAAGCTCCTATGCATGATGCAGACGCTGTAGTTCATTTAGCCGCCATTATTAAGGTGTGGGGGTCAATGCAAGATTCTTACGCAATTAATGTCATTGGTACTGAAAACGTCTGCCGAGCAGCCCTTACAGCAGGAATTTCTCGCTTTGTCTATACGAGTTCAGCAATGATCTACAATATGGCGCACGGGAAGCCAGCAACAGAAGAGAATGACCTTGCTCCCCTTGATGAGCCATATAGCAAGACAAAGGCAGAAAGTGATACGTTTGTGCAGCGTATGGTGGCTGAGGAGTATTTACCAGCAGTCATTCTGCGCTTGGGACCACTCATAGGTCCTGGTGATAGTCTAAACTTCGGACGCACTGCTGATCGTTTGCGCACTGGCAAGGGATTCATTATCGGCTCTGGCAACAACATAATACCTTTTGTTTACACCTCCGACGTGGTGCAAGCGATTTTGTTGGCACTGGACAGCAACAATGCAGTAGGACAGGTTTATAACATTGGTAGCGACCAACCGCTTACTCAGAAGGAGTATCTTTCGGCTATCGCACAAGAAATGGGCATTGCCGCACCGCGTATTCATGTACCCTATCAGCCTATGTATGCCGCAGGATATGTAGCCGAGCGCATTGCCGCATTGAGCGCTAATCGGATTAAACCGATTGTCACACGACATGGTGTCAAGATTTTTGGTGCGAACAATCGCATGTCTATCGATAAGGCGCGTCGTGAGCTAGGATATACTCCGCAGGTATCTATACGTGAGGGAGTGCGGCTTACTGCTTCCTGGTACCAGCAAAATACTTCTACGTTGGAAAGAAGTTTAGTTGCGCAATCTTAATAGAAAAGGAACTCAGGCATGAATTCCGGTATTTGGGAGAGAGGATCACTGAGGTTGGAGTTGCAAAATTTATACAAGGAACATAATTATATTTCGATTAGCTTATACATATATTAGGTTGAATTAACAGGTGGAGGTAGTTATGACGATTCTAGTAACGGGTGCAGCGGGATTCTTAGGGGGGCATTTAGTAGATGTTTTATTAGAGCGAAATGAATCTGTGCGCATACTTGTGCGACCAGGTGAGGATATATCCCGATATGCTAAGACAAGTATAGAGGTTTACCAGGGAGACCTCACTGATCGCTCATCATTAGAGGAAGCGGTCGATGGTGTCGAGCGTGTGTTACATTGTGCGGCACGAACAGGGCCTTGGGGACCGGAAGCCAATTATGAGCGAGTAAATGTCTATGGGACCAAGACTCTCGTAGAAGCTGCAATGGGTGCAGGGGTGCGACGGATTGTTCATGTTAGCTCGATTACAGTACATGGCCTCGATGTTCATGGCACTGTTGACGAGACAGCACCATTACGTGGCGGATTTGATCCATATAGCAGGACTAAGGCAGCGACTGAGCACTTGCTTCAGCAGATGATACAGGACAAAGAAGCACCAGTGACCATTGTTCGCCCTGGCTTAATTTATGGGCCACGCGATAGTAACAGTTTCGGTCGCTTCGCTTCTTTGGTGGAGCAGGGGAAAATGGTTCTCATCGGTTCTGGCAACAACCATTTGCCCCTCATTTATGTCAGGGACGTGGCACAGGGCATAGTACTAGCGAGCGAAGTAGAGCAAGCGGTTGGCAAAGCTTACCTTTTGGTCAATGACGAGCCGGTCACTCAGCAAGACTACTTTCATGCTATGGCTAAAGAATTAGGTGTTGCATCACCTCGTATACATATTCCCTATCGAACTGCTCTCACGGTGGGCGCGACTGCTGAATTAGTAAGTCACTTGCTACATAGGCAGCAACCACCACCACTTATGCGCTTTGGATTAATGCAGATAGGTGGTGAGAATTGCTTTAAGATTAATAGGGCACGTAACGAGTTGGGCTTCTCACCTCAAATAAATCTGGAAGATGGAGTTCGTCAGGGCATTGCTTGGTATCGTTCAATAACCACACGAATAGGATAAAAAAGGAATCATCACGATGGAAATATTAGTTACAGGAGGTAACGGCTTTTTAGGTCGTAACCTAATTTCTGTATTGCAAGAGCGTGGAGACCACGTGCGAGTGTTTGCCCTTCCCACAGAGAATACTACGTGGCTTGAAGAGCGGGGCGTAGAGGTCTTTCGTGGAGACATTCGTTCCCCAGAGGCTCTCATTGCATCTATGCGTGGCGTGGAAGGCGTGTTTCACCTAGCCGCAATGATTGGGGCGTGGCATGCGATGGAGGAGTATTACGCTGTAAATGTTACTGGTACCGAGAACGTTTGTCGAGCGGCATTACAAGCTGGTGTGCATCGCATCATACATATCAGTTCTGCTATGGTCTACGACATGGCAACAAGGCGAGCTGCAACTGAGGACGATTTCTTGGAACCGCTTGATGAACCCTATAGCTGGACCAAAGCCCAAAGTGATATGCTCGTACAGCGTATGATCCGAGAAGAACATCTTCCTGCCACTATCATTCGAGCAGGCACACTCATCGGGCCAGGCGACCACCTAAACTTTGGGCGTATGGTTGATCGGATACGTGCGGGTAAAGGAATCATTATAGGATCGGGAAAGAATATCGTCCCCCTTGTTTACATAACTGATCTTGTACAGGGATTGCTGCTAGCTCTAGATTCCCAGCAAGCAGAGGGGAAAATCTACAATATAAGTAACGATCAGGCAATTACTCAAAAGGTCTTTTTCTCAGCTACTGCTCAGGAAATAGGCGTTCCAGCACCGCGCATACATGTACCCTACCTTCCACTATATGTTGCTGCACATCTAGCTGAGCGCGTTGCTGTACTCAGTAATAATCGAATTCGGCCTTTTCTCACACGACATGGCGTCAAGCTTTATGGCGCAGATAATCGCCTTTCTATCGACAAAGCACGTCGTGAACTAGGCTATGCACCAAAAGTATCGCTGATGCAAGCAATACGCATCACATCCTCTTGGTATCTACATCAAGATAGCTGGACAGCAGAGAATGCATACGTCCGTCAGCCTCAAGAGGTACTAGTCAGATAAGGAGGAAGCTATGTCACAAGCAATAAGTGGTAGCGTTGTCATTGTTACAGGGGCGAGTTCGGGGATTGGTGCGGCTACGGCTCGTGAGTTCGCACGTCAAGGAGCGCGTGTTGTGCTCGCGGCTCGGCGTACTGACGTCCTAAATGTGTTGGCTTGCGAGATTATGAACAACGGTGGTCATGCTATAGCTATCCCGACAGATGTTACAGATACAGCACAAGTTATGCATCTTGTGGAGCGCACACGGGAAACATATGGACAAATAGATGTCCTTGTAAACAACGCTGGCGTAAATTGGGAGAAGCAATTTGTAGAAGCCTCGACAGACGATATTGTACATCTGCTTCAGGCAAATTTGCTCGGTACGATGATATTGACACGCACTGTGCTACCAGTGATGCAGCGGCAGCAGCAAGGGGCAATCATTTCAGTAGGTTCTGTAGCAAGTCATGTAGCCCTCGAACCACTCTACGCGGCCACGAAGTTTGGTGTTCGTGGCTTCTCACTAGCACTACGTCGTCAGCTTCAAGGAAGTGGCATCTCAGTCTCTCTCGTGACACCTGGAAATATTCGCACTGCCATGACACGAGCTTTACAAGAGCGAATGCCTGAACCGGAGAGTATCGCACGTATTATTGTTCGGCTTGCCCTCTCTCCGCGTCGGGAGACAATCGTGCCGTTCAAGTATCATGGCATCGTCTGGCTCGATAGACTCTTGCCAGGAGTCGCCGATTTTGCCTATCACTGGCGACATCGAGACGAGGGGAAACAGCAGGAAACGCACAATTTGCCTGCATACACAAAATCAACGGCACTAGAGGTATCTGAGTAAGAAACATTTGACATCGAATATAGCTATCATAGAGAAGGAAAACATTGTGGAGACGCTTATTACTGGAGGTACTGGTCTGGTAGGACACCACCTCATCACTGCATTACAGCAACGTGGTGATACAGTGAGAGTACTGGTACTTCCATCTGAAGATACACACAAACTCGAAGAACGTGGCGTTACGGTGTACCGTGGCAACATTTGTGAACCTGACACATTGCTAGCACCCATGCGAGGTGTGAATACTGTGTTCCACCTGGCAGCTATGCAAGGTCTTTGGGTACCAATCGAGGAGTATTACAAAGTCAATGTCACTGGTACTGAGAACGTCTGTCGAGCAGCACTGAAAGCAGATGTTCGCCGCATCGTTCATGTGAGTTCCTGGACAATCTATGGTATGGATCGTGGGTGGCCCTTGACAGAAGATGCTTCTCCTACCCCTCGCAACGACCCATACTGGATCACCAAAGCGCAAGGAGACACACTTGTCCAACGTATGATTCTTGAGGACAATTTGCCCGCAGCCATTATTCGACCGGGCACAATCTTCGGAGTTGGGGACCGCCTCAATTTCGGACGCACAGCTGACAAGATACGTACTGGTAAAGGGCTTATTCTTGGTTCTGGTCGCAACTCTCTTCCACTCGTGTATGTAACTGATGTTGTGCAGGGACTTCTCCTGTGCGCAGACCACGACAACGCACAAGGACAAGCCTTCAACATCACGAACGATCAGCCGCTTTCGCAAGAGGAATTTCTCTCTACAATAGCGCAGGAACTCGACACAACGCCACCGCGTTTACACGTTCCATATGCAGCCGCATACGCTCTTGCATATGCGGCTGAGCGCGCTGTTCCACTGAATAGCTCAAAGCATCCTCTTGTTACTCGACATGGAGTTACGCTCTATGGTACAGACAATCGTCACTCTATTGACAAGGCGAGAACTGAGCTAGGCTACGAGCCACAAGTGAGCATACGTGAGGGCATACGGCTTGCCTGTGTATGGTATCGGCAACATGTCATGCCTGAGGTCGATACCTCAAACATCGCCTCTTCAGAGTCAGGCAATCATTCCATTAGAGAAGACATGTCGCTGAGCAACGTGAAATAATAAGAGGCAATGTGCATGACAGGGGCAAGCCCATTGACTCCAACTAATTTATGAAACAGCTTGATGGGCGGCATAACAGGGGCAAGCCCTGTCACTACTATACTCTTCATCTTTGCGGGGCGAAGTCATGCGAGTCCGTGTATAGTAGTGACAGGGCTTGCCCCTGTTATGCTTCTAGCCTGCATTGTAGGCCCTATCATGCTTTCCCAACTCTTGAATAGTCCTGTTGTCGAGTCCCATATAAATTGCCTCTTTTCTCCTACTATGCTATACTTGCCCACGAATATAAAGGAGGAAATGCTTCTATGGCTGAAGATACATCATCTCTGCAAAATCCTTTTATCGTTGGCGAACGTCTTTATTTACGTCCTCTGGAGCCAGCACAGGATAATCACGCCTACTCGACATGGCTTAATGATGCAGAAGTGCGACGCTATTTCTCCATCTATCCAACGAGCGATGCACGCGGCAAAGAGCGACTTGAGAACCTGTATAAGACCTTTGGGCATATTATCTTTGGCGTTGCGCTTAAGAGCGACAACACGCTTATCGGTCTAGTTGGTCTCAAGGATATCAACGTACTTAACCAGAGTGCCGAGTTCTACAATATCATTGATGGTGCCTACTGGGGCAAGGGCTATGGTACTGAGTGCACGAAATTGATGATTCAGTATGGTTTTATGGAATTGAATCTGAATCGCATTCAGACTCAGGATATGGAAGAAAATATTGGCGGGCAACGTGCCGACGAAAAGGCTGGCTTTACCTACGAAGGCACACTGCGCGAGGTTATCCCCAGATTTGGCAAATTTCACAATGTACGCGTCTATAGTCTGTTGCGCAGCGAATATCTAAAAATGATGTAGGAGTAATAAAGCAAGGGTGCCCGCAAGGGGATGCCCCTCCCATACGACCTGTCGTTGGGACGATCTTCGTGCATGGGAGGGGCGTCCCCTTGCGGGTGCCCTTGTCATAATTATGTAAGAAAATATAATTTGTAATGACAACAACAACCGCAATTTCTGTGCAGGAGATTACTGATTCGGAGCAATGGAACACGTTCCTAACGAGTCAGCCTCGGAGTCATCTCCTGCAATCATATGAGTGGGGTGAACTCAACAAATATCTTGGGGGACGCATTTATAGGCTTGGTGCGTTGGAGAATGAGCGGCTCGTTGGTGCTATGCTTTTGACCGTCGCACCCGTGCCATTACCTGCAAAAGTGCCAGGGGTACAACTCAATTGGCTCTATAGCGTGCGTGGTCCCACTGTAGAACGGCCTGACTCACCCGCACTGACCGCGCTTATTACACATGCTCATACGTTAGCAAAGCGTGAGCATGCAGTCGTATTGCGGGTCGAACCAAACATTGCCGACGATGACCCTGACGAGGATGTATGGCTTGCCGCTTATCATAAGCTCGGCTTTCAGACAAACTCAATTGCGGTACATGGACGGCGTAGTTGGGTCCTGGACATTCGGCCCGATCTCGATACGCTCCTTGCTGATTTCAAAATGACATGGCGGCAGAATGTACGGGCAGCCGAGCGTAAAGGCGTGGTCGTGCGAGAAGCCGACGGTGAAAAGGACTTCGACACCTACTACAATTTATTGACGGTGACGAGCGAGCGCGACGATTTCTTCATTCACAGCAAGGACTATCATAAAGAGATTCTACGCTACTTCGCAGCTAAGGGTGATGCAGTACTCTATCTTGCCGAACATGAGGGCGAGGCAATCGCTGCCAAAATGCTGATTCGCTTCGGCGATTGGTGCTGGGACATGTTTGGTGCGTCTTCAAACAAAAAACGCAACTTGAAACCTACGTACTTGTTGCAGTTCCGTTGTTTCGCGTGGGCAAAAGCACATGGCTGTAGCTACTTTGACTTCCGCACGATCCCCGAAATACTGGAACCTGGGGAGGAAATGTGGGGTGTCTATGAATATAAAAAAGGCTATGGCGGCTTCTCACGCTTGAACATGCCTACACAGGATTATGTCTATCGCCCCTTGCTCTACCGTGGGTGGCGTAAACTTGTCGAAGTACGACGTGCCCAACGTCATGCCGAGCGCAAAAAAGTTGAAATGGAACGTGCCGCGCGCGGCAAGTCATCATAGGGGATTCTACAGAATGCAAGCTAGAATTATTACAGACCGTCAACAGTGGGACGATTTTGTTGCCTCGTCGGTCTGTTGCAATATCACTCAATCATATGAGTGGGGTGAACTCGCCCCACATCTCGGCGCAAGCGAGGCGTTGCATATAGGTGTTGTCGATGAGGCAATGGGCAATCTTTGTGCCGTTATGCTGGTGCTGGTTTCGCATGCACCCGTCATCAACCGTACCTACTTCTATGCTCCACGCGGTCCCATTCTTGACGACCCTGACTCACCTGCCATGACCGTCTTGCTGAACTTTGTCAAAGCTGAAGCGCATAAACACAATGCCTTTATGCTCAAGGTTGAGCCAAGTGTATTTGATGATGATACATCGTGGGTAACTGCTCTACAACGGCGTGGCTTTCGTGCGAATCCCTATGCCACACATATTCGTCATGAATGGGTCCTTGACCTGCAACCAGACGAAAAAACTATTCTTGCTGGTATGAAAGAGAAGTGGCGGTATAATATTCGCTTAGCAGGACGCAAAGGTATTGTAGTACGAAGAGGTGAGGGACAGGCCGATCTCGATACGTTTTATCGCATCTATGAAACTACAAGTGAGCGCGATCAGTTCTTCATTCACGATAAGTCTCACTATGAAGACATTATGCGTCTCTTTGGTGAGGAAGATCGTGCCGCGCTGTTTCTCGCGGAATACGAGGGGCAGGCGGTTGCGGGAACGATTGTGCTGCGGCTAGGACATTGGAGCTGGTATATGTTTGGTGCCTCGTCTAACGAACAACGCGAACGGATGCCCAACCACTTGTTACAATGGACTGGTATGCAATGGGCAAAAGCGCACGACTGCTGGTACTACAACTTCCGTGGTATCCCTGATATCCTTGAGGAAGGGCGAGAGTTGTGGGGCGTGTATGTCTTCAAACGCGGCTTTGGTGGCTTCCCCATGCGTTCGCTCGCAACGCACGATCTTGTCTATCAGCCACTTGTGTACTCAGCGTATCGCCGCCTGCTCGACGTGAAACGCTGGCGAGACGAACGACGTTATAAGAAAGCGGCAGCGGTCTAAAACTATACTTGCAATAAGCGCGACAACCTGACATGATACAGAAAAACATAGTATTCGACAAAGGGGATATGCATGAACGTTGTTGCGCTTATTCTTGGCATTCTTCTCATCTTCGGCATTCTGCAAGATAGTTTTGAGACGATTATTTTACCACGTCGTGTCTCGCGTCGCTTCAGGCTGTCGCGTTTGTTTTACATCACATTATGGGGCATCTGGGCAATGCCAGCGCGTAAGATGCATCCCGGCAATAGACGCGAGTTTTATTTGAGTTACTTTGGGCCGCTTTCGCTCATCCTGCTTGTGGTTGTGTGGGCCGCAATACTCGTTTTGGGTTTCGCGCTTGTACAATGGGGCATTGGTTCGCAGGTCAATGCGCCGGAGAAAATACCCGATTTCGGCACGGATCTCTACTTGAGCGGGACCACATTTATCACTCTCGGCTTGGGCGATGTGATACCACACGAGGGGCTGCCACGCTTTTTTACCGTCATGGAGGCGGGCATGGGTTTTGCTTTTCTTGCACTCATTATTGGCTATGTGCCAGTAATCTATCAGGCATTCTCACGACGTGAAATCAACATCTCACTCATGGACGCGCGTGCGGGATCGCCATCAACACCGATGGAGATGCTACGCCGACACTGCAAGGGACAAAATACGGCCGAACTGGTGCTGTTTTTACGCGAGTGGGAAAAGTGGTGTGCTGAATTGCTGGAAAGTCATCTTTCTTATCCTGTCTTGACCTACTATCGTTCGCAACATGAACGACAATCCTGGCTAGCCTCGTTAACGACAATCCTGGATGTTTGCGCCCTGATTATGGTTGGACTGAATGACGTACCTATCAAACCCGCAAAATTCGTGTTTGCTATCGCACGACACGCCGCCGTTGATCTCGCACAGGTCTATGGTACACCACCGATGATGACAACAAAACGTCTCTCAAAGTCAGATTTTGCGCGGCTTTGTAACGAACTCGCGGCAAATGGTATTATCCTGCACGATGGCGAGGATGTGGAGAAAAAGCTGGCGGAACTGCGCGGCATGTATGAGCCATTTGTAACAGCACTTTCCATGCATCTCCTCATGGCACTACCCACCTGGATGCCTGAATCCGGTAGAGTTGATGATTGGGAGACAAGCGCATGGGACCATTTCCTGGAGTCCACGCCTCGCACTCTCGACCGAGCCATTCGCAGAGATTGAATATATTGGTTGAAAAACAGCAGGCAG
>CAXUIS010000124.1:0-14568 GCA_964250915.1 uncultured Ktedonobacteraceae bacterium | reverse complement strand
CCGTTGTGAGCAAGGGAGAGGGCTGTGGATGAGGTCTTATCCTGATGCGTATGGGGCAGCAATTGATTGCGCCCAAAGATGGGTCGGGAGGGGGCCGTGTTGCCACGAAAGTCGTTGTGGCGACGTTTGCCCCACCACCCCCATCTTCGGGCGCAATCAATTGCTGCCCCCTACCGAGGCAATTCCTGTCTTTGATTGTCAACGTCCATGAGGGACTGATGTATCCGCATTCAAGTGTCAAAAAGCATAATTATAGCCCCTACAGAAATAGCGGCTCTTAAAAAACATGGGATCGTTCTGCAAGTGATGGATGAATCGTAATGTATACGTTTAAAGATCATGAGACTACTCCAAAGCTGCTAAGCATCTATTCATTTGTTCTAGGTGATTCGTGAGATGGTCTGTTACAAAGTCTTTGATAAACCACGCCAGCGTCTGGTCTCCAAATTTTGAATGATGACCTTTTAATTCCAGGTCACTGTCTTTCAGTGTACTCAACGCCTTATCCAAATATTGATAACTTCTCTCTAACGCGTGTTCTGTCTCGTTCAATGTATCTTGCTTATGATTCTCAATCGCCTGATTACGAGCTGCATCTTTATGTGTGCGTCCGAAATTTTGTCCTGGTTGCGCAACCAATTTCACAATTTCGTCACCCCAGTAAGGCATAAATTCGATAATATGGGCGAGACTTTCCATCAGTGTCCATTCATCCTCAATTGAGGTCTCATAGAGCTTCTGTGTTGGTAAATGCACAAGCTGCTCTTGTAGTAGCTGCTGCAACTCCTTATAGGAAGTCGTGACGCTTTGACGAATGGCTTGAACATTTGGGTTCTCTCTACTCGTTGTCATGTAGGTCTCCTTTTTTACTCACCATGTATCATACCTGACTTCCTAATGAATCGGGGATGTCATCAGGATAAAGTTCTGTCGCTAACTCCCAGATACGTCTAGCACTCTCGACCTCGAAGCGAGCCTGACTCGCTAATTCATAATAAATAAGTGAACGTGCTCGCTTCAGCCGTTCCACCTTTTCCTTTGGAAGGTGTTCCTGCCTCACTTTTGTGAGTGGGTGGATTCCCTGTTCAATACTTCGAGCGATGCGTTCAAGCGTTTCGGCTCGTTGCGTGTGCATCCGAATATGCTCTGCAATATTGCGAAAGACAGCCTGCGGTGGAATCGCGTCGATATAGGACGCCCAGAGTTTAAAGGGGTCGCGGAAAGGCAAGTATTGTATAGGTTGCTCTAGCCAATGTGCTAATTCCATCCGTCCTGAAGAGGTGATTGTGTAGACCACACGCTGCATGTGTTGACCCCGTACCTGACTCTCGCTCGTCAGTAATCCTTCCTCCTCAAGCTTGTGCAGCATTGGATAAATTTGACCATAGGTCGCAGCCCAAAGCGAATCTACCGAAAGCTTAATATTCTGTGCAAGGTCATACCCGTTCATCGGCTCGATCTCAAGTAATGCCAAAATAACATGCCGTGTGGACACACGTTCCTCCTCATGATATTGTCTCGCTGCTACATTCTTGCGTAGAGCGTCCTCTTTGTCAAGAATGATGCACAGGAATTTGCTCGACTCAAACCCTTGACAACTCTCGTTTAGCACTATACCATATATACCTAGTAGATATATTTTAGGCGTCACTAGTAAGTTGAGATTGGCACTCATTGAGGAGACCATTTCAAAGCCTCCTTTTTGTCATTCGCAAATGCCCTTGAACTCCTCCAAGCATGAGGACATTCTGTCGTATTCATTCCACTCGTAAGGAGGGTGTATGAAGATCGGCATTCTTGGTGGTGGACCAGCAGGACTGTATTTCGCACTCCTGATGAAAAAGCAGAACCCAACGCACCAAATTACCATCGTTGAGCAAAATCCCTCTGGTGCGACCTATGGGTGGGGTGTCGTCTTTTCAGATCGTGCGCTTTCGTATCTGAAAGACAACGATTCTACATCCTACGCCGACATTGAGGCTCAATTGCGTACATGGGATGATTTGACATTTGTGCAGAAAGGAGAGCGGGTACGTATTGATGGCAGTGCCTATGCAGGAATTTCTCGACTTACTTTGTTACGTATTCTCCAGGACCATTGCCGTCGTCAAGGAGTTGAGACACGTTTCGAGACGCGTCTTCTCGATCTTTCCATGTTTGCCGACTGCGATTTGCTTGTAGGGGCAGATGGAGTCAATAGCATAGTTCGGCAGCACTATGCGCAGGATTTTCAACCCTCGATTCGTCAACTCTCGAATCGCTATATCTGGTATGGCACACATCAGCTCTTCGAGACACTTTCTCTCATCTTTCGCACCTATCGAGGTGGTGCCTTTGTTGCTCATTGCTATCCCTATAGCGAGACTACCAGTACCTTCATCGTGGAGTGTGATGCTCAGACGTGGGCACAGGCAGGATTTGACGCTATGTCTGATGCCGAGAGCCGCGCCTACTGTGAACAGGTCTTCAAAGATGATCTAGGTGGACATCCATTACTACCCAATAAACCCACATGGCTCACGTTCAAGGTGGTGACAAACCAGAACTGGAGTGCCCACAACGTTGTCTTGCTTGGTGATGCACTGCGAACAGTTCATTTCTCTATCGGCTCAGGAACACGTATGGCACTTGAAGACGCTATAGCTCTTTCTCAAGCCATTGGAACAACGAACTCTCTTGCGGCAGCACTACACACATTTGAACAAGCGCGCAGGCCAGGAATGGAAAAACTGCTTGGTATTGCCGAGCAGAGTTATACATGGTACGAAACCTTTCATGAAAAAATGGAGCTTGATGTACTTCCACTTGCGTATAGCTACATGACGCGTAGTGGACGCATTGATGACGCAACGTTACGGCAAAAGGCACCACGTTTTATGAACCAGTATCAAGCATATTGTGCAAGTCCTGTTAGTAACAGAGAAAGGCAAAAGCAGCCATGATTGAGAATCCCTCTACACAGAACATTCAGGAAAGTGTGAATCCTTCTACCAACGGCAACGAGGTAGAAGCAGCAACCAGCGTTTTGTACGATGACATGAAAGCGAATTTTCTTACTCCTCTGTGGCGTATTGAAGAGTCAATTATGCCACTACAGCCAAAGCCGAAGGCGATTCCCTGGTTGTGGAAATGGCAGACTCTGCATGATATCGCCGAACGATCTGGCAAATTAGTTCCCATAGAGCGTGGCGGTGATCGTAGAGCTACCGCGCTTAGCAATCCAGGACTTGGAGGTCAGCCATTCGCAACGCCAACACTATGGGCGGCTGTACAATGGCTCAACGGGCGAGAGGTCGCTCCTGCACATCGCCATACCTCTCAAGCTATACGATTTATCATTCACGGTAGTGGCTCCTGGAGTACAGTTGAGGGTGATAGAGTCTTTCTGGAGCGTGGAGACCTCGTGTTAACACCGCCGTGGCTCTGGCACGATCACGGCAGTGCCTCAGATGAGGCAGCTATTTGGATGGACGGGTTAGATATTCCGTTGAATAATTATCTGGATGCGAGCTTCTTTGAGCCATATAGTGGTGAGGCTCAAGAGGTCGTCCAGGTACCTAACGGAACCGTTTTGAAATATGGTGTTGGGCAGATGCGACCAGCTTGGGAGAAACGATCAATCGTACATCCACCAATGTTCACCTACAAGTGGGAAGAAACGGAACGCGCACTCAACAATCTTGCTCAGGTGGATGCTAGTCCGTTTGATGATGTGGCATTGGAATACACTAATCCACATACAGGTGGTCCAGTGATGCAATCGCTGTCGTGCTGGATTCAGATGCTGCGTCCAGGGATGCATACGCAAGCGCATAGACATACGGGCAGTACAATCTATCATGTTTTCGAGGGCAAGGGCGAGACGATTATCAATGGTGTACGCTTTCCCTGGGAGCAAGGGGATATGTTTGTGGTTCCTAGCTGGGCCTTGCACGAACACATCAATGCTTCAGAGAGTCAGCGTGCTCTGCTCTTCTCAATGCACGATATTCCTCTTCTAATGGCAATGAATAAACATCGAGAGGAAGCCTATTCAGAGAATGGTGGTCATCAACTCGTCACCAGTAGTTTCACCCCACAAAAGAACCAGTAAATCGTATATCCGTTATATCGGTTCCTAATGAACTTTGACAACTGGATCAGGGAGTGGCGGTAGGGGCAGCAATTCATTGCGCCCAAAGATGGGGGTGGTCGAGGGGTAACGTGTCAGTGAAGAATCTCCTTCTCGACGCGAACCCCTCCTAGCTCATCTTTGGGCGCAATGAATTGCTGCCCCTACCGTTTTATGTTGCCGTATTTGATTGTCAAAAATTTTCAGGATATCTGTGTTCTACTCAAGCTCTCCACGAGCCAGTGCATATGCAATGGCATTATGCCGTTTGATGAGTGAAGGCAGATCAACATTCAGTAGTACAGAGTCCAAAACACATACTTTTCCATTGATTACGCTCAGATCAACCTGTGGTGGATGACAAAACACGAGTGAAGCCAACGGGTCGTGAATCGCACCACCTGCTAGGGCGAGAGTGTCAAGACGGTAGCCGATGAAATCAGCCGCCATGCCGGGGGCGAGGTAGCCAATATCATCACGTCCTAGCACAGTAGCACCACCGCGTGTTGCCAGTCTCAATGCTTCCTTACTGCTCATCGCAGCTGGATTCCCCATGACGCGCTGTAAGAGCAGGGCTTGACGAGCCTCTGCAAGCATATGCGAGCCATCGTTTGAGGCTGAACCATCTACGCCTAGCCCGACTCGTACACCCGCTTGCTGCAACTGCTGAACTGGTGCGATACCAGAAGCGAGTCGCATATTGGAACTAGGACAGTGAGCAATCCCTGTACTTGTCTGTCCTAGACGCGTTATTTCTGCAACCCCTGGATGCACCATGTGTGCGTGCCACACATCTGGGCCGACCCATCCCAGGTCTTCTGCCAGTTCAACAGGTGAACGTCCAAAAGTCTCAGTGCAATATGTTGCCTCATCCAATGTTTCAGCGAGATGTGTATGTGAATGCACACCATAAGAGCGTGCTAATTCCACGCTTTGCCGCATTAGCTGAGGAGAGACAGAGAAAGGCGAACAGGGAGCAAGCACTATGCGTAGCATAGCATAGCGACTCGCATCGTGGTACTGCTCGATTACTCTCTGTGAGTCACGGAGTATCGCGTCTTCGTCCTCTACCACTGAATCTGGAGGTAGGCCCCCTTGCGTTTCGCCGACCGACATAGAGCCACGGGCTGCATGAAAACGAAAGTTCATCTCGGTTGCCGCTTGAATCTGATCATCAAGGCGCGCACCATGAGGCCAGATATAACAATGATCGCTTGAGGTGGTACAGCCGGACAGCATCAACTCGGCAAGAGCAATCTTAGTACTGATGTAGATTGCCTCAGGAGTGAGACCAGCCCAAATCGGATAGTGAGTGCGCAGCCAGTGAAACAAGTTCGCATCCTGAGCCGCCGGAAGATTGCGAGTCAACGTCTGGTAAAAGTGGTGATGTGTATTCACCAGCCCTGGCAGAATGAGCATATTTCTTGCGTCAATTATCTGATCTGCGGTCTGTGGAAGTTGATTCGTGAGTCCAATCTGCTGAATTGCATTATCCTCAACATAGATAGCACCATCTTGCCAACTGTGGTCGTCATCATCCATCGAAACAAGCAGTTCTGCATGCTGAATGAGCAGCGATGTCATATGTTTTCCTTTGCACTTTCTATTTCTCAAGACTGGTGCAATGTACGTTTAGTCAACGGACGCCCACAAGGGGCGAACCCTACTATATACGATGTGCGTAGCACGTAAGAGGGTCATATAGTAGGGTTCGCCCCTTGTGGGCATCCGTTGGTATTCGCTCTAACACTCTTACTCGTATTGGAAATATTTTGCCCATTGTGGACATCTATGAAGCAATTTTCTCAAACAAAATATCCTGCGCCCCCTCCCAGAGAACCATGCGTCCTAGTTCTCGCAGGTGCTCATTACCTGACACAATAGTCAAGAAGTGATTACCTGCTAACTGTCCAAGCTTGCTAGCGAAACGTGTGCCACCGTAGGGAAAAAGAATTTCTGTCTCGCTGAAGCCTCCGGGATAGAGCAGAATCTGACCTGGACTAGGGTAGCTGGTATGGTTCTCATAGTTCACTCCTACCTGAAAATCACCAAGGGGAATCCAGGCGGCCTCTCCACTCCATCGTGCATGAATGATTTTGTTGCGAAATGGCAAGAGCTTTGTGAATGCAGCACATGTTTGAGGTGCATCTTCCTCTTCTAATCGTGCTGTAAATTCCAACGTGTTGATGGTGATATGTAACATATTCATATAAAATTATCCTTCCTACACCGATTTTAGAGCAGAAGCGGACTGCGAGGTAAGTGCGGCTAAGACCCGCTCTGGCGTCATCGGCTGTTGAGTGAGCCATACGCCTGTTGCGTCATGTATCGCAGATGCAACAGCACCTGCAAAGGGGACCAGAGGCATCTCAGCCATACCACGCGCACCAAATGGGCCATTAGGATCAGCTAACTCTAATATCACTGGAACAATTTCTGTGGGCATATCGCGGATGGTTGGGAGCAAGTACGTACTAAAGTAGGGTGTTAAGACGCGTCCATCGCGCACTTGGAAATTTTCTAGTAGTGTGTACCCAAGTGCTTGAGCCAGAGCACCTTCGATTTGCCCTTCCACCTGCTGACGGTTGATTGCCTGTCCTACATCATGGACGCTAATGATTTTTACTACCTGTACCTGTCCGGTTAATATGTTCACTTCGACCTCGACCGCTTGTGCCGCATACCCGTAGCAATAGTTTGGTCTACCCGCCCCTGTACGAGAGTCTAGCACTGTAGTAGTGGGTGGACGGTACTGTTTCGTCACAGTAACATGCTGGTCGTCTGTAAAACCCCATTTCTCTTTCGCCTCTACTGCTGCTTCCTGAACCGCTCTTCCTCCCATGAGCGTCATACGTGAGGCTGACGCACTACCAGCGTTCGGAGCTTCGCTACTATCATTGCAGATCATCGTCACCTGCTCAAGCGATAGGCCCAGCGTTTCAGCCGCAATCTGGCGTAAAATCAGATGCGTCCCCTGTCCAACATCTGCTGCACTTACGCGTACGACAGCGCGTTCCAGGTCAGCCTTACCAAAGAGTTCCACTGTTGCAGTAGCCTGCTCTGGGTAGCCAAAGGAGTAGCCGACATTCTTTATTCCACATGCAATGCCTATGCCTCGGCGTAGGTGTGATGCTACAGGCTGGTGCTGTTCCTGGTTCGCGTTATTCATACGATTGTGTGCCTCTTCGACGCAACGCTCTAGCACGGGCAATGCGCTTACTCCCGGTGGCAGTGTTTGTTGCGTGGGTTCAATGCTGCCTTCACGATAGATGTTACGTCGTCGCATCTCTACAGGGTCCATGCCCACTGCTTGTGCAAGCCGCGTCACCATCACTTCGCTAGCGAATTGTGCTTGTGGTGCACCAAAACCACGAAATGCGCCTGATGGAATATTGTTTGTATACGCGACGTACCCATCAATAGCAATGTTAGAAATCTCATAACAGCCACTTGTAAAGAGCGAGGCAGCTTTAAGGACTTCTATGCTCGTCGAGGCATAAGCGCCGCCATCGAGAATTATCTCGGCTTTCATGCCTGTGATGTGACCATCCTTCAACGCACTCCAACGGCAACGAATATTCGCTGGATGTCGTTTGTGATGCGCAATCATCGACTCCTCACGACTCCACACGAGAGCGCAAGGCCGTTGCAACTTCCAGGCTGCCAATGCTAGGACGTGCTGCATAGAGAGGTCTTCTCGTCCGCCAAAAGCTCCACCGATGGCAACATAGCGAACAACAACTTGCTCTTCTGGCAGTTGTAGCATCTGGGCAATTTGACGACGGTCTTCATGTAGCCATTGGCCCGCCGTTTCGAGAATCACGCGGTTTTGGTCATCTATATACGCGATTCCTGCTTCTGGTTGTAGAAAGGCATGTTCCTGCCATGAGGTTGTAAACTCTTCATCAAGCACAACATCGGCCTCAGCAAATGCACGTGCAACGTCGCCCTTGTGTATAGGTACATGTAATAATTGGTTGCTCTCCAACTGTGTGTGAACCAACGGTGCATCGGGAGAAAGTGCTGCACGGGCATCGGTTACGGCAGGGAGATTTTCATAATCCACTGTCACCAGCTTCGCACCCGCTATGGCTGCCTCTTTCGTCTCAGCCACAACGAGCGCAACCTTATCGCCTGTAAAGCGCACAACGTCAGAACACAGGACAGGCTGATCTGCGTCAATCAAGCCAAACGCATTGTAGGGTACATCTGCTGCCGTTAAGACTGCCACCACTCCTGAATAATGTAGAGCAGCATCAACATCAATGGAACGAATACGAGCGTGTGGGCGATGTGCAAAGACTACCTGGATATGCAACATGCCAGGACGCACCAAGTCTGCTGGATAGGAAGTCGCACCAGTCACTTTGCCTCGTGCATCTGGTCGTGGTAGAGATGAGCCGATAAGCGATGTCATGTTTTATTCTCCTACGCTTACGCTTAAAACGGCGTCAAGAATTTTGCGGTACCCTGTGCAACGACAAATATTGCCGCTAAGAGCTGTCTGTACCTGATTCATGTCGGGACGTGGGCACTCTTGCAGCAGTTTCGCCCCTGCCATCAGCATACCAGGAATGCAGTAGCCACACTGCACTGCCGCCGAGTCAATGAATGCTTGTTGCAAGGGATGAAGTTCGTCGCCATCCGCTAATCCTTCAATAGTGGTAATCGTGCTATGATGAGCCTGTGGTGCAGGAACCAGACAAGACATAACCGCTTGTCCGTTTAACCAGACCGTACATGCTCCACATTCACCCTCAGCACAACCCTCTTTGGTTCCAGTTAGCTCCGCATTTTCACGAAGTGCATTGAGTAGCGTCTTGTGTTGTGCATTCGCTAGCTGATAGGAGCGACCATTGATAGTTGTGTCAATGATATTATCAAATGCAATGGACGTAGTTTCATGTTCGCTCGTATCGAGAAGCACAGGTTGCGCTACCCATTCCTCAGCTTGTGTGTTTGCGGCGATGCGTTGTAATCCAAGCGTCACCAGATTGGCTAGCGTTTCGCGCCGGTAGACCCCTGAGCCGCGAATGTCGTCGATAGGATTGACATCTTCATTAGCAAGTCGTCCTGCCTCAGCACACACCGCGCTATCAAGTCGTTTGCCTTGCAGGAACGTTTCAACCGTGGAAGCGTGCACAATGGTTGGTGCTAGACAGCCCAGAGCGATAGATGCTGTACTCACATTTTCACCAGAGAAGGTGAGTACAAATGCAATATTGAGAACTGAAATAGCCTGTGCTCGCCGCAACCCTAGTTTGAGAAAAAGACCTCGCTGCTCAGGTTTCATAAGAGGGATACGGATTGCGTACAGGAGTTCATCTGGCCTTAGCACGGTGTGACGAAAGCCGGAGTAAAAGTCGTGTAGTGAAATAACACGCTTTCCTGTAGTGCTCACAAGCACTACTTCCGCGCCCAAAGCCATAAGGGGACTAATGGTATCGTTCGCTGGTGACGCTGTAACAAGATTGCCCGCTATCGTTGCACGAGTACGGATTTGAGGTGCGCCCACTTCCAAGCATGCTTGCGCTAATGGTAAGGCGTACCCCACGCAGTCAGTAGAGGCTATGATATCGTTATGCGTAGTGAGAGCACCGAGTAAAAGATAGTCTCCCTCGATACGAATGAACTTTAAATCGTGTAGCGCAGTAATATCAATGAGCGTTGAAGTGAGTTTGACACCTCGTTGTAACTCAACGAGGACATCGGTTCCACCAGCTACCAGACGAGCTTGTCCCTCAAACTGGTGGAGGAGCTCCAGCGTCTCTTCAAGGCTTGTGGGGCGCAAATATGTTTGCCACATAAATATCAACCTTCTAAGTATCCTGCGACGTGGGCAAGGATTATGTATGCGTAACTTATAGTATAGTGGGTCGTAGCAACTGTCCAACAGGAGCATCAATAAAGGTTCCCTCGTGAAAAATCGTTTTGCCTCGCACAAGTGTAGATACAATGCGCCCGCACAATGATTTACCTATGTAGGGACTTTGCTGATGGCGGTAGAATAAATCGGTTGCTCGTAATTCCCTACTCTCTCGTAGATTTACCAGGACCATATCTGCATCGGTTTCTAAAGCGAGATGCCCTTTATGCGGGAACAGGTTAAAACGGCGTGCGACATACTCTGCTGTTAAAGAGGTAATCGTGCTTAGGGCGAGAGAACGTTGCTTATAGCCGTCTGTTAGAAGGAGCGACAGGAGAGACTGACAGCCAGATATTCCACCCCAGACATGGAAAAAGTTGCTATCCGTTTTCATGTCAGCAGGTGCAGGTGAGTGGTCAGACGCGATCATGGGGACGTTGCCTGTCAACACTTGCCGCCATAGCTCCTCGCGCTCTTCCTGTGGGCGCAGAGGAGGTGCACACTTCGCAACGGCTCCTAATGCCTCCACGTCATCTTCGGTGAGAACAAGATAATGAGGGCATGTTTCACAACTGACATCCACTCCTCTCGCTCGCGCATCAGTGACCAGACGAACGCCACGGCCTGTGCTCACATGAACGATGTGTAGAGAACAGCCTGTCTCGCTTGCCATAAGAATGGCGCGTTCTATAGCCTCTAACTCAGCGATAACAGGGCGAGAGGCGAGATAGTCACGTTTTCCAGTCCTTCCCTCTGTGATAGCTCTACGGGCGAGGTTGCTCGTGATAGAGTCGTTTTCAGCATGGACAGCAACAATCCTTCCCAACTTGGCAGCTTGCATCATGCCTTCATAGAGCGTCAGATCATCAACGGCTAAAAAGTCGTCGATGCCACTGTTACTCATAAAGGCTTTGAAGCCAATCACGCCCCGTTCAGCTAACTCCTCCATATTTGAAACATTCCCAGGTACCAGCCCACCCCACAGGGCAAAGTCAACTAGAGATGAAGCCTGCGCCGCTGCAAGTTTCAAGTCAAAACTTTGTGCATCAAGCGTTGGCGGATGAGCATTCAATGGCATATCAAAAAAAGCAGTGGTTCCACCTGCAGCAAGAGCCTTTGTGCCAGTGGCAAAGCCTTCCCACTCAGTACGTCCTGGTTCGTTGAAATGGACATGGGCATCTATGACGCCAGGGAAAATATGTAGGCCGCTTGCATCAATCTCATGCTTACTTGTGCCAGTGAGATTCGGATTTATCGCTACGACGCGACCATCGACGACAGCAATGTCGGCCTGCCTCACTTCTGTGGAAGTGACGACGATGCCATGACGCACAATTAGATCATAAGAACTCATGCGTTCGTCTCCTCCTGCGCTAGTAGCGTCAGAAAACGCTCTACTACTGCAATCGCAACCTCTACATCTTCTGTCGTCACCGACTCTGCTGGGTTATGGCTAATGCCGCCATGACAGCGCACAAACAACATACCCATATCTGTGAGATTGCTTAACGTCACCGCATCATGTCCCGCTCCACTCGTAATGGAAAGTGCTGGGTAGTGTAAATCTTTAATAGATTGCTTCAGCAACTGAGTTACGCGTGTCGAACAGGGGACAGAGGGGTGTTCCTGCAGAAGCTGCCAATCAGACGAGACATGTCGCATACGACCAATCTGCTGCGCTTGTTCCTTCAAATGGTAACATGCCTTCTCGCATACACTATCGTCCTGATGTCGTACATCCAAACTTAATGTTACCTCTCCTGGTATAACATTACTTGCTCCTGGTTGTACGTTGACTTGTCCAACAGTAGCAACGAGTCGTGGGAGATCGTGTGCGAGTGCTTCGACGGTCAGTATAAATTCGGCAGCAACACAGAGCGCATCATGCCTGAGCGTCATTGGAACGGTACCAGCATGTCCCGCTTCGCCTGTAAAACGTACAGCAATACGCTTCTGACCTGCAATAGCTGAAACGACACCGATAGGAAGATGGCGAGTTTCAAGAATTGGTCCCTGCTCGATATGAACTTCACAGTAGGCCAGGAGTTCATCGCGTTGCCAGCGAGCAGTACGCAGCACGACAGGATCAGGATTGCCTCCAAATGTTTGAATCGCTTGCCTCATAGGAATACTGTCGGCGTCAGTTAGAGAAAGCGCGTCCAGGTCAAACGTCCCTGTCATAGCCTTGCTTCCAATATACGCGCTATGATAGCGTAAGCCCTCTTCATCAGCAAAACCGAGTACTTCAATCGCAAATGGGAGGCGTTCCTTACGAGCATGTAGACGCTCAACACAAGCAAGTGCAATCATGACGCCGAGCGGACCATCATACTTGCCTGCATCGCGTACTGTGTCGAGGTGTGAACCCAAAAGTAACGTCTTAACAGTAGGAGAACTTCCCTCATAGCGTCCTATTACATTCCCCACCGCGTCCTGTTGAACGCTCATGCCAGCCTTGCTCATCCACTGTCCAACAAGCTGATTGACCTTTTGCATCGCTGGTGACGCGAATGGACGTGTAAGGCGATTCAGTTCCTCACTGTACGTTCCAAGAATGTCACATCTCTGCATGACAGTTTCGATGGTCACAATTTAACTCCCTCGATACGTACTGTAGGCCCAAGGTGAAACGAGCAATGGAATATGATAATGAGCGTTTGCATCGGCGATGCCAAAGCGGACAGGAATACGATCAAGAAATGGGAGTGTGCTATGAGTTCTCTCTTGAGTAGCAAAATACTTCCCAACGATAAACACCAACTCATAAATACCGACTGTCAGGTCATCATTTGCTAGCAATGGCTCGCTAGTGCGTCCATCGCTATTGGTGTATACAGTCTTCAACAAACTATTTTCGCCTTCTTGAGCGTTGTGTCGCCAGAGTTCAATGGTCACGTCAGAAGCTGGACAACCTCGTGCTGTGTCAAGTATATGTGTGGTGAGACGACCTCCCATCATTGTCCCTCGCTCGAATCATGACTCTCTGTTCGAGTTATCGTCAGTTTGATCATACCATACGCTGGAAATGGATCGCTGTATACCTTCTGTTTTGAGTCAGTTTCGGATACGCTGATGAGGTCTCGTGTACGATTTTGTCCTTCAAAGCTCACCTCAGCTATTTGAGGAAAGCGCATCAGAAGTCGTAGTCCCATTTCATGCACAAGATGCTGAATAGACTCGCTCACAAATTCATGAAATACAGCTTGCACCACATCGCGCACCTGCTCACTGGGAATGTAGCGTTCCTGCACATCGGCAACGCTTGTATATTTCCAATAGACATCGAGATAGATAAATAGAGGGCGGTCTACCCGTTCAGGTAATGTCGTATAGTCATCACGAACGAAATTCGTAAATGCGCTACCAGAAATTTTGAGTAGTTGAAGTTCCACGCGTCCGCAACGATGATTCGTCATGATAATATCTTTTCCATGCGAAACAAAGTCTATGGTTGCGACGGCATAATCGTCGTGCGAACGTTTGAACAGCACGTTACTATCATCAACGTGAGTGGAATTCTTTTGTACGATTTGGGCTGGTGGAAAAGGAAGTTCTCTTCCTGTCAACTGTAATCGCTCCATTGTGGGGTAGGTGGTGAGAAATTGTTGACCGAGCAACGTGAGAAACGCTTCGAGGGTCGAGCCACTAAATGTAAGTGCTTGTCGGAGAATAAAGTTTTTCATCGTGTCGGTCGCCACGATCATACTATTATCACCATGCGTATACGCAGGCAGAAAATTCTTTCCGAAGACCTCAACATCCACCTCCACCGCAAAAAGAATATTCTCTCTGCCCATAAAGAGTGATTCGGGAAGAGGTGGAATCCCTGAAAGTGGAGCGGCATATACTCGATAGACGGGAACACGTGCTTTCCCATAGCTAATCTCATAGGTATGCTCCATATTTACTGTCCTCCTTATATTTCGTCTTGTACAACAAGATCATGTAAACGGAAAAGACAAATCTTGGCAACTTCAGCTAGCGCAAGTTCGACCTCTTGTGAACGTGAATGGTGAAGGCGGTTGGAAAAACCTGCGAGAATACTTGCTTTCTTATTTTCACGCACACAAATTACAAATGGAAAGCCAAAGCGACTTTGATAGTTCTGATTGAGTTGTGTAAATGTAGCAATTTCCTCAGGCGAGAGAGTATCCAAACCAGCCGAAGCTTGTTCGCTTGTTGACTCTGGCGTGAGCGTACCAGCCAATGCAGCCCGTCCAACCAAATCAGGATGTGCCTGCAAAAGTGCTATTTGTTGCTCAAGAGATGCGTTGTACATCACGTTACAAAGTGTTTGATGCAGGTGTGTAAGTGTAGCAAATGGACGAGCATACCAGCTCTGTGTCACTATCCACGGTGGTCCCTCGAATAGTCCACGTAAGGCTGTAACAAAGTCTTCTTGGATATACCCATTTATCTCTTGTAGCGTTATCTGTTGCGTACTCACATAGGTTCCTTATCCATATTCTTTCCTTGTTTCATATCACAAAGAAATTATGTAACAAAGTGTAACACATGGCACTGTTACTAGCAAATCCGCCCTCTAACAGTATCAGAAGTAGCCCTTTTACTGTGCTATGATGATAGCTAA
>CAXUIS010000123.1:12454-14593 GCA_964250915.1 uncultured Ktedonobacteraceae bacterium | reverse complement strand
CCGTTTTCGGCGCGTGCTTTAAGGGCATGCGTGAGATTGGCAATTTCGCTGTTTGTGAGTTGTAAGCCTAGCGATGCAGCACGATGCCCTACAGCATAACGCCCTGTGACACGTGAGCCGATATCGACATGGCGTAGAAGGCCAAAGTCGGCGGGGTCGAGCACCTCGTAGGCGCGTGGATTTCGTAGGACAGCTTTTGTATGTACACCTGCTTTGTGCGTGAAAGCACTTGGCGCGGTGATAGGTGTGTTAAAAGGAATAGCGAGACCGAGACAGGACGCGACAAACGTATCGAGTGGCGCAACTTGTGTGAGATCATAGTCGGACAGCAGTTCAGGATAATGGATGTAGAGTTGTGCAATCAATCCGCTCAAAGCAGCAATACCATTACGCTCTCCGATACCTAACGCGGTAACATCAAGACAATCGGCACCAGCCTCTAACGCTGCCATAGTGTTCGCATTTGCACAACCAGTGTCGTTATGTCCATGAAACTCAATACCAACCGAAGGATAACGTTCGTGGCAGAGCTGAACTAGCTGTGCCACCTGTCGTGGTGTGGCGATGCCAACGGTATCGGGCAAGCCAATGCGCTGTACTCCTGCATCGACAACCGCATCAAAGACATGCAGTAAGTCGATAAGATCACTGCGAAAGGCATCTTCGGCGGAAAAACGCACGTAACGACCAGCATCGCGCACACGTCGCACGAGTGGTACAGCATCGGCAATCATTTGTTCGATACGGCGTCCGTGACTGAAGGTACGCAATTGTGTCGAGGTACCATAAAAGAGGTTGAGTCCATACACGGGCGTATCTAATGCTGCTTGCACGTCGGCTTCGACACAGCGTGTATGGGCAACGATGTGTGCATGTAAATGCAGATTGCACAGTGCAAGCAATGCCTGTTGTGTCTCTGGTGAGGCAACCGGTGAGGGTACTTCAATGAAGGTTACACCGATTGAGTCAAGCATGCGGGCAATTGTCAAACGCTGTTCAAGCGTAAAACAGGCTCCTATGAACTGTTCGCCCTCGCGTAGGGTCGAGTCGAGAATAGTAAGAGGACTCATTACATCACCCCTCGTCGCTGGAAGAGGTCTCGCAGCACAATTTCAAGTACGTTGATAGCGTGGTTATACTCGGCAAGGTTGATATGCTCGTTGGGCGTGTGATCGAGGCTTGCGTCACCGGGACCATAGGCAAGAATATTCTGGCCCCAGACAGGTCCAACAACATTCATATCAGATGTACCCGTTTTATGCTTAAAGGTAGGTTGCCCTCCGGTTGCGCGAATGGCTGAAAGAAATGCACGCGCTACGGGTGTTGTACGTGTCGTTTGGAATGCAGCCTCCTCGCCTGAAAACTGTAGCTGAACGCCATCTTCATGCGCCCACTGCTCTAATTGAGCTTGTAAAGATGCGCCATCAAAAGCTGGTGGTAGACGATAGCCAAGCAGCATATGTGTCTGTTCCTCTAAACCGTTCTGTGTACTGGTGATACTACGCAGGGAAGGCAGGAGTGCAGCGAATGATGAAGTAGATGCATACTGTGCGTTCCATTCGGCGGAGTGAAGACGCACGCGTTCCCAGAAAGCTGCCGCTACTTCGCTACTGTTATGCTGTGGTCCTGCACTATGGCTAGAGGAGCGCGTAACACAACAATCAACTAATAGCCGACCCTTATAGCCAATCGTTACGGCATGGCTTCCGCTTGGTTCGCCGATGATACACGCCGAAGGAGAATAGCGATGCACCACAGCATGTGCTCCACGCGATGTTGCAGCCTCCTCCTCTACCGCACCGATTACGATAATTGGTCGCTGTACATCTCCTGCTTGCGCGATACGAGCGGTAGCTACCAGGAATGCTGCGAGCGGTCCTTTTGCATCCACTGCTCCGCGTCCATACAGGAGTCCATTTTCGATGCGCACCGGAATATTCCCTGGCACCGTGTCCATGTGTCCAAGCAAGATAATAGGGTCTTGCACGTTTTCGTCGCTATGCGTACTGGCAATGACATTGCCGACTTCATCAAGGTGTGCATGCAATCCCATCTGTTGTGCTTGCTCGACAAGATGGCGCGCGAAGTGCTGTTCCTGACGCGAATAGCTTGGAATGGTTAACATGGACTGAAGAAGCG
>CAXUIS010000123.1:0-12444 GCA_964250915.1 uncultured Ktedonobacteraceae bacterium | reverse complement strand
TGTTTTTTTTTACCCAACCTGGGTTCCGTTTTTTAAAAAAAAACAAACGCTAATTGCCACCAACTAAGATTTCTTCAACAACAGTTAAAACATGCTCTAACTGCGCTTCTGGAATCACAAGTGGTGGCAACATGCGAATCACGTTTGGGCCAGCTTGTAGGGCAAGAATGCCACGTGCGAACAGTGCTTCGAGATAGGGTTGTGCCCGGCGTGTGAGTTCGATACCGAGCAGGAGGCCGCGTCCACGAACCTCACGGATGAGTGGTGAATGTATTGCGCGTAGACGTTCAAGGGCATATGCTCCAAGTGTGGCTGCGCGCTGTGGTAACGCTTCGCGTTCAAGAATATCAAGTGTGGTAAGGGCGGCAGCACAGGCTAGTGGATTGCCACCAAAGGTGCTACCATGTACACCCTTTGTCACGTGTCCACTCTCCATCACACGTGGTCCTAGACAAACAGCACCCATTGGCACGCCGCCAGCGATAGACTTTGCAAGACAAAGGATGTCAGGTTGCAGGTTGTACTGCTCACAGGCAAACAGCGTTCCAGTGCGTCCAAAGCCCGTCTGTACTTCATCGACAATGAGCAAGGCTCCACGCTCGTGACAAAGTGTTGCAAGGTCTCGAATGTATGACTCATCTGCAACATGAACACCGCCCTCACCCTGCACAAGTTCGATAATCACTGCGGCAGTCTCCTCGGTGATCGCAGCTTCTGCGGCTTCAATGTTGTTATAGCGTATATGAGTGACACCAGGAAGCAAAGGAGCGAAAGGTTCGCGGTAGTGCGGCTCCCATGTCGCGGAAAGTGCGCCCATTGTGCGCCCATGAAAACTTCGCAATGTCGCAATAATGCCGGTACGTCCAGTGGCAAGACGTGCGAATTTGAGCGCACCTTCTACCGCTTCCGTCCCACTATTGCACAGAAAGATATGGTCGAGTCCCTCTGGCGTAAGCGATGCAAGTCGTTCAAGCAGGCGTCCACGGATATCGTTATAAAAAATTTCAGGACAAGTGATGAGGCGTTGTGCCTGCTCCGCCAGTGCTGACGCAATCTCTACGCGCCCATGTCCTATATTTGCCACACCATAACCAGCCGTACAATCAATGTATTCGCGTCCCTCGGCATCCCAGAGCAATGTACCGCTACCACGCACGATAGCAACGCCACGTTTCCCATAGACACCGCTTGTATAGGTATTTTCTATCTCAATGGTTGAAATCATACGTGATCTCCTTTTATTGTGTATTTAATCCTCACCCTGTGAATACGGTAGGGGCAGCAATTCATTGCGCCCAATGATGGGTCGGGAGGGGTTCGCGCTGGGGTAAAGAAGCGTTGCCGACACGTTGCCCCTCCACCACCCCCATCATTGGGCGCAATGAATTGCTGCCCCTACCGTCATTAGAGATGGTCGTTCCAGACCCGTTGAGTACATCAAGCAAAGAGCCTTGACCGATACACACTCTTGTCACACCACCATTCAGGGCTTCTTGCGCTCCAAGTAATTTCTTGCGCATGCGTCCTTGAGCGTACTGCATGTAGTTATCAAGCTGGTCAGCAGGAATATCTTGAATAAGTGTTGCTGAATCGTCTTTGTTTGTAAGCAAACCTGGAACGTTGGTCATAAGTACAAGAGTTTCAGCGTGTAATGCTTCGGCAACTGCCGCCGCCGCTCTATCACCATCGACGTTTAAACGTTCACCTTCATGGCTGAGTGCTAATGGTGCTATGACAGGAATGTAGCCAGCATTCAGCAGGAGAGTGAGCAATTCGCTATTGACCTGCTCGATGTGCCCAGTATAGTCGTCGCGCAAAATTTGGATACGTCCCTCTGCGGTGAGCGAGCGCACAATGGATTTGCGTCTTGCGACTAAGAGGCGTCCATCGACACCTGCAAGACCAAGCGCATTTACGCCATGCTGCTGTAAAAGAGCTACGAGTTCGGTGTTTAGCTGTCCAGCCACCGCCATTGAGTAAAGACGTAGTGTTTCGCTATCGGTATAGCGACTGACCATACCATTTGGCGATGTCACCATATGTATGTCATGCCCTACCTGCTGTGATAGTGCGTTTGTGAGGTCAGAACCGCCGTGCAGCAACACAACACGTTCTCCATGTGCAACACAGTGTGCTATGTCATGAACAATCGTAGTTGTTGCGACGCCTGCACTCCCGCCAATTTTTACAACAAATGTCATACGTTCTTTCCTCTCTTTACGCTGGATGCAAGCCGGGGAAGGTCAGGCTTGTCGTCTCATCCCAGCCGTACATCGTATTCATGGCCTGTACCGCGTTCCCTGCGGCCCCCTTCATCAGATTATCCAGAGCCGCGATGACCACGAGGCGTTGCGAATCGGGGTCGTACTCGAAGCCAATATCACAGTAGTTGCTACCCGCGAGAATATTTGGTTCGGGATAACGATAGACACCGTTACGATCTTTGACGATGCGTATAAATGGCTCATCTTGATAGGCTTCACGATAGAGTCGCCACAATGTACGTTCGTCAATCCGCTCACGAAGGAATACATGCGCAGTCACCAGTACGCCGCGTACAAGCTCAATCGCAGTAGCGGAAAATGCGATGTGTTGTCGCAGTGGACTCTCGTTCAATAGCCCTAGTTCCTGTATCAATTCGGCGGTATGACGATGGCGCGTCGGTTGGAACGAGCGCACAGCACCACTACGGTCAGGATGGTGGCTACCTGCCCCTGGAATAGCACCAGCAGCCGATGAACCAACCTTTGCATCGACAACAAGCGGAATGCGTTCATCTGCAAGCCGCGCTCGGTACAAAGGAGCAAGTCCCAGAATAGCAGCAGTTGCCATACAGCCTGTTCCACTTACAAGTGTTGCTTCACGTAGTTCTGCTCTGTGCAGTTCCGGCAAGCCGTACACCGCTTGCTCTTGCAACGAAGGCACAGGATGAGATGCCCCATACCACTGTTGATAAAGTTCAGGCGAACGTAAGCGAAAATCCGCCGACAGGTCAATCACACGTGGTGCAAGTGCTTGATACCGCTCTATTTCTTGTGATGATGCCCCGTGTGGTTGGCAAAGAAACACTAGGTCACATGATGTCAGGTCGTCAGGATGACAAAACCGCAGGGTGCAAAGCCTTCGCAGATTTGGATGTGTACTATGGACGTATTGTCCCGCACGACTACTTGATGCAACCTGTACAATCTCAACATAAGGGTGGAAGAGTAACAGGCGTATCAATTCACCACCTGTGTAGCCTGACCCTCCAACTATTGCGACACGAAGAGTGTTCATTGCAAGGCTCCTACTCGTATATGGCTTAACACATAGTCAAGCATCAAACCGGGAATATCGACACCTGTTGGAGTGATGCTATTGCGAAATTCCATCGTAGCGTTGATCTCGTTGACAAGCAGACCATGTTCGGCGTCTTCCAATACGTCGATTGCCAGAATGCCACCACCAACGGCTTGAGCGGCTCGTATACATAGGCTATCAAGTTCGTGCGTGACAGGACAATTACTTGTGACAGCACCACGCGCGGTATTTGTGACCCAATGTTCACTGGTACGATAGATTGCACATACGGTTTGCTCGCCTATGACAAAAGCACGAATGTCGCGTTGTGGCTTGTCGATGTATTGTTGAATGTAGTGTGTATGGTGCTGATAGCCGCCGAGGGTCTCCTGATGCTCTAACACAGCTTCGGCGGCGTCACGATCATTGATACGAGCAAGCAAGCGCCCCCATGAACCTGTAACGGGCTTGAGCACAACAGGGTAGCCAAGCATCTCGATACCCTGCACGGCGTTTGGTGCATCAAAGGCCAGGAGTGTGCGTGGTATTGGCACATTAGTGTGTAAAAGGGCTAGAGTGGTTAATAGCTTGTCATTACACGTTGCTGTCACTGCTGCCGTATTGAAGACAGGAATACCCCAATGTTCCAGTACATGCAATACCGCGAGGCCACGCGATTGACTCATGCTACGGCAGAGTACTGCATCATATCTGCGCCAACGAGCATCTGGTTGTGCTAAGTCGAGCAGAAGTTCTTCGTCGTCAATGATGTCATACGAGATGTTGCGTTGGTCTAGTGCCTCGATCAGTAATTTCTCTTCCACGCGCACCCGTGATGTGAGTAGGGCAATATGCGTCATATTATTCTCCCCAATCCTCTTCAACTTGCGGAGCAAGCGCAACGGTAGGTTGTTCCAGATTCAATACCTCTAGTTCTGCGTTACAATCGGGACAATAGATGATCTCGTTAACGAGTAGACCCTGTAGATTGATGCTGGCGTCACATTCTGGGCAATGCGCGGTCAAGTTGGTTGTACGAGTTGTATCCATGTTCATTATTTCTCCTTGCTTGTAGTAGTGTGCTAAACAAACTTGATGATAAACAAAAACGCTCTTTGTCCTCCATGTTGGAGAAGGACAAAGAGCGTGAAATACGCTTTTGTGGTGCCACCTTCGTTCATTGATACCTCACGGCATCAACCTCGTTGTGTACGGGCAATGTGTTGTACCCATATACATTGCCCGATAACGGGGGCTACCGATTGAGTTCTAATCTCGCATTGTCTGTAGGAGTCTCATTTATTACATCCTACCAACAAACAACGCGATTTCTTCTCATAGCGCAGAAGTCTTTTTCACGGGTAGTCAACATATGGGCGTTCCAGCATTGGCCCACTCTCTGAATGTGTCTCAGTCCGTTACTCGTTCCTGCATAGCGTTTTGTATTGAGTTTGTTTCGCTTGTCGTGAGGAAAGATAAGAGGCAAATAAAAACGCCCATCATCCTTCTCTCTGGAAAGGACGAAGAGCGACTTCGTGGTACCACCTTCATGCGCCGACATTTCACAATGTCAACCTCGTTCTGTAAGGACCAATTTATCGCGTCCTCTGCTACAATTTTGCATCAGACAAGGGTGTAATGAATGAGACCCCTACAGTATACCTGATAACGGAGGTTGCCGACTGAGTTCTAGTTTCGCGGTAAAGCGATTTCTTCTCGTAGCTTCAAAGTTTTATTCACAGTGGGGACATATGAGCTTTTCACCTACCGCTCATTCTCTGCTTGTCACGCCGTGCTGTTACTCGTCTCGTCAAAGCTGTATGTATGTTGTTGTTTTGTATTGATAGAGGTATACCATGCATGTGAGAGATTGTCAATGCTTTTTTAAGATGTTCTCGCAAAAATTTTAGTTTGTAGATATTTTACCCACACTTTATAGTAAAATTCACCATTTCTCAACCATGAGTAACTGAAGAGGACATATGTGTACATGCTACAGTATGCATGACAGAAATAAGATGCTTCTGCCCAATAACGGTTGAATATTCGTAGATACTCTTTACCAAAGACACTTAATAGAGGAGGGATTGCATGAAATGGCGCCTCACTGCAATCGTAGGAGGAGTGTTAACACTCCTCATTCTACTCTCAGGAATATTTTTTTTACCGTCATTCTTAGCTTCACATTCTCAAGCGTCTTCTACTAACCCAATTACGATTGAGAATGCGAAGAAAGGAACAACGGCATGGCAAATGCGTGACGGTAAGGCAGCAACGGTACAGATACAAGCCTATGTGAATGCCCGCTCGGTAGCACCAGGGCAACAAATCACTTTTTATGTGAGCACCCAGCAAGCAGGGACACCATACACCATCTCCATCTACCGTATAGGGTGGTATCAAGGTAAAGGTGGAAGAGAAATCGCAACCAGTGGCAGTCTTGTAGGACAAACGCAAGGGTACTTCGATGCGAAACAATCGTCACTTGTTAACTGTTCCACCTGTTACACAGATACAGCAACAGGACTTACTGAGGCACGTTGGAAACCATCGTATAGCTTTAACGTCACCACAGATTGGACGACAGGAGTCTATTTAGCAAAACTCGTGGATGCGCAAGACAAGCAAACCTATGTTTCGTTCGATGTGCTTGGTTCAACAACTTCGGATTATGTTGTCGTCACAGCAGACACCACCTATGCCGCCTATAACAATTGGGGTGGACAAAGCTTATACGGCTATAATAGCAAGCCAATACCTGCCGTCAAGGTTTCCTTTGATCGTCCCAGTACACAAAACTATGGATCGGATCAGGTACTCGTCTTTGAAGCCGATGCTATCCGTTGGTTTGAGCGTCAAGGCTATGATATCTCTTATATCAGCGATATTGATCTGCACACCGGAGCACAAGCACTTGTGTCGCATAAAGCATACATCTCACTAGGGCACGATGAATACTGGACAAAAGAGATGCGCGATGGTGTCGAATATTTGCGCAATCATGGCGTTAGCTTGGCCTTTCTTGAGGCCGATGACTCTTATTGGCAAGCACGTCTCGAACCCGATAGTGCAGGTGTTGCTAATCGTACAGTAGTGAGCTATAAGGTGTTGACGCCAAAACACGATCTAGCGCGTGACCCATTCTATGGACACGATAATTCACGTGTCACCTCTCTATTTCGTGATCCGGTTGTTAACCGACCAGAGAACGCGTTGCTAGGTGAAATGTTCTCTGACGTTATACATGGACAGCATGGGTTTCCCTGGAAAGTTGCCTCTCCCCTTTCTACGTCGCCATTAATGAAGGATACAGGTTTAACAGCAGGACAACAGTATGGTTGTATGGTAGTTGGCTATGAATGGGACAAGGTGTTTAATAATGGTGCAACCCCCGAAGGACTAGACATTTTAAGTACCTCAGCTACCACCAACGACACAAAGCAGGCTGATACAAGTAGTACCACTGTCTATACTGCGCCTTCACATGCAATGGTGTTTGATACTGGTAGCGTCTATTGGACGAGTGCGCTTGATGCCTATCAGTTTGCTCCCGATCCGCGCTGTGCAGGTACGCAACAGGTCGTTCCAGGGATACAAAAATTGATGCAGAACGTCATGGCAGCCCTCATAGCGAGATAAGCAAGGCTACAACAAGGTAGGCATTTCCCAGACGGGAAATGCCTACCTTGTTGTAGCCTTGCTTACAAAAAATTGTCTATGCTCCGGTATACCCGATCACATCAGAGCCACCTTGCGTACCACCTGTATTCCAGTACATGGGACGCTCACTCACGAAGTAGGAGTCAGTCGGTGCTTGCGCCGTCATTGCAATAGCACAGGAGTAGCGTGGGTCGCTACCTGTATGAAGCAGATATTGACGTACAAGGGCGGCTACATCGACGGTTGAGCGTGTGTGCGCCTTTACAAGAACACTACTGAATGTGTAGCTATGACCATAGTTGTTGAGCAAGGTGAGAGTAACAGTTTCGTCACTCCCTGTTGGGTTCTGTAAGGTGAGCCATTCATTATACCCAATATTAGCATAGCCCTCCGCGAAGGTGTAAGAGTTGACTGTTGCGGGTCCAACCTGACCAATAACATCAGAACCACCACTTGCCGTAAGTCCAAAGCCATTGCTACTAGTAATTGTATGGTTGTATTGAAAGAACATTTCACGCTGTACCACAATCGCTGCACCCGTAGAGGTTATTTCGGCAGATACTGTACTCGGCGGAATGTTTGCGTTGACATTCCATAATGTTTGACTCATTGCGCCAACACTACCTGTAATAGACCTTGTAGAACCATCCCCAAGTTGCAACCTAATTGTGATGTTCGCAGCTGCATTTGCGGTACTATCAAGATTTGAAATCGCAAGGTACTCCTGTGATTTTCCACCTGTATAGCCTTCCGCGAACAGCCAATCGTGTGATAGTGCCTGTGCGCCAACAACTGATGTAGCACCAGAAACAGAACCTGCACTACCAGCCGCTACGCTTCCAAAGTAGTCTGGACGTTCCACCACAATAGGTCGTGTTGAGGTGACAACGGCGGCAACATGAGTGGGCAGACCGGCATTACTTGGAAAGAGAGTGCCACGTTGTCCAGCACCAAGATTAATGCTCTGCGTGCCAACAGTGTGACCACTAGCATAATAGGTTGCAGTTACTGTAGCACTACCATTCACTGGGGGATTTAATGCGGTCAAAAACGATGTAAATCCGTTATTTGTTGGAACATCGGCGAAGTAAAATGTTTGTCCCAGATGTGTTGCACCAACTACATCACTTCCACTATTGATACCATGCCATGAGAAGTACTGTGGACGCTCCGCTACAACACCACTACATGATGAGGAGGGATTGACTGAAACGATGGCAGAGACAGATACTCCTGTCTTCTGTGTGTAAGGAATACTCATGTCTGTATTCACCGACTCGGTCCAGCGCGAAGCGTGAGCTACAGTGAATGACTTCGTAACAGGACTTCCCATCTCAGGCAAATACTGTACATTGACAGGACAATCATTGTTCGGGCTGGGATTGTCAATGGTCAGATATTCTTTGAAGGAAGCACCGACACGCCCTTCTGCAAAGTACCACACACCACTCACGGGTGCGGATGCCGTCGCATATCTATGAAGATGCTGATAGATAGCGAGGCCATAACCGGCTGATGGCGTGCCGTTGTAGTCAGTGATGAGAAGCGGATAGGTACAGGTATTGCCACTCATCGACCAGGAAAAGCTGACCCACCCAATCTGGTGTGCATCGAAATACGATAGCAAGCGGCTCTCGTAATTACTATCACAATCATATTCTCCACTTTCAGCAGAAATCACTGGATATGTCTGACTTGGAATACCAAAGGCAGCATCCCACGTATTTGGAAGTTTGTCATTATAAGGGTAATATGGATGCGTATCATAGACAATGTTTGTGCCAGTGAGTTTATAGGTATTGAGTTGACTAAGATCGTAGCCCCATTGCATACCACCAACCAGCACCAAATTAGTTGCACCAGTACTCCGAATGGCATTCACAACCGCTTGCATGCCTACACTTTGATAGGTGAAGGTTTTGGAACATTGACAGTCATCTGAGTAACCACTATCACTCGTCATTGTACATGCACTCGTCCAACACGACCATGCGGCTGGATGTGGCTCATTAAATGCTTCAAAAAGAACATTCGAGTAGTTCTTGTAAATAGGAGCAACCTGCTGCCAGAAAGTTACACTATCGGCATCAGCCATAGCCCACGGTCCACCACCCTGTCCCGACTGACCACCAGCGTCGGTCCATTGAAGATCAAGTATGACATTCAGTTTCAGCGCAGTCAAAGTATCAATAACTTGCTTTACAGTGCTGTGATACTGTGCTGCGCTACAAGGATATCCTGGAGCACCATTTAGCCAAAAACCTTCTGAAAGAGGAAGTCTCACTGTGTTTGCACCCCAGTAAGTTCCAGTGGTAGTGTTCACTCCACTACCGAGGTACGCGAGGTGTTGTTGGTCAAGTGGCCCATCGCCCGAACAGTTGTATTCAAGGCCATCACGGGCAATACCATGAACAAGATATGGTTGCCCATCCGCACCTACAACAGTGTTACCCTTAACACTATAAGGTCCATTTGCGGTAGCATTGTAGGGTAGGTTCACAGAGGCTGTAGCATGAGCAGTACTTGCATGAATATGCGCAAAAGGTGTGAATGAAACAACGGCTACCGCGAGCAAACTCAATACGACAATGCTTGCTACCATAACTTTTAAATAAGATAACATTGTTTATATTCCTTACTTGACACATGAATAATCTATATACCTGATAGTCATGGGATATTCGAGAGTCAATCTGTGATATTCGTACTCCGGTACTTTGGTATACATACTACTGGTTATCGGCTTCATATTTCGATAACTTTATCCTCACAAGTACGTACAAAATAGAGTAGATATACTTTGTAATAGAGTTATATATTGTTTTACTAACCTGTTCTATTCATTGTGACGAAAGGTAGCCATGAGAGTTATCATGTGTGCCCAAATGTACTATTATTTTGTACATATACACGCATTTATTTATACTAATAATAGGAAACAATATGTCGCGTAAACAAGGGGATTTTATGGAGACAAAGATTTTTTCTCCGTATAGGAAGGCGAGTATTCCAGTATTTTGTCTTGCCCTACTATTTTGCTTATCTGCATGTGGAGGTCAGGTTGTAGGACCGGTAGCAGAGGGAATTGCACCAACGCAAACAACACAAGTACCAACGGCAACAGCTACACACAAGCCAAGTGTCGTCTCGGTTCGTCCTACCTCACAACCTACGACGAAACCTACAGTGAAACCAACCAAGAGTACAAAACCTGTTACAATACCGACACAAAAACCTCAACCTACTCCTGGTAACGGTGGTACTGGTGGTAGCAGTGGCGGAAATGGGGGCGGAGGAAATAGTAATGCAGGTACTCCTGTTCTTGCTTTTTACTATACATGGTACACGCCTACGACATGGTGTAGCTGTCACATGTCTGATTTGCCTACAACGCAGTACAATTCGAGCGATGATGCAACAATTGACCGACAGGTAACAGAAGCTTCTAACGCAGGCATTACAGGTTTCATCAGCTCCTGGTGGGGTCCTGGCGATGTGACAGACACAAATTTCTCCAAACTTCTGGCGCACTCCGCCGCCTTACAGAGTAGAACTGGTGCCCTCTTTACCTCAACTATCTATTTTGAAAGCGACGCTCCTGCACTCAGTGGTACGACAAATATGGTGAACGCGCTCAACTACATGGTGACACACTACAGCAATGATCCCCACTTTTTACACTGGCAAGGCAAACCAGTACTTTTCTTCTGGGACCCATTAGGTGGGGGAAGAACACTAGCACAATGGGCTTCTATCCGCAGTCAAGTTGATCCGAATAACTCAATGATCTGGTCTGCTGAAGGTGTTTCAATGTCGCTACTCAGCGTTTTTGATGGTATACATCTTTTTAGTGGGGGCTATTGGGGTATACAGCACGGCGATATGCCAACAGTCGATGAGGGCTTTCGCAGTCAAATTGACGCATATAATGCTGCCAATCATACACACAAAATATGGGCAGCTGGTGTCATTCCTGGCTATGATGATACACGTATACCTGGACGTACAGGTACATATATTGTGCCACGCAATAATGGTGCTACCTATCAGCGAAGTTGGACTAGCGCGCTCTCTAGTCAACCCGATTGGGTCACTATTACCAGCTTTAACGAATGGTTCGAGGGAGCTATGATCGAGCCAAGCATAACCTACGGAAATCAATACCTGATGCTCACGCAGCAATATGCGAAGCAATTGCATGGTTAATAGAGAGAAAAGCACCACTATTTCGCTTAATTTAAACTATTAGAAACTGATAAGTTTTTCTTTACGTGCCAAAATATGTCTCTTTTTAGCGGGTCAATACGTGACAATCTTAGTTAAAACAAAAGACGATGTTCTGATGAACGAGTCCAATACAGTTGATTTGAAAAAAGGAGAACTATTTTGGCTATACAGACTTCTATTGTAGCTGCGGCTTTTGAGAATGAGCGTGATGCACGACGTGCGCTTGATGCACTGAAGCAAGCAGGCTTTGGCTATGACCAAGTTGGTGTTGCGACACAGGGGCAGAGTAATGTGAACCTGCTCAGCGATCTAACAGACCTTGGTGTCGCACGTGATTATGCTTCCTACTACGATCAGGAATACAAGAATGGGCGCACAGTCGTCTCAGTCCGACCGGATGGACGCGATCAAGAGGCTCATGACATCCTTCATCAGTACAATGGTTATGACTACGAGCATCAGACAGGCTACAACCAACAGAGCAACTACGCTACAAACCAAACGGCAACAGCCGCCGCAGCAACAACAAATGTTGCAGCGAATCAGGGCTTAGTTTCTCAGCGTGCAGACGCAGACTATGCACAGGATGAATTCCATCAGCCACGTTCACTGAGACTCCGCGAGGAGCGTCTCAACGTATCGAAGGAGCGCGTACAAGCTGGCGAGGTTGGCTTGCATAAGGAAGTAGTATCTGAGCAGCAAACCATTAACGTCCCTGTCACACATGAGGAAGTTGTCATCGAGCGTCATGCAGTTACCGATGGTCGAGTTGACAACACACCTATCGGCGAAGGCGAAGTCATCCGCGTTCCAGTCAGCGAAGAGCAGGTGAACGTTACTAAGAACACCGTCGTCACTGGCGAGGTCGCAATTGGCAAACGTGCGGTTCAAGAGACACAGCAGGTAACAGACACTGTTCGTCATGAAGAGGCGCGTATCGACCAGCAGGGCAACGCCATTATTCACGGCGCAGAGAACGACAATCTGCACACGGACTCAACTGACACAACAACGAACCGTGGCAACCTCTAGCTCTATAGAGTTTTCTCTATAAAGAGGACAAATACAAAAATGTCTCCGGCATCTATTTACTACTTTATGTGAATAGGTGCTGGAGACATTTTTGTATGATTAAGAGTTCTTTATACTCCACAGTGGATAAGAAACATGTGCCAGGCGATGAATAAGTATAGTTAGCAGTGTAATCAGTACAATAGCGAGCATAAGAATGCCAAGTTGTAGCGGCTTTGTTAGGATGCCGAGCGAGATAATGAG
>CAXUIS010000122.1:0-14600 GCA_964250915.1 uncultured Ktedonobacteraceae bacterium | reverse complement strand
TATAATCTCAATCCTTCCTTAAGAACAACGGCGAATGGGGCATGTAAGACTTAACAGTCTTACATGCCCCATTCGCCTTTAGGATAATCATAGATAGCAAAATGCTATTTGAGATTTAGCTTTACATCTTCGCCGCCACTATCTTTACCACCAGTGGCAAGTCCTTTAGCAACAACATATAAGCGACCCATGACACCAGATGGTGCATCCCAGTATTCGGCACTCTCAACATTTACTTTCAGGAGAGCCAAATCTGGGTCTTCGTTCCCGTTTGGGAACCATGCTTTAAGAGCAGGCTTCCATAGTTCATTGATCTTCTGACGGTCACGAACTAATTGTGCTGTACCTGAGACAGAGACGAATAAATTCTCATCAGGTTTAGCATAACCAAGATTGACTTGCTGGTCATGTTGTACATCGTCTACTTTAGGCGCGCTGGCCTTTGTGAAAAACCAGAGGTCGCCATCGAATTCCATGTCTTGTGTTGCCATTGGGCGACTACGGAGTGAGCCATCGGTTTCAACCGTGGTCATCATGGCTATACGAATACCTTTAATTTTATCACCAAGCAGTTTTGCATCGCTTTGTGCATTAGTAGTCATTATCTTCTGCTCCCTTCTATCATAGAACGTTAAGAGGTCTGTGACAACTCCCCATGCGTCAAACGCAGAGCTTCTACGGTCTTGCACCGATGGTCTCTTGCCCTAGACCCGTTGTTTGTTTTGTATGAGTGGATACTAGTAGTATCACGAATGATAGGCCAAAAAGGTGCCATTCCGTAACTTTAATAGAGAGCATACTACCCATGCCAGATAGCGAGAATATTCTCTCTCTGCTCGTCAAGCGTGGCAAATTCTGAACGGGTAGGCGAACATGTCACAAGAAGTTGACCAGGAGTACTCGCGGTTGGAAAGAGTTCGTACATGCCCCCCGAAAGAAGACGCCGTTCGCTTGATGCGACAAGAATGCGCTGCTCCACAGAGATACTGAGTGTGCGTGACATGGTAGGCAAGTGTTGCCATTGCAGAATACGCTCACCTTTCTGCACATTCCATGCTGCAATACGGCTATCACGGAAGGCACAAGCCAATAGAGTACCGTCAGGAGACCATGTAAGACTATTAACTTTTTGTCCTGACGTTACGACTTGCCATAAAGCACTCTTATGCTCTCTATCCCAACAAAGTATTGCTCCGTTGCTTGCTCCTATTGCAAGGTACGAACCATCAGGAGACCAGCGTAGCACTCCTGAGCCTCCACTACGTGCTGCGTTGGTAGTAAGCCTCTCTGGTATTGGTGCTTGACGTTTCATCAGCAGTACAGATGAGAGCGAATAGATAATGACAGAAGCGTCAATCCAGACAGCAAGCTGTCCCTTTTTTGACCAATCCATGTTGTCTATTGCACGTACATTCATGGAGATGATTAAGGGAAGTTCTTCCGCCGCACGTACATCCCAAAAATGTATCTCACCTTGTATACCAATAGCAAGAACGTGTCCATCGGGCGACCAGCAGAGAGTGGAAGCTTTTTGAGCGGCTGGAATTTGTACAAGACCCATACTGCCATTGCGTTGTAGGAAAAGCGGAACATGGTTGTACAAGGTACACGCGAGAATGTCTCCATCCAGTGACCAGCTAAGGGACTTAGGTCGCGCGGGTAGTTCATAGCGCGCAGGGCTTGGTAAGGCAAGAGGACGAAAATTCATTGTCTCAATTGAGAGTTGTGTTGACACTTCCTGATGTGGTCTTTCTGGCAACGGTTCATCAAGAATACGATGCTCACCAGCATCGGTGATACTTAGCGCGATAGGCATACCATCAAATGACTGTTCGACGTGAGGTGCAATTGGTTCAGCATCATCATATTGAATTATTGTATCAAGATCGGTAACTGTGAGTAGCTCAGTAGTAGCACTTGCTTCCTCTTGCTCAAGCTCTGCGAGAGCTTGTTCCAATGCTTGCGCAAAAGCGATGATTGTGGGGAAGCGTTTTGTTGGAGATTTTTCCAGTGCTTGCAGCATCACATTATCCACTTGTGAAGGAGGGAAACGCTCAGGAAAAAGCTCACTTGGTGTAAAAGGTACTTCATAGAGGTGAGCATGAATATACTCATCGTTCGTCGCGGCTTGAATGGGAAGTTTACCTGTAAGCATATAAGTTGCAACAATCGCCAGTGCATATTGATCTGATGCTGGATTGACCTTCTTTTCGGCTTGTTCTGGTGCCATAAACGCGAAAGTACCCAGCACTTCGCTTGCCATCATACTGGGCGATTTTTGCCAACGCGAAATGCCGAAATCGCTCAGGTATAGATGAAACGCGCGTTGAGGGCTTTGGACTGCACGTACAAGAAAATTCGCTGGTTTGACATCTTCATGCACAATATGTGGTGAGCGCGTATGCAGATACCAAAGGCTATCGGCGGCTTGCGAGACAGCATCTGCGATCTGTTGCAACGACCAATATTCCCAAGGTGGTCTCTCCTCGATGACATCCACTAACGACCCATCAGGAATATATGGTGATACAAGAAAAGGTACAGAACGCCCATTGTAGAGTGTGGAGCCAGAGTCAAGCACAGGCAAAATGTGAGGATGTTGTAGACTACGCGCAATTTCTATTTCACGTGTAAATCGTTCGCTCGCCTTTAGATTGCGCCGATCATCTTCTGTAATGGCTGTCATTATTTTAAGTGCCACGAGATTTTGTGTTTCAGTGTCCCGTGCTAACCACACAACACTCATAGGGCCTTGCCCAAGCAGCCTTTGACGCTGGTATCGCTCGATTGTAATTGTCTCTTTTTGCATTGTTCTCTACGGCTTGCTGGATGGATTGAGTTGATGAGCAATCTGGTCAATACGATCCTGCAACGCCTGGTTCTCCTTTTGTAAGCGGTCTACCTTCTGCGTAAGGTCAGCGTTCTCTTTCGTTGTTTTATCGAGATTGGCGCGAATCGCATCCTTTTCTTTCGCGGTCTGACTCAGTTCATCGCCACGCACGCCATGTTCGCGTTTTATCTGCTCTAATTCATCTTCGAGTGTTTGTATTTTAGCCTGATCCGTGACGATACGTCCAGTTAACGTCACGACCTCCTGACGATGTGCCTCTCTATCGACCTGCACTTGACTTTGTAGTTGTGTGAGTTGTGGCTCATATCGCCAACCCAATAGTTCGTTGAACAGTTCGCGTGCCGGGCTTCCTTCCTGACTCGCATCACGCATTTCACGTATTTTGCTCTCGTCCCACTGTCCACTTGCTAGCAAGCCCCCAAGCGCACGATGCGAAAGCACAAGCTGTTTAGGAAACAGAATACTGGTACGAGAGGAAGAGAAACCGTAAGAACTCAGATTTTTCGCGTACTCAGTAACTACATCGGGTGCCGCGACTGTACCTAGCACAGCGGCAAGGTCCGCACGTAACTCTAACGATGTATCAGGATTGTTGAAGGTATCCAACAATGCATCATGAGTTTGTGGGCCGAATAAGAGCAACATATAGGCAAGCTGCTTTTTGTGCTGGGGTTCCTCGTCCAATGCTTTAAGTAGATGATCCAGTACAATCTTCTCACCAAGCAGAAGCAGTAGAGAGACAATACGCTGATTTGTGCGCTCGGCATCAGGTGTGTCGTGCGATTGCACATAGGTGAGCATTTCAGGAATCATCTCGCGGTCTGCATACTGGCGGACCGACTCATCACGAACACGCTCCAAGAGTAAGGCGACCGCCATCGCAATGTCTTCAGATTTATCGCTGCCGAGCAAGCGTACCAGTTCATCTTTGATCACACTTGTTGACATGCTTTGGAAAATCTCCATTGCAGCGTCACGCGAGTCAGGATTGCTCTTGTCATTGATCGCCTGCCAGACTAACGCCAAGGCAGGCACACCGATTTTCCCCAGAATGTTTTTAGCTGACCGTGCCACCAAGGGGTGAGGGTCTACAATCAACTCGCCAACACTAGACACTGCTGGTGAACCAATCTTTATCAAAGCTTCTTCTGCTCCATGTCTACGCTCATCGAGATAGAGTGCCTGCAATAGACTATCGAGCACAGGTTTGCGAAATGGTCCCTTGTTTGCGAGTAGAACAAGTGCGGTAGAGGCATCGTTCATCAAGTGAGCATCTTCCAAGCCTTCTAAGAGTGCTGGCGTACTCACATTGGCAAGCTCATTTGTAAGCATTTCTAGAATGAATTCATGTGCATGTGGTGGTAGTGGAGGCGCGAAAAGATGAACAAGATCGCGTAAGATAGCTTGCTCATCCTCGCTTTGACGCACCAATTCTACGACGATGTTTTCTGCGTGTTCGCGTGCCATGACACGTTGGTCTTCCAGACCCGATAAAAGCGGCCTGAGTATTTCTGGACCGAACTGAGGTAAAATGCTTGCGGCTGCATCGGCTCGCTCTGGCTGACCAAGCAGCTCAACAAGTGGAGGAATAGCTGCATCGGGATAGTTGAGCAACAATGTCTTGACGACACGCACTAAAGGTGGTTGGCTTAGGGCATCCAGAAGAGCGGGTACAACAGTCGCTCCAGGTAGTTCATTAAGCGTCTGTTGGACATATTTGCGTGTACGTTCGTCACGATGGAGCAGGTTTTGCACGAGACCTTGCGCTGCATCTGGACCTTGCTGCCTGAACACGTTCATAACATGCTGCGCCTGTGCGTCACTACAAGCTTGCAGCATCTCAATAAGCGCATCACCAGGGAAAGGACTCATACCCAGCAGGATACGCTGTACATGCTGCACAGTTATGTTTTCTTGTGGTACGTTCAGGGCAGATACAAGAGCGGGTAGAGCGACCTCGTTTAGTTGACTCAGCGCATCAATTGCCTCTTCGTACACCTGCGGTCTTGGGTCAGATAATACAGTCATCAACGCAGGCACAATCCGCTTCTCAGGAAACTTACTCAGCGCGCGTACAACCGCAATGATGAGTAATGGGTCTAACTGTTGTTCTTGTAAGAGGTTCATCAATGGAGCAACAGAGAGCGGTTCACGCAGACGTTCAAGGACGTAGACAAGAAGCCGTGTGCGATCAGGAACAACGGGCAAGAGTGCTTCCACTGTAGGCTCAGCAGCCTGTTCACCAATGGTAATGAGTATTTGCGATGCTTTCTCAGCAACCAGTTCACTAGGATGTGTAAGTACAACGTCTATCAGGCTCGCAACGCTCTCAGGTGCATAGGCAAGCAGTGCGTCCACTGTGTGCTGTTGCAGTTGTGACGATGAGTTCTCTAAGAGTTGCACTATCCCTGACAAAGCACGGGGGTCCCGAACGGCTTGTAGAATGTCTAAAGCGCGTATACGCACAGCCTCTTGTGGAGCCTGTAACAATACTTCTAGCAAGCGCGGAGTCGCTGGATCGCCAATATCTTGTAATGCAAGAACAGCGTTTTGTACTGCCATATCATTTTGCGAGGCAAGCAAGCGTACAAGGGCTTCGATAACGCGTTCAGGAGGACTATCATTGCCATCTTGCACAGAGTACGGTACCTGCGCTTGTTGTACGAGCAATGCTTTGGCCTGTTGCTGGATATCTGGCTCTGACTGATAGTTCGAGGTAAGAATTGGTACAACGCTCTCTACAATACGCTGATATTGCACCATCGTTACCTGGCGCATAGGATCAGGTTCATTAAGAAAGCGTGCCAGAATAGTAAGCATCGCTTGATGCACACGTTTTGTAAAGGGACCAGGTTGGCGATTCTCTAATTCTTGTAGTAATCGAGCCACCGTGTTTTCTGGCCCAAGACGAACGAGAGCACTAGCAGCACGCGTCACAATGAAGGGTTCTGCATCGCTAATACGCGCAAGTAACGGTTCAACAGCACGAGCATCGGCAGTTCCACCAAGAATGTTAATTGCGGCGGCTCGCAAACGCGTCGTGCGTTCCGACATGGGTTGACTAAGTTCGGCGGCTCGCGCTACTACAACACTACCAAAGCGACCAAGCACTTGCGTAAGACGTTTGACTTGCGCTTCATAAGCGAGGTTATCGACAGTATCTTGCAGTTGTGTGAAGAGTAGTTCAGGCACAATTGATTGGTCGAGCAGGGTAAGCAGATCGTCAACGCCCTCTACCATGATAAGTGGCAGAAGGGAACGGTAGACCTCTTGTCCGCCCTCCTCGGCACAACGCGTAAAGATACGCGCTAGCTCTTCGCGCGCAGCTTTATTACGAACAGCAATGGCGAGCGATTCGGCTACGCGTGGTGGGAGTGCGATGGGACGTTGTATCTCGGCCTGTGGTGGTGTCCATAACACACCCACACAGACAAGGCTTAATGCCAATGCTGGCAGAACATAGGCGGGATTACTGCGCCCAAGTTCGCCAAAGCGTTCCGCAAGTGCCAGAGGTTGATCGAGTAGGCCAGCCCAGATAGCAACGGACTCGCTCCATCGTCCAACGTTTTCGAGCAAGTCCAGACGAATTGGTAGTGGTGTAGGTCGTTTGACGCTATCAACTGTGTAGAAGTATTCCGCTACAAAGTATTCCGCAATCAGTTCGTGACGGAAACTCAACACACCACTAGGGCTTACTTCGATAAGCGCGGAGCTTAACGCGAATTGTAGGAGTTGAGCCATGTCATCGTGTGGTTCTGGAAGCAGTTCATTGGCATCAACAAAAGGGCTTTCTGGTGGATGCTCATCAAGCCAAAAGCGTAACTCGTCCGCAAGTTCGTCAACACTTGCTCCAATACGAATATCTTCACCCGTGGGTGTAGCAACACGTAGTTGAATCGCATTACGGTCATTCGCCCAACGTGCTGCACACGCAACCTCGCTGAGAAAACGTACCAATTCACGTTCTGAAGGCGCGGTTTTGTTCCAGCGTGGTTGCGCTTGTTCACGCAGCACAAGTTGGTTCACAGACTCACGTAAGAGACGACCACGCGTGTCGATCTGCTTGCCACGCTCAACCCCAATCTTGTCGATGATGCTCATAAGCGTGAAAAGCATCATAGGATTAGTACAGTGATAGCGTAGGCGACTACGATCAATCACCTGCATAATTTGTCCAGCGGTATGACGCCAATGCTTATCCTGTCGCTCCACATAACGTTCGACAAACTCGTTGATCTGATCGGTTTGAAGTGGATACACGGTGGCTCGTGACGCCTGACCTTTATTAACCAAATCAATAAAATCAGGTTGCTCACGGTAGTCTACCTCTCGGCAGGTCATCACCAATCTATTTTGCGTATTTTGCATAAGATAGACAAGTTCATGGCTCACAAATGAAAGATAGGTATCATCAAGTTCATTCAGGCCATCACAGAGCAATAATAGGCGACCTTGTTGAGATAGTTGGAACAAATAGGGACGAAGTTGCTCTATACCAGGGAGATCGCTTTCGACCAGAAAATGTAGCAGGGTGTCATGCATTTCTCCATTGAGTATGTCAGGCATATCGTTTTCAGAAAGAGTAGGAAGATACGTCTTTAGGAAAAGACTATAATTTTTCATTGGAATATAAACAGGAATACGGTTGCGTCTAAACACAAGTTGCCAAGGATGTTCCGATGCTGAATATTGATAGACACGTAATGCAGTTGTTTTGCCAGCACCCGGCACACCAAGAATAAGTTGGTCGGTATCTTGCTGCTGAACCAGATTCAGGATAGCAACGCGCTCCTCGATCACAGAAGAGACAGCACCTGAATCATTCGGTCCTGGCGTCTGACGAATATTCGTCAGTGCGGTTAGCGGTGTATATAACTGATAATACTGTTCCTGGGCTGCGCGTACATCCTGTAGATATCGATAGATCGCAAGAGGCATAGAGCCAAGTCGTACCGCAAGCACAAGTAGCACAAACTCGATAACCGGAACAATAAATACCTGTGGAGCCTGCGCGGGTAACGCGAGCAATCCTGCAAGATGGGCTGGGTTGATGAACACAAGAAGCAGTGCTTCGAGTACTGTAAGCAGCAACGTACCAAGTAGAGCAATAGCAAGCGCAATAGGGAGACGTGATGTATCAAGCATTACGCTGTTTTGCACAACAGTTGGCAGAATAGACCGTTGCTGCTGCACCTGTCTCATAGAATATACCTTTCTCTTGATGATAGGATACAGTATAGCGTACTAGCGCGTTCTGAACAAGGAGTTACGTCCGTTTTCGCATCATTAATTGAAAAGTTGTTCAAAGATGCATGTCGGACAAAATACATACAATATATACCTAAACACATCAAGCATACAGCCTTGCAATCTCCTAACAGGTGACGTATGTCATAGCATTTTTACGTAAAGTATGTTTTACTGAGTAATATATATGCGTATGTTTAAATCATGGGTACTATCGTCTGAGAGCCGTTACAACTCATGAATACAAGCCGTTTCAATTTATAAGACTTCATAACGTTATTTCTTTTGTCACATAAAACATTCCCTTGTATGCAATAGTACCTTTATTCCCTGAAAGGGCTTTCATAGAATGAAGCTGACCGGGTACTCGTCATCTGAAGAGCAATGGCACGACGATGAAGAACACAAAACGCAAAAGAAACACGTCAAAGAGAATATTGCTCAGATAAATACCGTTGCCAGAAAGTTCATTGAGGCAACTGATACCGTTGAAATAGAGCGTATCACAGAAGTGCCATCAGTTCCTGAGAAGGGGACTACACCCGCCCTTATGGAAACATCTCCTGGTTCAAATGCGATGAGACCGAATATTGCTATACCCTCTTTTCTCTCTTATGCGAATTATAGGGGATCAATCGAGGCGCAAAAGACACTGTTTTTGTCAGATCAAATGCCAAAAGAGTTGTTCCCATCACCCCCTCAACTCAAGCAGCAATCATCTACATCTATTACGCAAAAGTACGCACTCTTGTTTATTGCCTTACTATGTATTATAGTTTTTCAGACACTCAGCAGTGGACCGTCTCAATTTATTGGCTCACAGGGTTGGGCTTATGTGCTTGGTGGGCCTAGTAGTGCAGGAGACGCCAATATTTTGAATGGTATTGGCAAACAGTCGTCGAAGTCAGGTACAGCAACTCATAAGATGACACCAGAAGAGTATGCCAATTTGGTTGTGCAGAGAATGTCACTCGATCAAAAGTTGGGGCAGATGATGATTGTGCAATTTGTTGGACCTGCCTATTCATTAGAGTTGAGTACGATGGTCAAGCAATATAACGTTGGAGCTGTACTCATTTTTGCTGCGAATCAGAATATTGCTAGCAAGGATCAACTAAAGGGGCTGATTAAACAAATGCAAGCAGATAGCCCTATCCCACTTGCAGTCGCCATAGACCAGGAAGGAGGCAATGTTGATCGGTTAGTCGCGCTTGACGGGCCACGACCAGCAGAGTCAGATATAGGTGCAACAGGGAATCCTACTGTAGCGCGTCAAGCTGGCTTAAAAGATGCGCAGGACCTCTCATCCTATGGTATCAATCTCAATCTCGCGCCGGTTGTTGATGTAACCAATGTCTATAATTCGCAACTCGATCATCGCACCTATGGAAATACAGCTGCGCTAGTGACGAAGATGGCGAGCGCATACCTTAGTGGATTGCAGCAAAGCGGGAAGGTAATTGGCACTTTGAAGCACTTCCCCGGTCTGGGTGATGTCACTACTGATCCACATGTCGGGGTGCCACAACTTACGCGCTCCCAAAACGATTTAGAGCAAATCGACTGGGCACCATATCGCAGTCTTATTCAACAAGGCAATACAGTTCATGCAATCATGGTCACACATGAAATTGTACAAGCGTTAGATACTACAAAACCATCATCACTTTCTTACAAAGTTGTGACAGGTATTCTACGTAATGAGATGGGCTTCAAGGGTGTGATTATGACCGATAGCCTGACGATGGAAGGCATCGCAGCCTACTATAACGAAGCGCAAGCGGCAGCACTTACAGTTGAAGCTGGCACTGACCTCTTGATGGGTGCCAGTACACCATCCGATCTTGCATCTATGATTCAGGGTATTAAACAGGCAATGAACGATGGACAGATTAGCCAACAGCGTATAGATGACTCAGTTCGTCGCATTCTACTCATGAAGTATTCTATGGGACTACTTTCTGTTCCTACTAACTAAAAGGATAGAGTCAAAGAGGATTGCATATGCTTGGTTCTTCTAATACAAGATCATCTCCACATGAAAGAAAGTGGAATTTACTGCTCTATGCTTTAATTGTGCTGGAGACATTGCTTGTCACGCTCGCACTTGTACCTGCGCAACTGTGGACCCGTGTTCTTACAGGATCAAGCAGTGCAGCCCTTGATGGTCCCTTTCCAGCAACAATTGCACCGCTAATTACAGCACTACTCTATCTCATACCATCAGTCATTGGGCTATTGTGTCGTAGTTGGCAACGCGCCTTGCTACTTGCCACATTGCCTGCATGGATTGGGCTAGGATTGTTCGTGGTTGCCGCAACCTTCAAAGTAGGCGCGTTTTATTTAGTATCAAGCGATCACGTAACAGCAAATGTGAGTGTCATAGAATTGTTTGCCGCGCTTGGCGCAATTGGTTGGCTAGCAAGATCTCTTCTCAAAATAAAATAATATCTCTACCAATCCCCCAAATGGGCCATCTTTATAGAAAAAAACATGATATTGTGTAGAATTGTTGTGTCAAATTATACGTCAATATGTTATACAAAGGACAACGTTGTGCCTACTACGCTTGATATATGGAAGGGAAAGAAGGGAAGAGGGAAGTGGAAGATATAGAGACGAGGAATATGAAAGCGAATAATGAGATAGATAGCACAAATAATATGGATGACAAGGTACAAACACAAAAGCCTTTGCCCTCTGACTTACCGCCAACACCAATGGTCGAAGCACTTCTGATTGACGAGCGAGCACCAGGAGAGGCAGGTGCCCAAACGCTACTAGCGAGTTCACCTAAAAGCTATATCTATAACCAAATATATGGGCTATGGTTCTTTGTATCACTCTTTATCCTGGTGACAATCATTACACATAAGGTCTCGACGGAACAATACGGTATCCTTGCAGTGATTATGACAGCATATAACACAGTTTTATATGTCGTGTCTTTTGGCTTGGAAGATGCTCTTACAACCTATGTACCGCGTGTCTTCGCGGTACATGGCAAAGTGGCGGCAGGTTTTTTGATACGTCAGTTGCTCTTGCTCCGTATATGTATGTTAATTGTCTGTACCGTTATTCTGCTGTTTAGCTTACCACTCCTTGCTAACGTTATCACACTCTTGCCTATTAACGGCGTGAATGCTATAGCGAATGGACTGCGGGATCAGCAACTACTTGACCATATGGTACCCATTGCGCTGTACGTTCTAGGCAATAGTATCAGCAGTTTACTTACGTCTGTATGCGCCTCTTACATGCGTATGTCTTCTGTACTCATCATCGGTAGTCTAACGCAGGTTGTGTTGTTGGGCTTAGGTTTCATCGTACTGCAACTCGGTTGGGGAATCGATGGTTTTCTGTGGATGCAGTCGATTGTCTGGTTGTTCAATGCGGTTGCCTTCGCAATCTGGCTCACCCCAACTGTCTTTACTCGTGGCAAAGTTGTGTATAAGCAACCCTTAGGACCGGTGGTCAAGCTCGGTATTTCTGCGTGGTTGACCAACCTTGTCAATGGAGCATTACTTAAACAAGCATCAATTATCTTGCTCGGCTACTTTGCGATTTCACTCACACAGCGTGGTTTTTTCAACCTCTCGTTCCAGCTCGCGGATTCAGCGAATGCACTGCTTGTTGCAGGCTTTGGCGGTGTTGGCGGTTCAGCATTAGCTGCTGCTGCTGTTGGTAGAAACTACAATCGACTGGGACGTTCATGGGAGGTGCTTATCAAAGTTGAGACGTTGCTAGCTGCCCCTGGGTTGGTGTTCTGTCTCTTCAATGCACAGAATATCGTCACGGTCCTCTACCCTAAAGCATTTGCACCTGTAGGAACATTGCTAGCGATATTTCTGTTTTTTAATACAATTGTACGGGTGCTTGGTACAACTATTCATCAATCTACACTTTACGTCATGAATAAGGCACGTCTTGTCGTCTTAGGTCAATGGATCGGGCTTGTTGCGGTCATCGTACTTGGCATAGTGCTTATTCCACACTATGGCCCGGCAGGAGCTTTAATTGCTGATGGTGTTGCCAAAACTCTTACAGGTGGCTTATTGCTCGCATTTCTCTGGCGTAGTCTCCCAAACAAATATCCGCTTGGCTTTACGCTCCGCTTCGTGCTCGCGTTAACCATTGCCGCACTTCCTGGTATTGTGTGGCATCCTACGAATCGCATCTTGTTTGGCTTTTCAGGTGTCGTATTTCTTGTACTATGCGTAGGATTATTACTACTGATAAAGCCACTTAATGCCGACGATTTGAGCATGATCGAGAGTATGAGGCCGAGCGCAGGTCGGTATTTAAAATGGTTCGCACGAGATAGGAGCTAGTTAAAATCGCACAGAAGACATTGGTATAAGATTTAATAAAAATTTCTGCACTAAGATTAGACAAAAGTACACGGAACGCTGTTGGACCCAAATTTTCATTTAATTTGTGGCTCCATCAGCGTTCCGTGTACTCTTGTCAATGTGTATTAGAGAGGAGGTTTTGTGGAGATGACGGAAATTTCTCTATTCTATACTTTGCATAGAGCAAATGCTTCTTGTATAAGAAAACAAAAGAGGAACGTCGCTCTAGTCTAGTATGCGGAGATGGAGGTTTTTATGTTTACGTTATCTCGTACACTTATAAAAGCGATTATCTGGCTGGCGGCTGGGATGGTGTGTATTGTTGTGCTGCATCTTGGTGGCGTTTTCGCATTACACGTTGGGCAATTCGCGCCTGTAGTAGGTGCATATATTGGTGGTATTCTGGCTTTTGGTAGTGCGTGTTTACGAAGAAAAAGTTATGAAAAAACGGAACCCTGGATTGGTTTTGAACAGCTTTCGTGGCTTTTAATTAGTGTAGGCGTTATTATGTGGGGTGTTGGTGATAGTTTCTGGCGGTATTATGTCTCCATTGGACAGGCACCGTTTCCATCACTTGCCGATGCGGGTTATACTGTCTTTCCCCTGTTCGCCTTTGTGGGTCTTTTACTTTTGCCACGTCCTGGTGCGCAGACAAAGCGTCTCGTCTTGCTCATGGATAGCCTGATCGCAATGGGTTCTCTACTTGCTCTATCATGGTATTTTTTGCTCGGCACACTCGCACAAGCACCAGGGGAAGCTAGCCTGGGTAAATTCCTTGGTCTCTACTATCCAGCAGCCGATACTGCGTTGATTAGTTGCGTGATCTTCCTACTCTTACGTGGACAAGGACGCGTCTATCAATCTACTGCACGCCGTGTGAGTTTGCTACTCGTTGGGTTAGGATTATGTTTCTTCGTCACCTCAGACTTTCTCTTTAATGTGCAGAATAACGCGGGTACCTATGTCGAGGCAACGTGGGTCGATTTGGGGTGGCCTTTGGGCATGTTAACAATTGGTCTCGCGGCATACCTGCGACGCTTTCTGCCTGCGACTCCAGAACATATTATTCAGGGGCGTATGGAGCAAGACTTCAATGAAAATGGCTTTGGTCCATCGCAATTAGTACCATATGCTCTGCTCGTCCTCCTCTTTCTTGCGCTTTCACTCGATGTACTTACCAACAATCCAAGTCAACAAGCACTCCGTCCTGTGCTCCTGTTCGCCACGCTTGGAGTTGTAGTACTGGTCATAGCGCGTCAAGTTTTTACTATCTGGGAGAATAAGCAACTCGCGCAGCAACAGACTGAAGCACTCGAACACCTGGAACGTGCCAATCTGCGTATCGAAGAGCAGGCTCACCAGTTAAACGACTATAATGTTGAGTTAGAGCGAGGAATAGAACATCTTAAGGACGTACAAGCGCAAATTGCCAATGGTCATCTCAAGGCTCGTGCAAATCTAACGCATGGTGCCCTACTACCACTTGCCGCAAGTCTGAATCTGATGGGGGAGCGTCTTGCACGCTTGGGCCAGAACAACGCATACGCGATACGTCTCACGCAAGGGTTAGCTGACCTGAGCCGCTCATTTGAACACCATATGCGCGGAGAACCCTTTATCATTCCAGCATCCTGCATTGACCTGCTCGAAATCAACCGTTTACTGGTTGCGATGCGTATGCGTGGTGTTGTGTCACCTCCCTCGTTACAATCAGCCGCTCAAAAGACGGCTACAACAGGTCAGCCAATGGGCGCACCTCCCCCACAGTTGCCACTACCAACGCCGCATCCTATCACACAACCAATGCAACAACCAAGCTATACACAGCGAGCGCAACAAGCCAGTACCCGTTTGCCAGATACAAGTCCGTTGACGCCGCGCAACTCGATACGCTCCTATCCTTCCGCGCCTGCTTTAGATCAATCACAAGAAAAAGGAGGTGTACAATCAGATGTTATTGGTGCGCGTCAGCGTGCTAATAGCAACCCATTTCGTGTGAGAATTCATGACAACGAGGACGAGTAGAGCAAATTTTGTAATATGACATTGGTATACGTCCTAATGATGCAGCTTAGAAATTTAATCTGGGAATGCAACGGACGCCCACAAGGGGCTACCCTACTATACACAAGTGATATCACTTGTGTATA
>CAXUIS010000121.1:0-14700 GCA_964250915.1 uncultured Ktedonobacteraceae bacterium | reverse complement strand
TGCCGCCTGCAACCGTATAATGGAGGATGACATAGCCCGCCGTCCAGCCGCTAGGTTGGAAGGTGAACAGTGCTTGACTCGACCCCGTACTGCTCACACCTTGAGCAAAACCCCCGTTTGTTGGAGTCGCTCCGAAGGTATAGCTATATGAGCCAGTATCGTACTGAAGACCGCCTTTCTGGTAGGTGAATGAGTAGTTAATGACATTCCCAGGACTCAAGCCTCCTACTGTATACTCCCAGCGAGAGGTACCACTGTTGTAGGTCATGTTGATGTTTTGCTGACCGCCTCCGGCAACCGTATAATGGAGGATGACATAACCCGCCGTCCAGCCGCTAGGCTGAAAGTTGATTTGTGCTTGACTGGTACCAACGTCGCTTGCGCCCTGTGTAAAGCCACTACCCGTTGGTGTTGTAGCTGTAGGAGTTGGTGCTGATGGAGTAGGTGTTACTCCACCACTGGAGCCTCCCGAAGTAGAGACTTGCACATTATCGACAATCATGGATACACCGGATTGAGTCGCGGCAGTTGGACCACCACCGAATGCATTCGGGAAGCCGCCACCCATAGCCAGGTCAAAGATGATGAAGAAACCGTGATCCACTGCGTTCGCCCAGGTTGTTGGATCGACCTGGTTCGCGCTTACTGTAAAGTAGTTGGCACCATCGAGATACCAACGAATCTGCTCAGGTGACACACTTCTATCTACTATGACCGAGTACGTATGAAAGCTGGTCTGACAACCAGGGCACGCGTGTTGTCCGCTACCAATACCCGTTGTTTCGTTGCAGGGACCACCTGGATCGACACCGCAGTGCAGGGTTCCGAAAACGGAACTCAGTCCATTGATATCTTCCATCGTATCAATTTCACCGTCGTTGGGCCAGTTCTTGTCTACCCGATATTGTGCACCTAGCATCCAGAATGCAGGCCAGTAGCCAGCCGCCGCAGCACCAGAGACATTGGGCTGCTGAATGGAAGCACTAACTTGTAACTGACCACCCACAGGTGCTGCAAAATCAGCACGCTGTGTCTCAATGCGCCCCGATGTCCAGTTCCCACTAGCATCTCGAATGGCAGTAATCTTCAGATGACTGTTTCCATCTTGCTGCACATTCGCTGTACTATTGGTCATGTTCTCAATTTCTCCAGTACCCCACCCTGTTCCGGTATCGTAGCGCCAATTGTTGGTATCAACACCTGTGCCAGCCCCGCCGTTGAAATCGTCACTAAAGACGGGAGTCCAAGCGGTGGCTGCGTGGGCTTTGTGTATCCCACGAGAAGAGACGACGCTTATGGCTGCAACCGCCAACGTTACTACCAGCAACAGCAATGTTGCAACACGAAGCGTCCCTAATGTCCGGTGTTGTTGAACGCTGGTTGTCTGTTCCCCTTGAGGAAACCTGTACATGAATTACCCCTTTCCAATACATGTTGGGACGTAGAGAAGCAAGAACATTCTTGCCTCTCCCTAGACAAATGTAGCTATCGAATGCGGAAACCAAAGTTAGTTTCCACAAGAAGTGTGTCAAGGATAGAACAACAAGACAACATGACAACAGTACTCACATCTTTGCATAGAACAAAGAAGAATAATATAAGCATTTTATTTCTTCGCTAAGAAAGGAGAGAGACAGTAAGTGCTACAATCCAATCGAGAGAGGTCGTGGAGCACCACTCGATGCTCGCACAACCAGGTGCGTTGGGAGCCGGATACGCGGAGAGATGCTTGCTTGGCTCTCTTCAAAGGAGTGCTTTAGTCCTTGTTGCATAGTTCGTTTATGCGATCCTTTCTCCATGCTCTGGTTCTGATCAATCATGCTGATGAGGACTTCGAGGGCTTTGCGTCCCATCTCGGAAAATGGTTGGTGAATGGTTGTGAGAGAGGGCCGCATGTGTGCTGAGAAATTATTATCGTCAAAGCCAACAACAGCGATCTCTTCTGGTACGGATATGCCCTGTTGCTCGGCGACTTCTAGGACTCCATAGGCCATTTGATCGTTGGCAACGAAGATGGCTGTAGGCCAGTCCTGCCTGTCACGTGAGAAGAGTGTTGTAGCGCACCGACGTCCAGTAGCAGGCTCGAACGTCCCCTGTAAAAGAAGTGTTGGGTCAGGAGAAATTCCTGCATCCTGTAAGGCTTGGCAATACCCCTGAAACCGTTCAACAGCACAGAAGAAATTCTGAGGACCTAAAATATGCGCAATACGTCGATGCCCAAGGTCCAGTAAATGGCGTGTGGCCTCATATGCGCTAGAAATGTTATCAACACCGACCCAAGGTAGAACTGCAGGTTCTGCTTGGTCATCAATGGTGACGAGAGGAAACCCATGCTGGAAGCGATGCGTGAGGTTGCGCGAAAGTTCACCGGGAAAAATAGCGAGAAGACCAGCAACCATCTTCATACTCAGAATGTGGTCGAGCACATCGGAATGGTTGCGTTCAAAACCAGTGCTATATAACACGATTTCGTAGTTGGTACCTTCGGTGTATTCGGCAATACCATGCATGATTTCGGGAATAGAAGGCCATGTCAACGGAGGAGTAAGCACACCAATCAAGCGCGTATGACCACCCGCCAGTCCAATAGCGGTTACACTAGGAACGAAATCATACTCTTGTACGACGCGTTGCACACGTTCACGCAAAAGAGCATTCACGGATGGATGATGGTTAAGAACTCGCGAGACCGTTGCCTTTGAGACTCCCGCAAGACGTGCAATGTCCTGAATTGTCATCGGATGCTGCATGCTGCCTGCCTCCTTGTTCCTCTGTACTGTTCAACAGAAAAACTGTGCTTTTGCATCGTTGCGCTTTGCATGTACGAAACATATTTGCTTCGATATAACAACTGTAAATCAGAAACCGGTTTCTGTCAATAGTATGTAGAAAAGTACACCAAATTGCCTATAGATATACAAAAGGTCTCAACCTTACGTTCAAACCATTGTCTTTTCCCTCGCTTTCGATTTTTAAAAATTCATAGCTAATTGGTATAGACAACTTGACAATAGTACATGAAAGCAGTTACTGTTACTGTAAGGAGAATGTGTTTGTACTAAATATCTGTTTTGTCTCCTACACAATGATACTGCACATTTTCCTGTATATTTGAGTTCATCTCATCTCAAGAGCACACACTTCATAGAGTGTTGCAAGGAGCGTTTTATGTTGAGAAAGCAACATCGTATTGTCATGGCTGTAGCTGTTGTTCTGCTCGTTCTATGCTCAGCCGTATTTCTCGTTTTATCGCAGCAAACATTGCGTGTTCATGCTGCTGGGAGTAATCTTGTCACCAATCCAGGTTTTGAGGCTGGAAATCTGAGTGGTTGGAACTGTGATGCGGGTGACGTAGTGGTGGCTAGTCCAGTACACACAGGCTTGCATGCATTGCAAATTACTCCTGGAAGTTCTTCCACAGGACAGTGTACTCAGACGATTAGTGTGCAGAGCAACACAGCCTATACCTTGAGTGGGTATTTGAGTGGTGCTTATGCCTATCTAGGCATCAACGGAGGTGCCTCAACATGGCAAAGCACAGGAACCTATGGGCAGTTGACAATAAACTTCACTACCGGTTCTAATCAAACCAGCGTGACCATCTATGTGCATGGTTGGTACGCACAAGGCAATGTCTTTGCTGATGATATTGCTTTGACCGGCCCTGCTGGCTCAAATCCACCCACGACGCCTACATCAACTCCAACGATTCCCACACCGACTCCAACGACGCCCATCTCTACCCCTCCTCCTACAAATACTCCTGTCCCCACGCCCTGCACATCGTGCAATAGTAGTTTGCCGAAACATCTATTGACGGGATACTGGCAAGATTTCACGAATGGTGCTACTCCGCTCCGCTTGAGCGCGGTCAATGCCAACTACACAATCATCGCTGTCGCGTTTGCCAACGCCGATCAAGCTAACCCCGGCGGTGTGACATTTAGCATCGACTCAGGACTCTCCTCCGCATTAGGAGGATATACAAATTCACAGTTTATCAGTGATATTGCCGCTCTTCATGCTCAAGGGAAGAAGATCATTCTTTCCATAGGTGGTCAGAACGGTACGATTACTGTTGGAGACTCAACAAGTGCTGCAAACTTTGCTAACAGTGTTCATGGTTTGATGCAACAGTATGGTTTTGACGGTGTTGATATTGATCTGGAGAATGGACTTAACCCCACCTTTATGGCGAGTGCGCTCCAGCAGCTACACTCAATGGTGGGAGCAAACCTGATTATCACACTAGCCCCTCAAACCATTGATATGCAATCCACCAGCGGTGACTACTTCCAGTTAGCATTGAATATCCAGAGTATTCTAACCGTCGTCAATATGCAATACTACAACTCTGGTAGCATGCTTGGTTGTGATGGCAAGCTCTACGTTCAGGGGAGCGAAGACTTCCTTACTGCGCTAGCCTGTATCCAACTGCAAGGTGGATTACGTCCCGATCAGGTAGGCATAGGTGTGCCTGCATCGACCTCTGCAGCCGGAGGCGGCTATGTCGCGCCTTCAATAGTTAACGCAGCTTTGGATTGTCTTGCTAGAGGAAGCAACTGCGGCTCATTCAAGCCTTCCACAACCTATCCGTCGATCCGTGGAGCTATGACATGGTCGGTAAACTGGGATGCTGCTAATGGCTCCAATTTTGCCAATACAGTTGGCGGTCATTTACCTTCTCTGCCATAAATGTTCTTGTCAGAGTATACGTTTGTGAAGTATTTTTTCTAGTACTTCATAACAGCGAGACTATATCAGCCCCTCTCTTCAAAAGAACTGGCTTACATAGTCTCGCAATCATTGCATTTTTTGCACGGCTTTCTTCCGCTATATTTCAGTTCTGCTCTCTTCTCCTAACAGGATTAGGCTCAGCTGAACTGGATAATTGCTCTCAATGCTGTTATTTTCTCTCACTCAGATTCTATACCCAACCTCTGCGTTTCAGCATTCCAGCGGCTATAGGTGCATCTACATAGTGCTGCTGACGAACTAAACGGTGCATACGTTGCAGAATCATACGGTCCACTAATGCTGGGAAATGACGAGCTAAGCCAATTTCTAACTGGCCCTGACGCGTGGTGGCAATGTCTCGACGGGGCTTACCAGTACAGGCACCCACAGTGGTGGCGATCATGGCACTCAGTGGCTCCTCGCGTACCAGTCCTTCGAGCGATACACCTGCCCTCTCAGCATGACTATGAATGGGTGTTTTGATGTAACCGGGGTAGATCGTTGTAACTCCAACATGACTTCCATATTCCAAACGCAACACATCTGACCATGCAGCAAGCGCACGTTTGCTGGCTGAGTAAGCCACAGCAAAGGGCACATTGGCAAAGGCCAACCCTGAGGCAACATTGATGATTCGCCCACGCGCCTCAATCAATGCTGGTAAGGCATAACCAGCCACACGCCAGGGACCAAGCAGGTTAATTTCGAGTGACTGCATGACGCTCTCATCGGGTGGCGTACCTGCGTCCTGGAGCAGTCCGACACCAGCAGTGTTAATCAGTATGTCAAGTCCACCAAACTCTGCAATGATCTGCTGTACAGCTACTCGCACAGCCTCATCATCAGTGATGTCCGCAGCGACAATTCCTGGTCCGCTCATGCGATCAATGCCCATGACCTGCGCACCACGCTCGCGTAGTGCTTGCGCAATACCACTTCCAAAGGCACCAGCTGCCCCAACAACGAGAATCCGACTTTGTGCAAGACTTCGCCAGGTCGCTATACCAGCCTTGCGCGTGATAGTTTGAGACATGATAAATCCTCCCAATAAATTGAATGATTCGATAATCCTCACACTCTGCGTTTCTTCTCCTTGTGAACTGTAGTTGTTCTCGTGCTAGCGAACATAGCTCGCTCCATTGATATCTATTGTGGTGCCAGTAGCATGTTTCGCCAGCCCTGTCGCAAGAAACAAGACTACGTTAGCAACATCCTGCGGCTGGGCGACCTCACCTAGACCAGTATCAGCAGCAGCAGCCTCCACGCCGACTTCTTCGGCGAACACCTTGTTAAAGGACGTGTCTACGTAGCCCGGAGCAATAGCAAAAGCTGTCACTCCCTGCCGTCCGTTCTGTCGTGCGATAGTGCGTGTCATCGCAACCACACCAGCCTTCGCAGCCGCATAATGCCAGTAGTCAGAGTCCTCGCCACGGAAGGCTGCGCGACTCGCCATATTAATGATGATCCCGCCCCCACCTTGTTTTGTGTAGGTTGCGATTGCTTCTCTAGCGAGAATCGCTGGTGCTTTTAGGTTCACTGCGAGCGACACGTCCCATACACCGAGCCAATCATCCAATGTTGCATTCAGTGGGGCTGGAGGATAAATACCAGCATTGTTGACAAGAACATCAATGCTTCCATGAACCTGCAATGCGCGTGTCCATAAGTTGGCAACTTCCATAGGATTTCTCAGGTCCGCAGGTAACGGATGTGCAGCCTCACCAAGCTCTTGCGCCAGAAGTGCTATTCCTTCACTGTTTACATCATGAATCAAAGCCTTGCCACCACCAGCAACCACTCCACGAGCAATGGCAGAGCCGATACCACCAGCAGCACCTGTGATAAGAACAATGCGGTTATCGAGACGTATCATGGGTAAGACCTCCGTAGCGATAGGGATGTGAAGTGTTAATATCGCCTCATAAACAAGGCTCTCTGTTCCTCATAAAAAGTATTATTCTGATTGTGGGTTCCAGCGTGTGGTTCTCGAACGATAGCTATGATTGTTGTATGATGATCTTAAGAAGCAGTGTCCACACAGTTCGGTGTTATCAGCAACTACTCTCTCTCCTATCTATACGCTCTTGACAGCAGTGCCAACGCTGATGACCTCTCCGGCAAATTCATGACCCGGAATGAGCGGAAATGCAGCGAGAAATTCTCCTTCGTGGATATGCAGATCGGTCCCACAAATACCACAGGAGCGTACACGAATGAGTACTTCATCAGCCGCTATCTCTGGTATTGGCACCTCTTGGTAGTGTACTTGTCGGGGGCATCATAGACAATTGCTTTCATATGACCTCTCCAAACCGTTCCAGATTATCGTTGACTTGAATCTATGAGGGCAATAGTTTGCTCGATAAGGTGTAAGTGATACAACAGCAGTGTAACTAAAAGAACCACGTATGGTGGCTCAGAAGTTTGAGTTGCTCTCCTACACGTTATACTCAGCAATGAATACAATGTGTAGGAGAGCTTCGGGTAGAAGTTAGCGTTTAAAGCTTGAATACACTATGCTGTTTCAAGGCTCCCTACACGCTCTTGGGCAGCCACACGAGTGCGTCTTGTACTCCAATAGCCGGAGACCACGAAGATCGTGGGGAAGAAGACGACCAGACCACCAATGCAAACCCACCACCACGTGGCCCATTGAGAGCCGTTCTGGGCGTTGGTCACGACAAACGAGAAGGCCAGCGTTGAGAGCACGACAACTATACGCAGGATAAAGCCTTCAACCGCCATGCCAGTCCCAATGAGTGCCGGATTGATGTCTTCAATAGTTTCTGTGTAAGCCGCCATCCAGGTCACATAGCCAACAGCCATCGTGATACCGAAGAGGCTGAGGAAAACAGTTATCAGCCCACTGCTGGTGGGTACACCAATTCTGCTGATGAAGAGGATGGTAACGATAATCGTTGCGATACAACCGCCAAGCATATAGGGCTTGCGAACGAGCGTCTTGTCTGAGATGAAGCCAATCAGGATCGCGGCAACCACGTTGACAAGCCAGAAGACGCTGACAAGTCCGTTGGCCTCGGCAATGGTGAATTTGAAGATACTGACCAGATAGAGCGGGAAGAAGCCTACCGCAGCATAGTAGATAAGCAGGTAGACACTGATACCGAAGGCACTCACGATTAAACGAGGATTAAGCATTTGTCGCCATGGATGCTCTATCGCCTTTTCGACATCAATCGTGTCTGCGCGACTCTCGATAGTGGCTTTCTCCTGTAGAGTATTCATCACTTGGTCACGCATTCCTGGTGAGAGTTCGCGTAGGAAGAGAAAGCACACGATAGAGATAATAACGCCGACAATGCCAGCAATGACGTACTGAGATTGCCATGAGCCGTATGTGGTGAGTGTTCGGCTAGCTACCGTGGTTGCCAGAACGCTACCTCCAACAGGACCAACAGTCCAGAAGCCCATTGCGAGTGCTCGTCCGAAACGGGGCGAGAAGTCACGTACCAGCGCAGGTGTGGCGACCAGGATGATCCCTTCGACAAAGCCTAATACGCAGATACCCAGTAAGAACAGCCAGAACACATTCAGAAACGACATGATGATGGTGCCAACACCAGTGATAAGCAAACCATAAACAATCAGGTTGCTACGCCCGATACGGTCCGATAGGCTACCAAAGATGGCAGAGATGGCGCCGATCAAGTTGCTGAGAAGCAAGATGAACGTATAAGTTGAGACGCTGAGCTTGAACGATGTTAAAATGAGAGGTGCTACAGAGGAAAGGACATACGACTCGTAGTAAAGCATGATGGTGGCGATTACAGCTAGCGCAAGATACCAGATGCGCCAGCTGTTGGTGGGATAATGCTCCAGAAAGCGGTGTCCAGGTCCAATTTGCAGAGTGTTGTTCATTAGAAACCTCCTTGATGCCCGTCAGCTAGTACTCCTGTGTACTAACAAATTCATAAAACGAGTCTAAGAGTGACGTTGATAATCAGCGTGCAACTTTGGATGAGTGAGTGTCGCCAGTAGTTTTCCTCCTTTTCCTTGCAAAACTTATCGCGTACAAGCATGTACTGTTATTCCAGCCAGTTTACCAGTACATCAAGTGCTTCGACATGCGAACCCTTAACCAGCAACGGATTGATTTCCAGCGCGTTCAGTCGCGGGCCGAGTGCGAGTGCGAGCGTACTGACACGATAGATGACCTCGCTTACTGCCTGGAGATCCACGCCTTCCTGTCCACGTGCGCCACGTAGTACAGATGCGCCGCGCAATTCTCCGAGCATCTTTTCGATGTCTTCGTATCGTACTGGCAAGATGCGTACTGCCGTGTCATTCAAAATTTCGGTCCAGACGCCGCCGAGACCTACAGTAAGCACCAATCCCCATAGCTCATCGCGTACCACGCCAACCAGCAATTCAATACCCGACGGACGCATTGGGCTAACCAGAATACCTTCGACCTCGGCGTTCGGCTGCCTTGTTCGTACACGTGTCAGCATGGTTGTAAATTCCTCGCGCACTGCCTCTTCGCTGGCTACATTGAGCGCAACACCACCTACATCACTTTTGTGGGGCAGGTCTGGCGACTGAATCTTGAGCACTACAGGTAGACCGACTTCGTGCGCAGCTTGTGTAGCTTCATCGGCGGATGTGGCAAGTATAGCGGGGATCGTGGGAATGCCAGCTTGTTTCAGTAGCGTACGTGCCTGAGCTTCAGACCAACTTCCCTTGAACGACGAAGCGTGCGAGACAGTTGGCTGCGTGTCTGTTTCCGCTTTGACAGATGGGGAATTGATGAACTCGGACCACCAGAGGAAGCAACCAATTGCCCGCAGGCCGTGTTCCATGCCTGCGGTCCAGTGGAGACCCGTGCGCTCCACGACCAATCGTGCCATAGGCGAAAGGTCCATGCACGTGTTGGAGGTTAGCAGAACTGGGCGCGGCGACTCACGGATAACACTGTTAAGATTATCATATGTGGGTAGCATTAGTGCCAGCATTTCCGGCGTTGGCTCGCGCCCACCCTCCGTGGCTGTCAGGTTCAGCACAAAATCTATATTGGGATCGTTAACCACCACTTCCAGCGAACGCTGTTGAATCGACGAGTCTACGACCACGTAGCCAGTCACATCGAGTGGATTATGGCAGGTTGAAAAGGCTGGCAGAATGGCTTGTAGCTTTTTCGTTGTCTCTGGCGCGAACTCTGGTAGCACCAGACCGACTTCTTCCGCTAAGTCCGAGATGATGTCGCACGCACCACCCGAAGGTGTCACTACGCCCATTCTATGTCCTGGCAGTGGAGCAGTGTACCCTGCTAGACCCGCAGTAGTCAGCAGGTCTTCCAATGAATTGACACGGATAATACCGAGTTGGCGTAATGCAGCGTCATTGATGGCGTTGTTGCCCACGAGTGCCCCAGTATGAGCCATAGCGGTACGCGAACTGGCTTCGCTACTCCCAATCTTCAGTGCCACAATGGTTTTGCGTAACGTGCGAGCTTTCTCGGCCACGCGGCGCAGTTCGTCAGGATGACGAATGCTCTCTAGGAAAAGGGCGACAGACTGCGTAGACTCTTCCTCAAGCAAATAGTCTACCACATCTGTTACTGAAATCATGGTCTCGTTGCCCATCGCCACCAGAAGACTCAGGCCGATACCATGACCCTGAGCGTAAGCCAGCACCGCGCTCGCTAATGCACCGCTTTGCAGAACTACGCCTACCGGACCAGACTTGAGCGGTGGCATAATGGGTAAGCCATAGGGCGTAATTCGGTTAGTGATGTTGATAAAACCGTTTCCGTTTGGACCAAGTAGTGTTAGCCCATGATTTTGCGCGAACGTGAGGATTTCGTGTTCAAGCCTCGTGCCTTCCTCGCCTATTTCACTAAAACCCGAAGTCAGAATCACAAAGTTTTTCGTGCCTAGTTCCGCTGCCTCCTGTATGATCGAGAGGACATGCGGCGTCGAGACCATCACGAACGCTAGATCAACCGCTTCAGGAAGAGCACGTAGTGTTTTATACGCCTGCTGTCCATGCACAATTTCACGGTTTGGATTTACCAGATAGATCGCGCCGGGGAAGCTATAGTTTTTTAAATTTTCGTAGGTATAGATGGACCAGCGCGAATTGTCGGTCGCGCCTATCAAAGCGATGCTTTGAGGACAGAAAAATTGCCGAAGTTGCTCTGGCGATACATACTGGGATGACATCATATCTAGTACCTCGCATATCTCGAACAACATTGATCCAGAATACGATGGACGCCCACTGTCTTTCTCATTCCTCGAATGCGGCTGGGGCTACCCTACTATACAACGACGTGTGGAGCACACAAGGGGCGTATATAGTAGGGTAGCTCCTTGTGGGCGTCCGTGAGTCTTACTCAACCAGACGAAAATATGGTAGTGTCAAGTCTTCGCCGACACTCTCGAACAGCACGTTTACCTCGGCACCGACCATAACGCGTTCGCGCGGAGCGTCCACAATGCGTGACATCATGCGTGCACCCTCTTCTAGCTCGACAATAGCGATGACAAAGGGTACGTCCGTCGCGAATGGACCGAAGCCCTGATGTGCGACTGTGTACGAGTAGATGGTACCTTTGCCACTTGCTACAATCCACGATAGTGAATCTGCATGACAATGTGGGCAGATCGAACGCGGATAGAACACGGCCTCTGAGCAAGCATTGCAGTGTTGGATGCGCAATTCGCCCTGTGCCAGACCTTCCCAGTAGGGGCGCGAGTCGCTATCCTGCTGAATCATAGAAGCTGGAATGTGTTCTGGCATAGCACATCAGTCCTTTCCTAATATAACGGTAGCACCCGACGAGAGCACCCCCCCAGTTCCGTGGGCAAGCGCAATGCGTGCACCTTCCACCTGACGTGGACCACACTCACCGCGCAATTGTCGTGTCGCCTCAATGAGCAGGAAAATGCCGTACATACCCGGATGGCAGTAAGAGAGTCCACCGCCATTTGTATTCATTGGAAATGGACCGCCGGGAGCTGTGCGCTGTCCACTGACGAACGAACCACCCTCGCCGCATCCACAGAAACCTAAAGCTTCCAGCGTCATCACGACGGTGATAGTAAACGAATCGTAAATCTCGGCTACGTCGATATCAGCCGGAGTCAAACCGGCCATAGCGAAGGCGTCCCGACCCGAAGCAGCGGCTGCTTGATGAGTAGCGAGATCGGGCATGTTCATGATTGTATTGTGCGTGTGCGCCTCGCCGTGTCCAAGCACCCAGATAGGCGTATGCTGCAAATCACGTGCTCGCTCGGCGGTGGTTACAACGACGGCACCGCCTCCATCTGTGACCAGGCAACAGTCCAGCAAGTGCAGAGGCTCGGCGACCCAGCGTGAATTCAGCACATCCTCAATAGTAATCGGGTCACGCATCATCGCCTTTTCATTCATCGAAGCCCACTTACGTGTTGCCACCGCGACCTCTGCCAGTTGCTCGCTTGTCGTGCCATACTCGTACATGTGACGTGTAGCCGCGAGCGCGTAGGCCCCAACAGGAGTTGGCAGGCCAAAAGGTGCCTCGAACTGCTCGGTTAGCTTATAGGTAAAGCCGCCTCGCCCACGCGAACGCTCGGAACGCTGCGTGCTGCCATAGGTGATCAGTGCGACCTCGAACAGACCAGCCTCGATGCCTGCTACCGCGTGTCCAAGATGGGCCTCGAAGGACGAACCACCAATGTTTGTCGAATCGGTATACTTGGGCCTGATGCCAAGATATTCAGCTAACATCAAATTAGGGGACCAAGCCCAACCGCCAGCGCAGAAGAGGGCGTCCACATCGTCAAAACCAAGTCCTGCGTCGGCAAGGGCGGTTCGTGCTGCTTGATGCTGAAGTTGCAGCACAGTTTTATCGGGGGTGCGACCAAGATCAGACTCGGCTACACCCACAATCGCTGCTCGGAGAGCCGCCATTAGAGTGCCTCCCCAACCTTTATGTGACCGCGCAAAAGGTTACGTGAGATGATGTAACGCTGAATTTCGTCTGTGCCTTCAAAGATGCGATACAGGCGTACTAGTCGATACCAGCGTTCGATAGGCAGTTCTTTCGTATATCCCATACCGCCAAAAATCTGCATCACGCGGTCAATCACATGATTCGCCATTTCAGCACCGTGCAGTTTAGCTACCGAAGAGGCGTGGCGTCCGTCCTTGCCATTCTCAGCCAGCCAAGCCGCGTAGAGCACAAGCCAACGCGTAGACTCAATTTCTACATATGAATCCGCAATCATCCACTGAATGGCTTGATATTCGGCGATGGGATGACCCATCGAAACACGTTGCTTGGCATACTCAATCGCCATTTGCAACGCACGTTCGGCGGTCCCAATCGCGCCAGCAGGAATGCGCCATCGGCCCGCGCCAATCCATTGCATTCCTAAATTGAAGCCGTTATGCAATTCGCCCAGAATGTTCTTTTCGGGTACACGCACATTCTCGAAATACAGCGAAGCAGGCCCCCAATCACCCATTGTATGAATATAGCTAGATGTCCAGCCCATCTCGCGGTCCACCAGGAAGCAGGTCACACCGCCATGCCCGCCTTTCACCGAATCGGTTACTGCAAAAACCATAGCGAAATCAGCCTCGTTACCGCCTGTGATAAAGATTTTTTCTCCGTTCAGCACATAATGGTCGCCATCTTTTTCCGCACGCATCTTAATGTTCGCCGCGTCCGAACCTGCTCCTGGCTCAGTGAGCGCAAAGCAGGAGCGACGGTCTCCATTGATTGTTGGAATGAGATAGCGGTTTTTCTGCTCCTCGTTACAGTAGTAGAGAATATTATCGGCATTCCCACCGAAGTTGAATGGCACAAATGTGCGCGATATCTCCATCGCTGTAATTGCACCCATGATTGGGCCGAGATTGGCTCCACCGTACTCTTCAGGAGTGTTAATGCCCCAGAAGCCTTGAGCTCTGGCTTTCTGCTGTAACTCTCGAATTTTCTCGCGTTCGAGAGCAGGACGCCCTTCGCGTTCGTTACGTAGAACATCGCCCTCCAGAGGAAGCAGTTCTCTGTTTACAAACTCACGAACAGTCTGCTGAACCATTTTTTGTTCTTCGTTCAAGCTAAAATCCACGATGTTGCTCCTTTGCAGTGCTTGCTGACCGTGATTTCAAGTAGGCTGAGGAAGGCTACTTAGTCTTCTCGTTCTGCCTGAAAAATACTAAAGCGTTATCGACATCTACAGAGATAATAATTGTGCATGAAAGTAATCGAGTTGAACGGATGTGTAGGTTTCCAGATCAATGGAGGGCAAAAAGTGCCAGGTTTTCTGAAGTGCCCATAGGTGTCCGAGTCCGAGTACGTTTGCGGCTAATACGCGGGGTTCCAGGATATCGGGACGAAAGACGCCCATACGTTGTCCTTCCTGAAAAAGTGCCAGGAATTGAGTATCCAGATGCTTAATCATCTCAAGGATACGATGGCGCACCTCACGCGGAAGAGTAGAACTATCGCGGTAGGTAATCAGCACGCCTTTTGAGCCACGATCAAGGTCTTTGTAGAGTTCGCGCACGATGAAATCGAAGCGTTCGAGGGGATTGGCAATATCGGTCCCTTGTTTGAAGAGGTCAAGATGGATAAGCGCAGTCTTTTCACAACAGGCGAGTAGAATATCATCTTTGCTGGGGAAGACGTAGTAAATGAGTCCCGTGCTGATGCCCGCGGCACGAGCGATATCGGGTACTGAGGTCCCGTGAAATCCCTTGCGGCTAAAGAGATCATCTGCGGCGGCGATAATTTCCTCGCGGCGAATACCGCGAGCGGTTTTAGCGACCATGTGTACTCTTGTCCTTCTTTGCACTTCGTACATGATAGCTGTCGTCAGTCGTCCATGAAGCTGTCGAAATCGTCGGTACATAAAGACTAACATATTTTGAATGAACATTCAATAGAATTACTGCCTAAGGGTGTGATTGATTTTTTTGCAGAGCCTCTTGGCATGGTATGATAGCAGAAGA
>CAXUIS010000120.1:0-14720 GCA_964250915.1 uncultured Ktedonobacteraceae bacterium | reverse complement strand
AGCGTACACCGTGCCAAGCACCCTGTCTTAGGATAAAGAACAGATGACTAGCATTGTAACGTCTACTATGGGAAGTACAGGTTAGTTAAAAACTATCACTCGCGGAATCTCCTAATGGATGTTATTGAAGAAGGTATATACTAACGATACACGAAACTTGAGCAAATGTCAATGGACGATAGAACAAGAAAGACGCCTGCAGCAAGCCACAGGCGTCTTTCTTGGTACATTTCAGTGCTAGAGTAGAACTACCAGCGTGAACGGCGCTCACCGCGGTCGCTTGAACGACCACCACCGTAGCTGCTACCGGATGACTGGGACTGTGCCTGATAACAATCGCGGCAGTATACGGGCTTGTCGCCACGGGGCTGGAAGGGTACCTGAGCCTCGTTGCCACAGCTTGCGCATGTCGCGGTGTACATCTGACGTGCTTCGCGTGAGCCACCGCTGCGGCCTCCGCCGTAGCTTCCGCCGCCACCCTGTCGGTCGCCCATCTGTGCCTTACGTGCCGCGCGGCATGAAGGACAGCGACTTGGAGCATTTGTTAGCCCACGGCTGGCATAAAACTCCTGCTCGCCGACGGTGAATGCAAATTCCTGGTTACAATCGCGACAATACAATGTCTGGTCAGTTGCCATGTTTTTCTTTCTCGATTCCTGGGCATACGCCCTCAACAAAACTTACTTCCGTGTGTATCGCGCGGCTTGCAATAGACAGACTACTCACAGCGTTACTCTACAACGTTCCCTTATTATAACATGATTTTATGAAAATGTATTCCTTTTCGGAGCCAATTTTCCAATAACGAAAAAAATTGGTGTGAATTCATCTCTTCCTCCTCCAAAATCAGCGTTTTCTTCGCATTAGATGTTGTACTGCTACAAGTTGTAAAAAAGGGCAAGCAGTAGAAGTATAAAAATACTTCTTCGTAACATAGTGACTCCTGATACTAATTTTCGTTCTTTATTGAGCAATAGAACGCTACTTGTATTTGAATTTAGTGGAACGCTACTTTCTGCTATTCCACAGGCGCGAATCTTCAAATATCGACCTGGGCATCAGCCATTGTAAGCCTTCTATTACCAGTTCTTTACGAGAGGAATTTGAACGAGTCAAGCATGGGCGGTACATACTTCTGTGTTACGTCATTGTAGTAGACATCTGGCGTCTGAAAAATGAAACTATAGAAGAACGAACCGTGCCGAATAGTGATGCTCGAAACATGCATAAGCGTACTGTTAGGGTCAGAAAACGTAGCATCCTGTTCGTCCCACTGTTCGCCTGCAATTGTGCGATGAGGAGTCGATGACTGTACGGCCTGTAAGTTGGTGTTACCCGAACTTCCATTACCACCGTAAATTGTGCCAATGAGTCCCTGATTTAGAGCACTCGTAGTAGTTACACCACTAGCCGTGACAGAGAATTTTCCAACATACACAGCAATGCCAAGTGCTTGTTGTGGATGAAAAACGGCAACCACCGTTCCACTTTGTGATGTTGATGTAGACGGCTCTTCTATCCAATCACTTGGATACTTCACGAGAACACCAATTGATTTCTGATGATCACTACTCATGGTGGAAAAAGAGGTCGGCGTAGGTAGGGTACTGCTACTGGTACTCGGAGTAGAGGTACTTGCCGCACCTGCTGTTGGTTGTACTGTCGCTTTCGCAATTGTTACGGGATGTGATGGACCTGGCGTATTCGCTGCTATTTGCCCATTAAAGTACAGGACACCATACGTCAACCCAACACCCACAAGCAACGTCAATACAATCACGCTAAGCGCGATAAATGCGCTACGTACCGAACGCGACTTCCGCTCGGCAATCTTGCCTGCGGCAGGATCGAAGGCACTTCCAGTTGCGGGTAAGGGTCTCTGTAACACTGTGGTGGGCCAAGGTGGAGCACCGGCAGGCAAATAAGGTGACGTATATGATGACGCATGGGGCGTTGTAGACATCGAAGGAACCACTGGCTGATCAGGTGGCGTTGAAGGTTGAAAGTTGGTAGTCATTCGTCACTCCCCTTAGCTGGCTCTCTATTGAAAAATGTTCTTCAGTGGCTTTTAGTATATCTATTATACAAAAAAAATACCTTTCTTGAACTATAGAGAAGAAGGTGTGAAATGTCAACCTTTTTGGGGATGAATAAGCAATAAACAGAAAAGATGCCTGCAAGAATAACAACGCAAAGACTACATTCACTTTTATCTAAAGGAATATCTTCACACACTGTAGGTGTTGCTCTCATATAGGATACGAAACATCCTCTATCTACTCCAAAACAGAAAAGAGAGATTTTACAACTATGTCAACACAAACCATTTCCGCTATACAGGTTCACGCATATGGTGATGCAGACCAACTCAAACTGGCGCAGATTGCACGACCGGAGCCACAAGCTGGCGAAGTATTAGTACGAGTGCATGCAGCAGGTGTCAATCCGGTTGACTGGAAAATACGTTCTGGTGCTATGAAGGATTTTATGCAACAGAAGTTTCCTTATGTACCAGGTGCTGATCTCGCAGGTGTCGTAGAAGAGGTTGGTCCCGGTGTGACAGCATTTCAGGTTGGTCAGGAAGTTTTTGGTCGAAGTTCGCAGGGTTCCTATACGCAGTATGGAATAGCATCCGCGACTAGCCTGGCACTTAAGCCAAAATCGCTAAGTTTTGATGAGGCAGTAACTATTCCTGTGGGCGCGACAACGGCATGGCAGGGCCTCTTTGATCATGGAAACCTGCAAGCAGGTCAACGAGTACTTGTACTTGGGGGCGCAGGTGGTGTTGGTCTTTTCGCAGTTCAGTTTGCTCGTTGGAAAGGGGCACACGTAATCAGTACAGCCTCGACACATAACGTAGATTTTGTTCGTTCATTAGGTGCGGAGACTGTCGTTGACTACACAAAGACGAGCGTTACAGACGAAGTACATGATGTAGACCTTGTGCTTGATACCGTTGGTGGTGCTGCACTCAATGGTGTATGGCCCACACTTAAACGCGGTGGCACGCTTATTACAATCGCGGGTCAGCCAGATGAAGCAAAGGCCAAAGAGCTGGGGATACGTACTGGTCGCTTTTCTGCACAAGTCTCTGACGAACTTTTAAGCAAGTTCGCTCAGCTTATTGAGGAAGGCCATGTGAAAACTATTGTTGGCACAACATTCCCACTGAGTGAGGCAGCACAAGCCCAAGAACTTAGCCAAAGTGGTCATGGTCGTGGACGCATTGTCTTGCAGGTCTCATAGTGGAAACAGGGAGACCGCAAGGGGTCTCCCTGCATTTTTACTTGCTGCATTTTCACCTGTATAAAAAATATCAGGCTGGATTGTAGGGCGAATACTGAATAAACTGCCCACGAATTGTGTTGCCAGCATTACTTTCAATAATGCTGGCAATTTCAAATAGTACCAAGCGTTGCGCTCCCGGCAACGACGCAATAAGTTTCTCATCCCAAATAATGCTTGCTTTGCCAGTGAGTTGCAATGTGTGGCCCTGCTCAAAATCAACGAAGAGTAGACCTGCGCGGGGATCAACAGCAAGGTTGCCAAGCGTTTGAAACATCATGTTTCCTTTATAGTCGGGAAATAATAATAGGTTCTCTCCAACAATATGTACGAAGCCTGGATACCCACCACGATGCGATGCGTCCGCACCACTTTCAGGATTGATACTTGCTATGAAAAAGGTATCAGATTTTCTAATCCATTGCTGTTGATGTACGAAAAGTTTCCCAATTTGCAAGACGGAGGGAGCAGGCTCACTTGCAACAAGACGAGGAGTAAGCTCCCGACGTTGAATATACTTTGGACAGTTGAAATAGACTTGTTCGGTACGCACAACTAACCGTTCCGCTCGCTCTACAACACGTCCATTGATGCGTACACGCTTCATATTAGCTGGATCAAGCGAAACCATCCCAATGAGCGCACCAGAAAATAGGTTCTCGTTAAGTGGGTCGCCTGGGCGTGGTACGGCATTAATCTCTAGCATAGTTTCATCGACAATATGAATAAAGCCGGGTTCACCTACTAATAAAGATGCCCACACTCGCCCTTGTGCGTCAACCGTAGAAACAACAAGCATATTTTGTGAGATCAGAAAGTTCTGTGCAGAAGCTGAAATATCTGGCATAAGAATATTTCCAATGCGAGAAGCTTCTGTCTGCACACCAACGTACGCTTGTACCGCAATCTCCCCAGCATGGTATGGCATACTATTCTCTCTTATGTTTCATACTCATGCAATGAATATAACTCTAGTGAGTATAGATGTAAGCAGAAAGAGATGTCAAGACGTGACTTGAAATCGTACTGAAAATACCCTTGACTTAGCCTGTTTTTCTGATTATACTCAATTTATGATTAATCATTCATCAAGTACTATTTCATCAGGACAGAAATGAGTATTTGTCCAGTGGTGCATCTGGATATTTATGAATGACGCTCATTTAGTGTTCGTTCCTGTGGCGTTGTGTTTTTGATAAACACCTGTATCGACTTAGTATCCCTCTATTCACCGTTGAATAGGGGAAAAGTGCGTCCGCAAGTAAGGCAAGAAGCTTTAAGGCTTTATTGCATTGGTCACAAAGAGAGGAACATACATGGCTATTTCTGACACCGCTGTTCAAGTATCCCCCGAAGTAAACAAGTTCATTTCAGGCTCCCGTAAACTGCTCATTGATGGACAATGGGCTGACGCTGCCTCCGGCAAAACGTTCCCTGTCTACAATCCTGCGACAGGCGAGGTTATGGCAAACGTAGCCGAAGGCGACAAAGAAGACATTAACCGTGCGGTACAAGCGGCAAGGCGTGCCTTCGAGACAGGTCCCTGGGCTAAAATGTCACCATCCGAACGTGGGCAACTTATTTATCGCCTCGCAGATTTGATTGAGAAGAACGCGGACGAGTTCGCGCAGCTTGAGTCACTTGACAACGGCAAACCACTCACGCTTGCACGTGCTGCCGATGTTCCTTTGACTATCGATCATTTCCGCTATATGTCGGGCTGGGCAACAAAGATTGAGGGCAACACCATTCCAGTACCTGGCGACTACTTCTCCTACACGTTGCGTCAGCCTATAGGCGTGGTTGGTCAGATCATTCCCTGGAACTTCCCATTACTGATGGCCGCTTGGAAATTGGGCGCGGCACTGGCCGTTGGCTGTACCATTGTGCTAAAACCAGCAGAGCAGACACCACTTTCAGCACTGCGACTGGGTGAACTTTTCATGGAAGCGGGTTTCCCAGCAGGTGTCGTCAACATCGTCCCAGGCTATGGTGAGACGGCTGGTGCAGCACTTGCGGCTCATGATGATGTTGACAAGGTTGCGTTCACTGGCTCAACCGAAGTGGGCAAGATGATCGTGAGAGCGGCGGCGGGCAACCTTAAGAAAGTCACACTCGAACTTGGCGGCAAGTCACCTAATATTATCTTGAAAGATACAGATGTGCAAACTGCTATTGCAGGTGCCGCAAACGCGATTTTCTTTAATCAGGGTGAAGTCTGTAGTGCAGGCTCGCGTCTTTTCGTGGATAAGAGCATTTTCGATCAAGTGGTCGAGGGAGTAGCAGAGCAGGCAAAAAATATTAAGGTCGGCCCTGGCTTTGATCCATCAACACAGATGGGACCTCTTGTTTCTGATGAGCAGTTGGCACGCGTTACAGGCTATCTCCAATCTGGTGTATCCGAAGGTGCGAAAACAGTTACTGGTGGTCAGCGTTCGGGTGAGCGTGGCTACTTTGTCCAGCCTACAGTGATTGTAAACGCGAATGAGCAAATGAAGATAGTCCAGGAAGAGATTTTTGGACCAGTCGTGGTCGCAACGCCATTTGACGACCTCGATGAAATTGCTGCAACCGCAAACAACACAGTATATGGTCTTGCTGCTGGTGTCTGGACACGCGATATAAGCAAGGCTCACAAGCTTGCGAAACTGCTCCGTGCAGGTACTGTGTGGGTGAACTGTTACAGCGTCTTCGATGCAGCCTTACCATTTGGCGGATTCAAGCAAAGTGGTTGGGGCCGAGAGATGGGACACGAGGCTCTCAACAACTACCTTGAGACCAAAACCGTCACGATTGGACTCTAGTACACTTTGTAGGTAGAAAGAAGATGTCGTGTTATTTGCACTAATAAAACTCTTGCAAATAACACGACATCTTCTTCTTTTGTTAGCCAGTTAGAATACTCCTGTATGGGGAGAAATGACTTTTAAAGAGATTTGCACTATGTCGCAAAGTGACCAGAACACATTACAGTATACGCGCTGCAATACCTGTCAGGGTAGTGGCGTTATACTCTGCTTTGACTGTCAAGGTCGAGGTATATTCACAACTGTATCCTATGGCTTCACCACTTCATCTAAGCCTTGTGCATCATGTCATGGCTCCGGCATAAAACGTACATGTAGTATCTGTGAAGGCAAAGGCTATTATATACCTAATCAAAGGCAATCGTAAACGAGTTTGTGTTATCACCAAAATTTTGTGGTACATCACACACACCGAACTTGAGATGTCCCCCTGGTGCATTGAGCGATAGGGGATAAACATGCGTTGGGTTATACGCAGGAATCGTCAACACATAGCTGTCTATCGGTTTACTATCGACGCAGAGCAATCCATTGACCTTTGGATGCACAGGAGGAATAGCTTTTCCTTTTGCATCCGTATATAGGTAGAACGCGTCAGAAAACTGTTTCCCTTGTGCTTGTCCTGACCCACTCACGGTTACAGATGTTGGTCCTGAGTAGGACTGTGTACTTGTCACGCCCTCTCGACTAGCAAATGGCACAACTAGTGGGGCTTCGTGAACAGGTACGGGGACCGTTGGTGCAACTGATGCAGCCGTTGCGGTTGGAATGATCACAGTCGTCACCGTTGGTTCTGGTGCTGCTGTTGCAGGAACGGTAGCGGTAGCAACGGGAAAAAGAGACCCTTGCGCAGCAGCATTCAATCCTGGAAAAATCTGCGCTTGACAACCACCAAAGATCAAAAACGAGCCAAGAAAAATTGCTCCTAAAAGAGCAATCCAGACCTCACGCCGTTTCTTTTCATTCTCGTTCGTATTATTTATCATAAGGGCGCATCCTTGTTCTGCTTTATAAAAATTCTTTTTGCTTTAAAGTGAGGAAGAACATTCGATAGAACGCTCTTCCTCACGAATAACAATGGTATCAACCTTCACTATAAATGTAACGGGTACGATGTCTTATCTACCTCGTGGCACGTTTGGACGTGATGCAGGTGGAAGTGTTTGTGCCTGATTGATGCTTTGCTGTGCCTGTACTTGCGTAGCAGCTTGACTCGCAGCACTCTCAGTACGATCCAGATACCTGTGTGCAGTATCCTGTCCACCAAGACCAAAGGCCAAACCTGCGGCAAGAGCGGCAGCACCAACAATCGCAGTGAACAGAATGTTCAACAACGAGGTAGCAATTCCTAACTGTTCAAGCGCAACGATGGCTACAAAGCCAAGAATGGCATAGCGGGCGATGTTTGAGAAGAGATTGGGATTGCCAACGTTCGCACTTGCCGAAGCACCACGCACGATGTCCGCAACGAGAGTTGCCGCCAATGTACCCAAAAAGAGAACCAGGATGGCTACGAATACATTGGGTAAGTAGCCGATGACACGCCCAAGCAAATCGCTCACGGTAGTTAAGCCAAGTGCGTTTACTGCTGGCACCAAGAATATTAGGAAAACGAACCAATAGACAAGCTTGCCAAGGATATCGGCGGCATCGGTCTTGATTCCAGCCTGCTGCCCAAGACGGGACAGACCGATGCGGTCGGCGATACGATCAAAGCCAACTTTTCGTAGAAGAAAGGTGATGGCTTTTGCAAGCGCGGAAGCTACAAGCCAGCCAATGAGCAGAATCACCAGGAAACCGAGCAACCGTGGCACAAACTCGAAGAGCAATGCTAGTGCCGCTTGAAAGGAAAGAATGACGGCGGTAAGAATGTTCACAAGAAACTCCTTTTCGACTTGAATGCAGATAGGGCGCATTCAACAACATAGAAGAATAAGATCACTAAGTAAAGAACACACTGTTGAAAGCACTTCTCAACTTCAATAGTGGCACGAATAATAGTAGAAACAAGTTTCGCTTATCGTGTAATCTTATCATGTTATAATAAAATAAATTCTAAATATTAGAAGAAAAAACTGAAAAATATCTATGGAAATTTGTAGAAATCCAAAAGTACGTGCTTCAGTATAAATGAAACTTTTTGGCCTTATACGACGTGTCTCTCTTGACTATGAATACTAAGTTTTCTGTATGAATGGTATCCAATAAGTAAGAAGTTTACTCTCGCTAAAAGTATCGTTTCTCGAAAACCTGTTTTTCTCTTTTTCTTATTGTGTCGTAAAAGGAAGCAATTGTATTGATGATCTCTTCCTAGAAAGAAAGGGTATAGATAATGACACTTGATCTCTCTATTGTTGCCGACGTATTTCGATACGAAGCGCAGGCAAAGCATGCACTTGAAGCACTCAGACAGGCAGGATTTGGCTATGACCAGATCGGTATCGCTATGCATGGACACGAGGGAATCGACCTGCAGAGGGATTTGGAGAACTTAGGAGTTCCTCATGAGCAGGCGAGCTACTATGTGCAGGAAGTCAAAGCCGGACACACAGTGATTTCGGTCCGACCTGATGGTCGTGAGCGGGAAGCACATGAGATTATGCGCCAGAGTGGAGCCTTCACGGAACCTGGAAGCGATGCATCTCAAGCATATGACCTCGACAAACAGAAAGCAGCGTGGGATCAAGCTGTGGCCTCTCATCAGGCATACCTTGCTGCACAACTTGCCTCAAAGACGCAAGAAGACTTTCATCAGCCTCGTTCACTTAAACCACGTAAAGAACCTGTAACCACGCAGAGTGTACAGGCAGGGGTAGATAAGTTGCAGCCTGAGCAAGTCACTAAGCAGCAATCAAGTGTCGCTCCAACTGTACAACGAGAGGCAGTGACGAAGCAAAGTGTCGCTCCAACTGTGCAACAAGAGGCAGTGACTGAGCAGAAGCCAATTGTAATGCCTCTTGCCCAAGATGCTCTAGTAACCGAGCAGAAGTCGAGTGTCGCTCCCGTTGTACAAAGCGATGTCGCCCCTGAGCAATCTCCTCTTGCAGAGGAAGCGCATCCTGAAACGGTAGCCATCGACGACGAAGAGACGCTTCGTCGTGCAAGGAAACAAGAACAGGATAGTGCGGTAAAAGTTTCGCCACCACAGGCTCAGCTCGGAACGCCTAAAAACAGCAACATGGTGAGAACTGGAATAATCCTCGGAGGGTTGGTGCTTGGAGTGGGCACTGGTGTGCTGATCGCTTTGCTTCGAGGGGAGCAGATTCGCCAGTTCGTCCTTTCTAGGACACAAATGACGAAGATACAACGCACACTTAGAAATCGCAGCCATAAATAATAGGTAACGAAACCTGTGCATGAAATATCTCAGGTTATCTGGACCGCCATTGCTGCAGTAGGCCATGCAGCCTAGGCCATAAGTCATTGACTCCACGATTTAGAGAGCTAAATTGAGGATCAGGCTTGTCCTCTTCCTAGGCAAGGCCACCCAGTGTGAGAAGCGTCGTCATGGACGTGACGACGCTGGATTATTTCGCAGTTACGTTGGACAACTCAAGAACTTATCTTCGTTTTAACGAGGGTAAGAAACGTAGTATATAGCCAGTCTCCAGGATGGAAAGTATATCTATGCCAAGGGCGCGCGCTTTGAAGCGTGTGCGCGAGAGCAGAGTACGCACGGGGCGCATCTCCTGATCCCACACACCATCATCGACAGCTTTTTGTAGGTGGTTGCGGCATTGCTCGACAAGCTCCTCACTCGTATCATTGTTGTAGAAGCTGGCGAATAATACTTCATAGGGACAATAATAGGGATATGACTCCAATAATGGAAGCAACATACTCATCTCACCGCGTGTGAACTGCTGCTGCTCTTTCAAGCGTGGAATACCATCGCTGACAGACAAGTACGAGAATGTGCCGAGTGCCGTGTTCAAAGCGAACATATGACCCTCCGGCAAGGCATCCTGTAATGAGAAATGCAAGATTGTGTCATTGTTGCGCTCTAGCTCGGCGCGGGGTTCCTCTACATGATACGTCACATGTTGCATCATACTGTAACTCCTTGCGTTGGTCCGTTCGTTTCAACAACATTAGTTTCCTGTACTAAGTATGCCAGAAAATACGTACATAAAGAAGAACCTATGTTATCATTACATTTAACATATTTATCATTTTTTTGGAGTGCAGCTAAAAAAACGCAAGGAGAGAGAAAATATCAAGGATTGACAACATTCTGAGGCTGTTGACCTTTCGCATGAGCAACAATATTTTCGCTTGCCATTGTTGCCATGCGTGTCCGTGTTTTGAGCGAGGCACTCGCAATATGAGGTAAAAGGACGACGTTCTCCATTGTCAGAAGTTCTGGTTCCACGGCAGGTTCACGCTCGAACACGTCCAGACCAGCCGCAGCTATGATGCCATGCTGCAATGCGTAGATAAGAGCCTTTTCATCGACAATCGGACCACGCGAGGTATTTATCAGCATGGCCTCAGGTTTCATTAATGCTAGCTCACGTTCACTAATCAGATGATGTGTCTCTTGTGTATACGGTGTATGAATGCTCACAAAATCGGCTTGCTGCAACACCTCGTCAAGCGATGCGTATGTGAGCGAGTACTGTTTCTCTTCCTCTAACGATAGGCGGTGCCGATTATAGTACAACATCTTCATATCGAAGCCATACGCCCGACGTGCTATTGCCCTACCAATACGGCCCGCGCCAAGAATACCAAGTGTGGCCCCATGCACATCAGTACCACATAACAGTAAAGGCCCCCAACCAGTAAACTTTCCTGCACGCAAGTAACGTTCAGCCTCACCCATACGCCGTGCTGTGGCGAGCAATAAGCCAAAAGCTAAATCAGCAGTCGTATCGGTAAGCACTCCTGGCGTATTTGTCACCACAATACCAAGTCGGTGAGCCGTAGCTACATCGATATTATTGTAGCCAACCGCCATATTCGCTATCAGCTTTACATATGGAGCGCATGCCTCTAACAACTGTGCATTTATGGCATCAGTCACAAGACACAGAATATAGTCGTGTCCTGGTGCCCTCTGCAACAACTCGTCAGGCGACCAGATACGTCCCTCTTCCATGTTCGCATCCACTGTGCCAACTGCTTTTAGAAGAGGATATGCAGCATCAGGTATTTTTTGTGTTACAAGAATGTTAGGAGGCATGACGTTCTCTCCAATATGGTATCGTTCGGATGTGGCAGGGACCGATGTATCACGTGCTGGGTGGGGCTTGGGGGAACACGTTGAGGGAAGAAACTATCATCGCAGACGTATTGCCCCACCTCCCCTTCCCTCAGACGCGATACATCGGTCCCTACGCGCCAATATTACGCGAGATGGCAGAGGTAGCAGCAACAGGTTCTGCAATACGTTCGGGAATTTGAAAAGGCTTACCGAAGCGACGGCGAAATAGCATTGCGAGTGCGGGCCAGCCATCTTTCCACGGTGCAAGCTTTTTCTCGACACGTGGACTATAGCTAATGGGCACTTCGAGGATAGTATAGCCAGCTTGCAGAATACATGAGGTGATCTCTGGCTCGATCTCGAACCGACGACCAGTCATTGGTAACGCACGCGCAACCTCCCCTGGCATAAGTTTGTAACAGGTCTCCATATCGTGAATATGGCAACCAAACAGGAGATTCGTGACACCTGTTAAGAAACGATTGCCCCAACGCGTGGTAAATTTTTGTGGTGCAAGATTGCGATAGCCATAGACCGCTACCTTCTCTGTTCCGGCAGCGCGCCCCTCTTCCCATTTACGTACTAATGACGGAAGTTCTTGCGGATCATACTCCATATCCGCATCTTGCACCGTCACGAGATCGCCGCTCACTAAACCAAAGCCGGTGCGTAAACCTACACCTTTTCCCTGGTTGTGTTCGTGACGAACGAAGCGATACGAACTAAATGGCTCTTGCCGCCGTAGCTCCTGCAAAATTTCCCATGTGCGATCCGTGGACGCGTCATCGACCACAATCACTTCCATGTCGAGTGAGACCTGTGAAAGAAGCGTTAATACTTGTGCAACCGTCTTCTCCTCGTTGTACACTGGAACAACTACCGAAATACGCATAAAACCCAACCTTGCCTTCCTGCGTGCTGCGTACCAGAAATATAAAATAGAAAAAATAACTTCTATCTATGTAATCAACGAATAATTCGTGTAATAGCAACGGATAACATGACCTCTAATGCCATGTCTGAACCGTACCATCAGTGAGTGCTATATAAAGTTGTTTATCAGCAAAATGTAACGCACTAATCTGCCAGGGATGATAAAACTTTTGCACAATCTGACCCGTTGCGATTGACCAAAGATCGACCACACCTTCGTTCACCTCGCTATCCTCACGTGCCACGGCAGCAAATTGTGCGTCAGGCGAGAGTGCCAATTTCGAGCTACTGCCCATTGTACCAATCGGTAGTTCGCTATACGTCCCTGTATGTGTATCACAAATACGTAGCTTTTGGCCCATATAGACAAAGGCAATCGCGGTTGCATCAGGCGTTGCAACATAAGGAGGTGTGCAATCAGCACATCGTCCAACAAGTACAGATGCCTCGATATGAGGACGTGGTGAACCTTGTCGTGTACGTGCACGCAGGTCCCAGCGTCGAACTATCGCCATCTCTTGCACCTCGTCGGGCACATGAGCACAGGAAAGCGTAACTAGAGTGTGTGCATCTCGTGACAAGGCCCGATGCCGAATAGCCCAGAACTGTCGCCTTTCAACGTTCTCTTCCGCACAGATCGCTAGATCAACCAGACTCGCATTTGGTGCTCCCATGACATGCGTTAACACATCTGTACCTCGTACACCTAATGAACGCGGTGAGCGCGGGTCCTCGCCTTGTAATGGTAGTGCCATTCTGACCTGACGTGTGCCATTGCTTTCCACGCTCAAGGTCATATCAAGTGAGTAATGGGCCGAGACCGCGCGTTGCAGAAGCGAGTGACTCCACAAACGTTCTCCACTCACAGCATCCCAGACGTGCAGGGCGAGGCGTCCCCAGCCTCCGAGCAAACTCCCTGCGGAAGAGAAACGAAGTTCTCGCAACGATTCTATCGTTAACACAGGATCAGCTTCAAAACGTACGAGAGTGTTTGGCATGTCGTTCGCCAGTCGCCACACGTTCCCTTTACCATCAAGCGAACCGGCAGCAAGCAGAGGCCCGTTGACGGATGATGCGCTGCTAAGCGCGGAGATCACGCCGAGTGCTGAATGAACGACAGGACCTGCATGCAGTAGCCCTTTTGTGCTGAAAATGCTCAACCCATCGAAGGCCATATCTTCAGCAGGATTAAATGTATGTGGCTGTGGTCGTGGACGTGTTCCTCTACGAAAATCGAGTACGCCTCCGATTACCACATCATAACTTTGCCGCTTTTCAGGATCGCTCAATACCGCATACGCCCGGTTGATACGTTTCATCTCTGTTGCAGCATTCGGGTTGGCAGCACCCGCGAGATCGGGATGGAATCGGCGCGCCAGTTGGCGGTATGCTCGTTTTAGTGTATCGTTGTCAGCGTCTACTGATACGCCCAGCACAGCATAATAGTTTTCAGGTGTATCCATCATGTTTTTCTATGTTATCATATTTACAAAGAGACAATACGTGTGCGTTCACGAGTACTTTGTTGCAGGTCAGCGCGACGCACCGCCCACATATACCACGTTGCAAATGTGCGAAACGGTCTCCACAGTTCACCACGTGTACGCATCTCCTTTGGTGTCGGGCGGGTAGACAATGCATAGGCCACGCGAACCCCTTCAACAAAGCCCAGGTCGTCAACGGGCAAGACATCAGGGCGAGTCAGCGAAAAGATCAGAATCATTTCAGCCGTCCACCTCCCAATACCCTTTAAAGCTGTTAGTTTACTGATGACAGTCTCATCGTCTAACAAGGGTAACGCGGCAAGATCGAGCTGACCACTAACTACCTGCTCCGTAAGGTTACGAATGTAGTTCGACTTTGGAGTTGTGAAGCCTAATGCGCGCAAGTCTTCGTGCTGAAATGTGCTAAGTGAATCAGGAGTGAGTACCGCACCAGGTGCCACATTGCGTAAACGCGCGACCATCGTGTCTGCGGCCTTCACAGAAATTTGCTGTGAGATGATGGCATCAATCAATGCCTCGAAAATATCAGGATTCGGCACAAGTGTACATGGACCAACACGTTGAATCGCCTTTGCCATGATAGGGTCAATATCGCTCAGATAAGTAGTCGCACTCGTGATAACATCTGCTAAAGAGGGTTGTGAGGTCATTCTGTTTTCTTTCGCTTCACGCTTTTACAGTCATCGTTTTTGTTATTATACGAGACCTATTCTAATGAGACAATATTCCCATCTCTGTAGAAAGGAGGACCTCAAGAGGGTGTGCTAAAGCAGACCCGTACAGGACTTCCACCCTACTCCTGCAACCATCCATAGCTCCTGTACGGGTCTGCTTTAGCACACCCTCTTCGCGTTTGCCTACATACATCTCTTCCGAAGTGTATTCGTTCATTTGCATTATCATGTCCTTCTAGCAATTACAAGCCGACGAGGACGTGATACATCGGTCCCTACTAGTCTGTCAATCTTGATGTGGCTGGGGCAA
>CAXUIS010000119.1:5962-14730 GCA_964250915.1 uncultured Ktedonobacteraceae bacterium | reverse complement strand
ATTTTAGGTTTGTCCTGTAATAAAAAAATAATAAACGATATGTTCAAGCTTTTTCTGGGGTGCCTAAACAGCTTTAACTTCTCATGTTCTTCATAAGAATAAAGAGATTTTATAATGCTTCCTAAAAACTTCTATAGAATATGTCTACTTTTTTTATTACTATCAGGAACACTACTCGCATGTGGTCTCTCTTCCACAGTGACATCTAATAACAATGGAACGCCCAGTGTCTCGACAACTTCTTCGGGAGGAACACCTACACTCAACCAATGGGTTACAGCCTCTCCTGGAGTCCAGATACGCTATGAAGACTGGAAAAGTCCAGGAAACAATGAAGACACAGTGACAATTATGCGCTTCGATCTTACTAAGGTGCATCTCAAAATCGGCTATCAACCCGCAAAACCATTAGCAATGGATGAATGGATGAAGCAAGAACAAGCAACGGCTATTATTAACGGTGGGTACTTTGACCAGAACAACGCGGCAACAGGTCTTGTTATTGCCGATGGACAGGCATACGGGACCTCGTACAATGGCTTTGGTGGCATGATCTCTGTAGACACACAAGGAAATGTCAAATTGCGTTCACTCAACCAGCAGCCATACGATCCAAATAATGAGCAGTTACAGCAAGCAACGCAATCCTCGCCTATGTTGATGATAAATGGCAAGCGTACACAATTTAGCGCAAATGCCGCGAGTCAACGCCGCACCATCGTAGCGCAAGATACACAGGGTCGCCTTTTATTCATCGCCAGCCCTGGCTCGGCCTTCTCGCTTGATGAACTCGCCGACATTCTCGCTTCCTCTGACCTCTCACTTAAAACAGCGTTGAACCTCGATGGTGGTGCCTCCACAGGTATGTATGTAAATGCGGGCAACCAGCATGTTGCAATAGACTCAGTGACAACGCTGCCAATTGTAATTATTGTGAAGTAAGTCTAGGCGGCATATGTTGCTTCAAATGTGGTTACGAGAGGACGACCAACATTGGGCATAGGAAACTCTTGAAGATAGAGTTCAGTAGCTTCTTTTAGGCTAGCAACAGCTTCTTCGATTGTATCACCATGACTTGCAGTACCTACCTCTGGACACTCAGCAACGTAGAGTTCATCTTCTATTGTATACAACAGCAGTGAATGTTCGCATAGACATAATAGTTCCTCCTATGCATCTATTCTTTTTGCAAATATTTATTATTGGTGCATATAGTAAGTAACAAGAGGACGCGCACATTGCTTCGCTCGTGCTGAGGACGCGATAAATCGGTCCCTACCCAATTCCCTCATTACTTGGGAGGTGCACCAATTATTACGTCGTGTATTCGCCGTTGATGCGAACGTACTCGTAGGATAAGTCGCAACCCCACACTATTGCGCTTGTTTTTCCCAACCCTAACCCAACAATAATAACGATCTCAGTCCCTTGCAAGTATGCTTCCAATTGAGCTAAGTTATCTTCGCCAAGGCTTTTTCCGTCGTATACAAGAATATCGCCAAAGGCAATTGATACCTTTTCGGGAGTAATGTCTTGTTGCTCGTCACATTTACCGATTGCCATTGCGACACGTCCCCAGTTTGGGTCGGCACCGAAGACCGCCGTTTTGACGAGCGGCGAGTTCACAATAGCCTTGGCGACTCGTTTTGCCTGCTCAAATGATGACGCTTGCTCTACGACGACCTCTAACAACTTTGTCGCCCCTTCACCATCGCGTGCAAGGTCCTTCACAAGCTCTATCGCCATTGTGCGCAACGCCTGCCCAAACTCCACAAGGTCTACGTCACCTACTGCGCCATTTGCTATAATCGCAACTGTATCGCTCGTGCTTGTATCAGTGTCTATGCTCAGCATGTTGAATGAAACTGCAACAGCTTCTTTCAACATCGCGTTGAGAGTGTCGGGAGCTATTTGTGCATCAGTCACAAAATAGCTGAGCATAGTTGCCATGTTTGGCTCAATCATTCCAGAACCTTTTGCCATGCCCACAAGTACAGCGTTTCCAACTCGACAAGAATGTATCTTAGGACGTGTATCCGTCGTCATAATCGCTTGTGCCGAGCGTTCAAGCTCGCCTACATGCATTTCGGATTTCAGCCCTTGTATGCCCTGGCGAATACGTTCCATAGGCAACTGGCGCCCGACTACTCCCGTAGAAGAAACAAGCACATTCTGCTCTGCAATTTCTAGTTCTGCCGCCACAAGATGAACGACTTCGCGTACATTCGCTAGGCCCTGCTCACCTGTCGCAACATTTGCGTTTTTGCTCATAATAACAAATGCTTGAAGTTGCCCATTCCGTACCTGCTCACGACCCACGATAACGGATGGACCACAAAAGCGGCTTTGCGTAAACATTGCAGCAGCAGAAGCAGGAACGTCTGAGGCAATTACTGTGAAATCATATGTCTCGTCCTTAATACCAACGTTTTTGGCACATGAACGAAATCCCTGTGGGTATAATGACAATGTAGTGTTCATATGCGACTCCTTAAAACATTTTCCCGCCAAGCGGCACTTCTGCTGTCGGACTCAACAACACAACATTTCCATCGCTATCGGGCAAGCCTAGCGTCAATACTTCCGAGATAAATGGCCCAATTTGTTTTGAAGGAAAGTTTACGACGCACACAACCTGCATACCAAGCAAAGACTCTTTTGTGTAGTGTTGCGTGACCTGTGCCGACGAACGTTTTGTTCCAATCTCCGCGCCAAAATCAATCACCAATTTGTAGGCGGGTTTACGTGCCTGCGGAAAATCCTCCACCTTGATAATTCTGCCAACACGAATATCTACCTTCTCAAAATCATTGTATGTAATCATGTGTGTCTCTTTTCCATATATTCTGTACGGATCTGCTTCAGCACACCCATGTTCAGCATTCAATGTAAGATGGGTGTGCTTAAGCAGACCCGTACAGGAGTTTAATATGCGCGAGCGAATATGGCTTCACAAGTCGCCGGTTTGCCTGTGTAGATGCACGTACCCTGTACGCCACCTTCGGGCTGGTCAAGCGGAATCACGCGCAGGGTAGCCTTCGTCTCTTCTTTGATGGCCTGTTCTGCGGCACTATCCTCGGCCCACTTGACACGCACAAAGCCACGCTTCTCGGCGATGATTTGCTTGAACTCATCGTAGCTCTCTGTGTAGTGCATGTTCTGTTCACGGAACTCGACGGCTCGTTGGAAAAGTGCTTTCTGTACCTCCTCTAACAGTTCGGGAAGACGAGTTGCAAGGACATCGAGCGAGACAACTTCTTTAGCACGATTGTCACGACGCACTAACATGACGCTGTTATTTTGTACATCGCGCGGTCCAATCTCCATGCGAACAGGGACGCCGCGTAGTTCCCACTCGTTGTATTTCCAGCCGGGTGTGTTCTCGCTGTTGTCAGTCTTGAAACGTACCTTACCTTTGAGCATTTTTTGCACGCGTTCAACCATCTCACCAACGGCTGACTTTTCTGCATCTTTACGCACAATTGGAATAATTACGGTCTGATAGGGTGCGATGTGGGGTGGAAGAATCAAGCCCGATTTGTCACCGTGCATCATGATGACACCACCAATCATACGTGTACTCATACCCCAACTCGTGGTGGCACAGTATTTACGTTGACTATCAGAGTCAAGGTATTGGATATCAAAGCCTTTAGCAAAGTTAGTGCCGAGGTTGTGGCTTGTACCAGCTTGTAGTGCTTTACCATCGCCCATCAGTGCCTCGATTGAATAGGTGCGTAATGCGCCTGCGAACTTCTCGTTCTCGCTCTTGCGTCCAACAAGGACTGGCATAGCGGCTTCCTCTTCCGCGAACGCACGGTAGACTTCGAGCATGAGCCTTGTACGCTCCTCGGCCTCTTCAAGCGTACGGTGCGCGGTATGACCCTCTTGCCATAAGAATTCGGAGGTGCGCAAAAACAAAGTAGTACGCTTCTCCCAGCGCATCACATTGTTCCACTGATTGATGAGAAGCGGTAGATCACGATAACTCTGAATCCATTTGGCGTAGGTATGCCCGATGATTGTCTCGCTGGTTGGACGAATAGCAAGCGGCTCTTCAAGTTCCTCACCTCCGCCGCGTGTCACCCATGCCAACTCTGGCGCAAATCCTTCGACATGCTCTGCCTCGCGTTCCAAAAAGCTACGCGGAATGAGCAGGGGGAAGTACGCATTTTCAACATCAGTCTCTTTGAAACGTGCATCCAGCAGACGCTGAATATTCTCCCAGATTGCATAGCCATAAGGCCGAATAATCATGCAACCGCGTACTGGCGCGTAGTCGGCAAGCTCGGCCTTGCGCACAACCTGGTTATACCATTTTGAAAAATTGTCCTCTTGATCGACAATATCCTCGACATACTTTTCTTCGTTTGCCATGACTCCTCCTATAAAATGAGCATAAAAAAACTCGCCCTTACAAAGGACGAGATTTCACCCGTGGTACCACCTCTTTTGAACCATGTGTATAGCATAGTTCCTCTTATATCGGCTTAAAGGGTGTAATACATTAGACCCCTACATTATTGCCGAACCTCTGTGATAACGGTGAGGCTCCGGTCAGTTTTTTGTTGCTGACGCTCTCAGGTGGGTTCGACGTGGTATCCATCTGCCGCCTTGCACTGTCGCGGCTCGCTATTTGACTACGCCAACGTGTAGTGATCCTGATCTGCGCGTTCTCTGTTTTGCTTCGTGTCAAGAATAACACTACCATGCATACTCTGTCAAGCAGAATTTTTCGAGGAACTTCGCGTCTATCTTAGCGGTGCGATAACACAGGTTGCACTGACGAATAGAGGAGAGAATGCTACTATTGCCAACTGAAAGACATTCTAGTAGACAATAACAACTTAGGATTTCAGTTACCATTAAGGTTGTTGAAGTTGCTCTCGTAGCCCTTCTTTTCTTTGAGACAAGAGCTAGCACGATGCGTATTCTCGGTATGTTACAATCGTATGGTACCGTTGACGCACCGCAACATTCATGGAGGCAGAAAATATGAGCAATCACGAAGCACCACTTGGCGTGCGCGTTATAAAGCCGCACCAGTTCGATGCGAATACAACACAAACACCAGGAATGCAACGTGTTGCAGCTGTGTCACAACAGTTAACTGGTTCTGTCGGCATTTGGGCAGGTGTAACTGTTGTTGAACCACATATAGCTAGTGGCAAACATCATCACGGCGAACTCGAAACAGTCATCTACGTCGTTTCAGGGCGTGGACAAATTCGCTGGGGCGACAATCTGGAATTTTCCGCATCAGTTGAGCCTGGCGACTTTATTTACGTGCCACCCTTCGTGCCCCATCAGGAGATTAATCCATCCGATGAACCCTCACAATGGGTCATTGTACGTAATTCGCAAGAGCCGATTGTCGTCAATCTTGAATCAGTAAGCGCGACACAGCAAGCCGCAAACGATGCAACACACAAAATTTAATAAGAACACGTGCAATGTATAACGTGTTGCTGACGTGACACGTTATACATTGCACGTGTTCTTATTAGATAGACAAAGTAGAGGATTACCTTTTTGAACGAGCCTATAACCTCTGACAAGCCTCAGGCAGAGTTACAAACCCAACAAGTCTTATCCAGACCTTCTTTTTTCTTACGAGCTATACCTATTTTACTCGTTTTATCATTAACAGGGTGTGTTCTGCTCCTCATGTTTGACTTCTTTCCGGCACTGCATCCATGGCTTACACACGGTCCCGTTTCAGCACTGCCATTATTACTGATTGGCGTTGCCTATCTCGGCTTACAGGCAATTCTACGACCGCACATTTTTGAATTACTCAAAAGGGTAATGCTTGCGTCGGCATTTATCTTGTGGGGCATTGACCAGCTTTTGCCAACAGGATCAGTAGCAACAACACTTGGCGATATAGTCATTGTGCTTTATATTATTGACCTTGCGTTAATGATGCGCGACGCTCTTTTTACGAAATCTACACCATCCAGCGATTCATGAGAAAGACAATACTAAGTGTTGCCAGCAGAGGGAGAGACACAAGCAAAACTGTTTCATGCAGTCTCGGATGCTTCTCACTCAGTATAGCAAGCAGAATAAAGCCAGGAAAGAGTTCCAGCACAAGACGTTGATTTGAGGCAAGCGGATCCCCTACAGGCGATGCATTTAGTAGCATAAGCAGGAGAAGACTCGCGCTCCAAAGCGTAAAACTCAAAGGAAGACGACGCCACCCCAAAACAGTGAGGGCAAGAAAACCGAGTGTAGCACACAGATCTATGAGAATGTGAACCTGATAAAACGAGCCAACAGGTTGAACCCACAATTGGTACAACGATGCACCTATGCCTTGCCAGGGCCACTCAGTATGGCGGTCCCAGTGTGCTTGAACAGTTGCAAACATCAATGGATTACCCGTTGTACGCAAACAATAATAGCTGTAGCTCAATAGCCCAATCGGAATAAGGCATATCGGAACCAATTTCAACAGCCATGTGCCTAAGCCAGTTGGCTTATTCTTGTTTCGTGAAAGCCACCACTCGCAGAGATACGGAAGCACAAGCAGAATACCAGCAGAGCGTGTTGCTGCTGCCAACGCACCAAGTATGCCCACAATTAACCAACGCTGACGACGCATGGCAAGAAATGCACCTGCTGAAAAAAGCAGGAAGAACGATTCGTTGTACGCTGCAAACAAGTAAAATGCTGTAGGAAAGATACATAGATACAGTAAGGTACGACGTGCCACTTGCTCACCCGCAATATCCAGAGCCAATTGGTAGAGAATGACCAACGTCCCAAGCAACGCGAGATTGCTGAGCAACATACCAACAAGTGGATAATCGCCGACGACGTGACTGATGAGCCAGATACATGCTGGATACAGCGGGAAGAATGCGAGGTCGGGCACATACTGATAGCCATACTGCGCGATTCGCACGTAGTTCGATGCATCCCAATGATTCCAGGCTAAGAGAAGCGTATGAAAGTAGGTGGGCGTACTTGAGTACTTTGGAACAGTAAGCAGCACCACGCCCACATAGGTCACAAGTAGGAGTAACACTCGTGTCGTGGCAAACAGCCAAAGCATATAGCGATAGGGCAGGTGAGACAGGTAGTCTACCCATGTAGTGGGTGAAAACACTGAAGACGATGTATATTCTTGTTCATCTATATATGAATGACCATGTTTTGTAACAAAGTTTTTTTGCATGATTATCTTTTCTTTAGGTGAATTAGTGTTTTGTTTCCATGTTGGATGGCAGGTATCAAAAGGTTATTATAAGGTATATAGCATATTTCGCTGTTAAAATCCATCAAGGACTCTCACATAGGACGTATGCACCATGTTTTTCACGGGCAGAGTATGCTATTCTGAGTGCAACAAAAAGGATACAACCGAGCGTCTATACATATAAACACTCGGCGAGAGAGGGGATAGCCATGCTGCCGGATGAGATGACAGGGAGAATCATAGGCCATTATCGCGTTATGCGCCCGTTAGGTATTGGCGGAACCTCAACAGTCTTTCTAGCACAGGACATTCATCTACAGCGTGATGTCGCGCTTAAACTATTTCAACCACGCGAGGGTGAGACACAGGATTTTTTGCGTCGCTTCGCACGTGAGGCGCGGGTGGTTGCACAACTTGATTTTCCCAACATCCTGCCTGTCTACGATTACGGCGAAGAGCATGATCGTGCCTATCTCGTTATGCCGCAGATGCTTGGCGGTTCGCTGCGTGACCTTCTACGTACACACCACAGGCTCTCACCCCAAGAAACTGTCACACTGATTGCGCCAATTCTACAAGCACTACAATATGCTCATGATCGTGGCTTAATTCACCGCGACATCAAGCCAGGAAATATTCTCTTTAAAGCTGATGGCACACCAATGCTTGCTGACTTTGGTCTGGTCAAGGTCACGTCAACCTCCGCAAATGATGCAACCGCGATACTCAGCGAGACAACAAGTATGACTGGTCATACTATCGCTGGTACACCTGATTATATGGCACCCGAACAAATTACGGGTAAATCTACACCGATAAGCGATGTGTATAGCATGGGCATTGTCCTCTATGAAATGCTGACAGGCACACGCCCATTCAGTGCCGATAACTACATGAGTGTGTTGGTAAAGCAGATGTACGAGCAACCGCGCCCTCTACGTGAAATCAATCCACAGATATCGCTTGCACTCGAAGATGTTGTATTACGTGCAATGAAAAAAGAAGCCGAAAAACGCTATCAGCAACCCGAAGACCTCCGGCAAGCATTACTACAAGCCATCTCGCTCACAACGCATACAAACGACTCGATAGCAACGGTTTCAGCATGGCTCACTGTCGAACACTCTGCACTCCCCAGACAGCAGAGCGATGAGCAGCAGAAGTTGGTCGTAGGCTCAACACATACCGCACAGACATATGATGAGTCGCACCGCTCTACGCCAACAATGCCTTTAAAAGAACTGCCTACCTATGGTCAAGCTACTCCTGTTAGCATGCCTCCGGTTGTAACAGGTGGAAAACTTACTCCTAAGCGGTCGCCAATTGGACTATTCGTTGTCGGGATACTCGTTGCGCTTGTGGTGCTTGGTGGTGTGGGTACCGCGCTTCTTACACCACAGGTCTTTGGCTTTGGACATCGCAAGAATACTATGGTTGCGACAGCAACAGCCGTAGAGAGTAATACAACTACGACACCAATCACACAAAATGTACCGCCAACTCTTACAACATGTCCAAGTGAGGGAACACCGCGACGTGCAGTACAGGCATCGCTTGTACTCGG
>CAXUIS010000119.1:0-5862 GCA_964250915.1 uncultured Ktedonobacteraceae bacterium | reverse complement strand
GATTGAAAATATGGCGGGCGATACGAGTAAAAACGGCCTATGGAAAATCAACACTGATAGCACGGGCTTAACACGTCTTTCGACAGATGTAGCACATGAACAATCATTGTGCTCATACTCACAATATGCATGGTCGAACACCTCGCTCGATCAAAACTTTTACGCACTGCAATCGTATGACCAATATTCTCATACGTATGGTATGTACTATGGTTCCCTCAACGGTGGCGCGCCAAACCAGTTCGCAGGTATTAATGATGGTACACAATTGTTTCTCGCAGGCTGGACGAGATTGTAAGAGACAGGAAGACCGCGAGGGTCTTCCTGTCTCTTACACCAAGCCCGCTTTTTGCGCGATTGCGAGTTTCTTCCATTCGACACGCAACACGGCGGCATCAATCATCTGGTCGTCGATGACGATTGCACCTAAGCCACCTTGCACATCGGCCTTTTCGTACTCGTCAATAATACGTTTGGCGTGCGCGATCTCCTCTTGTGTAGGCGTAAATACCTCGTGTATGATGTCGATCTGAGCTGGATGAATAGCCCATTTACCATCAAAGCCCATACGCGTCGCCATTCTTGAGTCGCGGCGACAGGCTTCGTTGTCACGTATCGCAAGCGTTACTCCATCGACAACCGTCACGCCAGCGGCACGAGCCGCAATAATCGTCTTCGCCTTCGCATAGTTGTAATAGAAAAATTGCTCGCTTCCCAGTTCTTGCGCTCCAATATCACCGGCGAAATCGACAAGCCCAAAGATGAGACCACCAACACGTGGCGTACATTTCGCAATCTGCTCCGCATGCAAGACCGCATCGGCAGATTCGATTAAGACTTCAAGTTTGATACGTCCCAATTCAAAATCCATGTTTTCTTCGATTTGTGAAAGAAAGCGGTCAACAAAAAGAATGTCTTCGGGGCTATAACATTTGGGAACCACAATCACATCAATGTTCTTACCAGCCGCCTCGACAACTTCGATCAGGTCACGATAGAAGAACTTGGTGCGAATATTGTTGGGACGAAACGCGCGAATTTTGCCAGCGAAGTCTAACGTGTTTAATGCTTCAACAACGGTCTTACGCGCCTCGACTTTTTGCGATACCGCGCAGGCGTCCTCTAAATCGAACATCACCTGATCCGCGTTCGATCCTGCCGCTTTCGCCATCATTTTGAGGCTATGTCCAGGAACGGTGAGTTCCGAGCGACGAACAATAAAATTTCGCGCCATCACCATCTGCGCTTTAGGTGGAAGTATATTGCCATTGTTTGGGCTGGTCATTGAATGTTTCCTTCCTTGCGAACCCGCGTCATTTTTTCGTCCCATGCACGTCGTTGCGCACTATCATAGGCTTCCGTTGGCACCATCACACGACGTTGGAACGAAAGCACTGTTTCACCACGTTGGTTGTATGCGATAGTCTCGACTGTTACAATGCCACGATCAGGCTTGCTACTCGATAGCTTCTTATCCAGAACCGTCGTCTCAGCATAGACGGTATCACCATGAAATGTGGGACCAATATGCTTGATATGCTCAAACTCAAGATTTGCAATCGCTTTACCGCTCACATCTTCAACAGTCATACCAAGCACGATACTAAACACAAGTGTACCAACAACAATGCGTTGCTGAAATTGTGTCTCTTCCGCATAGTTAGCGTCAATATGAAGCGGATGATGATTCATTGTCAGCATGCAAAACAGTGTATCATCGTACTCTGTAATGGTACGTCCAGGCCAATGCTTATAGAGCGCACCAATCTCGAACTCTTCAAAGCAGCGTCCAAATTGCATAATCTGTACCTTTCTGAGTGTGCAATTCATTGTGCCCTTACATTTGGCGTTTGCGTGTTAACCATTTCTCTGCGAAGTCCACAGCAGCCCGTTGTGGAAAGAGTCGCGTTTCGGCGGAGCCGACACGTCCCATCGTGACAAGCCGCGCATCCTGCTCAAAGTCATCGCCGATGTCTGGAAAGATATCGGCGTCGATTTCGATATCACGATACTGCTTCCATACCCGTTTTCCCTCTTCCATAATTGGTGCTCCTAGCATCGTTGGTACGGCGGAAGGGACACGATATTCCGCGAGGTGAAACGAGGTATTGCGATCATAGCCAACACCCAACAAGAGCACCCAGCCATCCAAATCGTAAATGCGCGCAAGGGGCGAGCCTTCACCCAGCCCGTTCTCAAGACTATGCTGTGCTGTGATAAACTGAGCGTGTCGTCCCCACGCTGCAAACGAATCCGTCGGATGAGCACTACGCAATACATCGGGCCATGTACGAAATGCCTCGACGATTTTCCCCATTTCATAGGTTGGTGTTGTTTCTGGATCGAATGCAGGCATAGTATCATAAATCACAGACCACCATGCCTGTGGCACAGGTGGATTTTCCCACCTCGCAGGGTCAGAATTGCCGCTGGTATGCGTAGGTACCACGATTGTTCCCTCTTCGGTCACAACATCCATAAGTGCCTGCACAACCGCAATCGGTCCACCACTGACCCACCCGATTGAGCGTAGTGACGAATGCATAAGTAACGTCATCCCTGCTGCCACGCCTAGTTGACGTAGATCATGTGCGAGACTTTCGCGTGTACGAGGAATCGGAGTCGCCTTAATGATATCTTCTTCGCTCATCTTTTTTATGCCTTCCTGAAATTGGTTATTGGGTGTGCTAAAGCAGACCCGTACAGGAGTTATCGACGGGTGAGGGATGCAAGGGAAGTCTTGTACGGGTCTGCTTTAGCACACCCTCTTCGCGTTTGCATGCATCCATCTCTTACCAAGTGTGTCTGTCCATTTGCATCATCGGCCCTTGTAGGCGACGTATCCAACTTGATTTATCAAACTGCATATTTTTGCAATAATTGACGTGCGATAATCAGGCGTTGAATTTCGCTTGTGCCTTCGCCAACGAGCATAAAGGGGGCATCACGGTAGTAGCGTTCGACATTAAAATCCTTGGTATAGCCAAAGCCACCATGAATGCGTAGTGCGTCAAGCGTGACCTCTTGACACATCTCAGAGGCAAAAAGCTTTGCCATTCCTGCCTCTAAATCGCAACGCTCACCACGATCTTTCGTCTGTGCAGCCTTTTGTAATAGAAGGCGTGCAGCCTCGATCTTAGTTGCCATATCCGCTAGTTTCAGCTGAATCGCTTGATGCTGCGCAATTGACTTGCCAAAGGTAACACGTTCTTGTGCATACTTGATAGAGTCATGAAAGGCTGCCTGCGCGATACCCACAGCACGCGCTGCAACATTGATCCGACCTACCTCTAATCCACTCATAGCATGCTTGAACCCTTCACCCTCGATGCCGCCTAAGAGGTTCACAGCAGGAACATGCGCCGAGTCGAAGAGGAGTTCAGCCGTATCAACGCCCTTATAGCCTAACTTCTCGAACGTGCGTCCAGCCGCGAAACCAGGAGTTCCCTTCTCAACCAGAAAGACACTCATACCCTTATACGGAGGGCGTGCGGAAATATCGGTACGTGCAAGAACAGCGAAAATATTGGCCTTTGCCCCATTCGTGACCCAGAGTTTAGAGCCATTTAACAGGTACTCTTCGCCATCACGGGTAGCCGTCATGGTGATTGCCTGTACATCACTACCTGCGTTCGCTTCAGAAATGCAGAGGCCACCACGCTTGTCGCCCTGTGCCATGATAGGAAGGAACTTTTGTTTCTGCTCCTCCGTGCCAAAGGTAGCAATCATATACGCGACCAACACATGAGTGTTGACGATACCACTGAGACTCATCCAGCCGCGTGCTAGCTCTTCGACAATGTTGACATAGGTCTCGAAGTTCAAGCCTAGCCCCTCATACTGTTCTGGAATGGTTGCGGCAAATATGCCCATTGTCTTGAGTTTCTCGATCAGTTCAAGCGGGTATGTATCGTGTTGCTCAAGCTCGTGTGCAACGGGAATGACCTCACGATCTACAAAACGCCGCACCTCCTCGACCACCATTTGTCGCTCATCATTGAGTGAAGTATTCATGATATCTGTTCCTTCGCTGTCAATCTTTATATGACTAACTGGTAAGGTCTAATTCGTTTCTTATATCTTATCATTTCAAAAAGATGCTTACTTGATAGAGACTCTTCCAAGCGTATAGCTCCCATCAATCGCTCTCCCCTGAATAGCAAGATGTAGTGGCTCATAGTAATTGCTTGGATCAACTACTTGTATGGACAACGTATACGCTCCTGTTGGTAGCGTATGAGGTACAATGAATCGGTCAGTAAACTCTATCAGCGTGTTTGTATGTGTTAGTGCATTCGTTGTGGGTACCAGCTTTTGTAGGTCTAGTCTCGATTTTCCTTGCCACACAATATTGCCCATACTATCAGCTAAACGCAGTAGAATATTCCAAGGCGTGTATGCTGGTGTGACGTTCATGTTTGACCATGCGGCTGTCACTAGAAACGGCGTGTTTGTTGCAATATGTGATGGCACGGTAACACTATTCAATATGAAACGCGAACCAGACGTTGCAAATGCTTGTTTCATATACTGTTGCTGTACTTGTGAATAGGATGCATAAGAGAAGTTACCATCACCTATCATGGCTATATGATATGCCTTTACCTGATAAAGAGCGGTCTGGAAATTCGCCGTTGTACATGCCTCAACGATAAATGGAGCGGTTCGCCAACGCTCCTGTGCTAAAGGCACTTTTAGCAGTTTGGAGCTTGCGCCACCCATCTGGGATGTACCTAGGCAGTCAACACGAATACCAATACTAGGAGAGCGACTCAAGGCATACGTAAGCGCGTCAGGCGAATCGGTGAGCATCATAATATATTTGTGCGAGAATGCGGTGATATTGGTATCAATTAATTTACGTTGGTTTGCAAAGCTCATTGGTGCAATCACGGTATCAGGAAAGCCATAGGTGTGCCACTCGCCCCAATCGCCATAGGGAAACATGTCTATCCAACCGAGACGCGGATCATTGTTGTAGCGTTGTCCAAGTGCCGCTATAAGTGCTTGTGCTCTCGCAATATAGTGAGGATCATTCCAATCCGGTTCATAAGCTTTTTTGCCACTTGAGGTATTTAGAAGCCAACGACCATGCGGCATTAACGCGACAAGGTAGTTGGGAACAGCAATAGTATCAACTTCTGCGGGCATGATGCGAAAACCAAATTTGCCATGATGCGCCTGTGCTTGTGCAAGTTCACTGTCGATACGCGAGAAGTCATAGTGTCCTTGCGTTGGCTCAATCTCTTTCCAATCATAGCGTACATAGGAATCGGTGTAAGGCCAGTTAGGGATAGCCTGATTAGAGTACCAGTTGTATGCACCACTCCATGGGTTTGCTATCTCATTCTCGGCAGAGAGACTTCTAGGTGTAAATGTTATTGTGCCTCTTGTTACCTCTAACCCTCCCATATACACGTTTTGTAGTGTGAGTGGTGTAAAGAGAATGAGCGCGACGAGAAGTAGTGTAGTGAAGAGTTTAGGACGATACAAACGTGCAAAGGGTTGTATTCGCCTATATTTAAAAAAATAAATATGTTTTATCATAGAGATTTTGACCTTATAGAAAGAGAAATATTGTGTCATATATTACTTTGAGCAAGTCTAACATGCTTTATAAGGGCATGCAATTCCTTTTGTTATTTGTAAGTCACGAGTAAATTCGGCAAGGAGAAGGAAAAAGTTCAAACTGGTCATAGAAAAAGCTTGACAACCGAGGACCACTCTGATATCATTCTATCTACGCAAGGAGCACTGATACAAATAGTACTCGCAAGCGTACAACCAAGGAGTCGTGGTGTAGTGGCCTAACATGTCTGCCTGTCACGCAGAAGATCGCGGGTTCGAATCCCGTCGATTCCG
>CAXUIS010000118.1:0-14734 GCA_964250915.1 uncultured Ktedonobacteraceae bacterium | reverse complement strand
GACTAGTAGGGGTCTAATTCATTACACCCTGCGGGCGATTGACCATGTTGGGGGAATGTCGAAACGTTCCATATGTTCTGCCAACATTGTAGAATGCTCACAGGGTGTAATGAATTAGACCCCTACAGATATATGTTATACTGATGGTATGTGTACCCACTTGTGATCGGGAAATTATCATGGCTATACAACGTATCATGTCTCCATTTCGTCGTTTGCAATGGAAACTTACTTTTTCCTACACCCTGATTACGGTGGCAACAATCTTTGTGATCGAGATTCTTTTTCTTACTATTGCATTCGTGTATATTGGTGCTAACGAAAATCAGCTTTTCGCAGGTAGTGTTCGTGACCAGGCAAAGCAAGCCGCTCCGTACTTTTCGCAGGGCAAACCAAATGCTGCATCACTAACCGCCTTCCTGCACGGCCTTGAGACCGCAAACACAAATCCAATTTTCAATTCGCCCTCATTATTCCTCACCATTGTTGATGCGCAGGGTCATGTAATTGCATCTATCGGTACTCATGCGACAACCTCTGACGCAGCACTACAATCCCAGCTTTCGACGCAGGATAGCGTGAATTTGGAATCTGCACTCTCCCACAAGACCGGACCAAATGGTCTTTTTCATAGTGCACCTAATAGGACTGGAACTGCAGTTGCCTCCATTGTTGGGGAAGATTCACAGATACATGGTGCATTGTTAGAGCGTCGTGTTCTTCCTAATGCGTGGCAGATATATCTGTCTATCTTACCATTTATGCTCAGAACGCTGTTTCCTCTCACTTTATTCTCCGCCATTCCAGGAGCCATCTTTGGCTTTGTAACCTCTCGCGGTTTGACGCGTCGCCTCAAAAGATTGTCACAAGCGGCGGATACATGGAGTCAAGGAGACTTCTCAGTGGCTGCCAACGATACATCGGGTGATGAGCTAGGGCAAATGACGCGCCGTTTCAACACAATGGCTGAGCAACTACAGAACCTGATAGAAACGCGTCAGCAACTTGCCACACTTGAAGAACGGAACCGACTTGCGCGTGATCTGCATGATAGTGTGAAGCAGCAAATCTTCGCTATCTCGATGCAAGTCGGCGCGGTAAAAGTGCTGCTTGGACGCGATGTGACTGCCGCACGCAAACGGTTAGATGAGACTGAGCTATTAGTACGGCAAGCACAACAAGAGCTTACCACGCTGATTAAGGAATTACGCCCTGCCGCACTTGAAGGCAAAGGCTTGGTTGAGGCTCTGCGCGACCTTATGACACAATGGATGCAACAGACGGGTATTATCGCAAAATTCCAGGTTGAAGGACAGCAAACTCTGCCGCTTGTGGTAGAAGAGGCACTGTTCCGAGTTGCGCAAGAAGCACTCTCGAATGTTGCGCGTCACACTCACGCAACTCTTGTACATATGAAACTTGTTGTGAGTGGGGATACTGTCACGCTAACTCTTGAGGATAACGGACAAGGCTTTGATGCTACACAACGTGATGGGCAAGGTGTTGGCCTGCACTCTATGCAAGAGCGTATGAAAGCGCTTGGGGGTGATGTACGTGTAGAAAGTAGCCCTGGTAAAGGGACACAGGTTGTTGCGTACTGCGAAAAACTTGGTGTGCATAGAGGCAATTCTATGAGTCCTGCACATGTATAGAAAGCGGGTGGCCTGGTGACTGAGCAAATCACGGTTCTCATTACCGACGATCACGCCCTTGTCAGAAATGGTGTGCGCACATTCTTAGAACTGCAACCCGACCTTCTTGTTGTAGGTGAGGCCGATTCTGGCGAAACTGCTGTACGTATGGCGGCTGAACTTGTGCCTGATGTGGTGCTGATGGACCTTGTGATGAGCGGCATGGGGGGTGTAGAGGCGACGCGTCAAGTCAAGCAAGTTAGCCCACATTCGCAGGTCATTGTCCTGACTTCCTATCATGAAGATGAATATATCTTTCCAGCTCTACGTGCTGGTGCCCTCTCCTACGTGCTCAAGGATGTCGGACCGGACGAACTCGCTGAGACGGTGCGTAAAGCTGCACGAGGTGAATCCGTACTACATCCACGTGTTGCGGCTCGTGTCGTCCAGGAGATTCGAGGTGCCCGACGTGACGCGCCAAATCTCTTTACCGATTTAAGTGACCGCGAGTTAGATGTACTACGTCTTATAGCTGATGGCCTTTCAAATGCTGCCATCGCTGAAAAACTTGTGATTAGCGAAAAAACGGTAAAGGGTCATGTCAGCAATATATTGGGCAAATTACATATACTGGACCGCACACAGGCGGCGGTCTACGCATGGCAACAAGGGTTAATGGCACGCCGTGATCCTTGACGAATTTGACAATCAAATATCGTGACGTAGATCGGTAGGGGCGCAATTCATTGCGCCCAAAGATGGGACGGCGGGGCAAACGTCTCTAACACGTCTTCCAGGGCAACGTGTCCCCCTCTCCACCCATCTTTGGGCGCAATGAATTGCTGCCCCTACCGGCACTCTCGTATTTGGTTGTCAGTATTCATCATATATGACATATAAAAGGAGCTATCTATTTCATGCAACAGCAATCAAGTCCTCTTCGTGTGGGTGTTATTGGTCTGGGTTATGGCGGGGAGATGGCCCTTAAGGGTTATAGCCAGCTTCCAAATGTAGAGATTGTGGCGTTAGCTGGCCTTGAAGAAGAGAGATTACATACCCTCGGCACAACCTACTCTATTTCAAACCTCTATCACTATCATCACGAACTCCTGTCACGCGACGATCTTGATGCCGTAAGTGTGTGTGTTCCCAATTATTTGCATGCTCCCATTGCCATCGAAGCACTTGGACGCGGTATGCACGTTCTCTGTGAAAAACCTCTTGCACGTACCACTGAAGAGGCTACGGCAATGGTAGAAGCAGCGACAAAAGCAAACCGTGTATTACAGGTTGTCTTTAATCACCGTGTGCGTGGTGATGTGCAGGTACTCAAACGCTATGCCGACGAAGGGAAGCTGGGTAATGTCTACTACGCGAAGGCATCATGGATGCGTCGGCGTGGTATTCCAGGTGCGGGCACATGGTTTGTCAGTAAAGAGAAGGCGGGTGGTGGTCCACTCATTGATCTTGGCGTCCATGCCCTTGACATGGCGTTGTATCTCCTCGGTGAACCTGAAATTCTAACGGTGAGCGCAACGACCTATGCTGAACTTGGCAAGAGCGGCAAAGGAGTAGACTTACGGTCTCGAAAATCTGGTTCAGGCAATGCCTTTGAGGTGGAGGATCTCGCAACCGCATTCTTACGTCTTTCAAGTGGTGCGACCCTCCTGCTCGAAGCAAGTTGGGCAACAAATAGCAGTGCAGGTGATGACTTCGGCGTTACGCTCTATGGAACCGATGGAGGAGCAGAAATCAAAGTAAAGAACTATAACTGGCAAGATACACTGAACATCTATACTGATGTTGCAGGCGTTCCCGCTAGCATACAGCCTCAGGTGCCGAAAGGTGAAGGCCATATAACGGTTGTGCGTGATTTTGTGCAACATATCATTGAAGGAAATTGGTCATTGCATAATGGTACCGAGGGTTTACGCCGTGTGCGTGTAATCGACGCATGTTATGCTTCCGCGCTACAAGGGCGTGAAGTTGTGCTACAAGAGAGCAAGTAAATGGCTAGAGCTACAAAAGTTGCGCTTATCACTGGTGGCTCTCGTGGTATTGGTGCGGCAACTGCACTAGCACTAGCAGACCGCGGTTATGATATCGCGCTCACCTACCGTAATAAAGCGGCTCGTGCAGATGAAGTTGCTGCTCAAATAACAACACGGAGTCAACACGCTCTACCAATTGGGTGCGATATCACTCAGCCTGATGAGGTGCAACGTCTCTTCGCAACATTGAAGGAATGGCGTAACGTCCTTGATATCCTCGTGTTGAATGCCTCCGGTGGACTGGAACGTGATCTCCTTGCCCTCGATCCTGCGTATCCTATGCATATTAATCACGATGCACAACTTACGCTGGTGGAATATGCTCTTCCACTTATGACTCATGGAGGAACAATTGTTTTCATTACGAGCCATTGGGCGCATCTCTATGGGCAGATGAAACAGATACCCGCGTATGAGCCTGTTGCTGAGTCAAAACACGCTGGTGAACGAGCTATTCGTGCTCAACAAGAAATGTTGGCTACACGGAATGTTCGATTACTTGTCGTGACTGGCGATCTCATAGAGGGCACCATTACGCCAAAACTCCTGGAACGAGGTGCGCCAGGACTTACCGAGCATAGGCGTGCTACAATAGGTCCCTTACCTACCGCTACCGAAATGGGCGAAGTCATCGCGCAAACCGCAACAGACCCGTCGCTTCCTAGCGGACATACGGTAGTCGTGGGTGGCTCGTTGGAATCACAATTGGCGTCAGATATGGATGTTCTGTAACTGTCTTCAATCTTTGTGTAGCAATTTTTCGTAGGGACTCCGTTTACGGCGTCCGAAGGCGATTTATCGCCTATGATTATCATAAGATGTAAACAAGGATTTCGCGCGATGAATTGCGCCTTCGGATGCGATACATCTGGTCTCTACGAATTTGATTTTTCCTTACACTATCCGTATATACAGAAGAAACACATACCCATACTGACGAAAGAGATGCAACAATGCCTATCATGTTTGACTTCATGGAAACGTTTGGCTCTTTGCTAGGAGTAGCGGGAACGATCTTTTGGGTTTGGATGCTAATTGATTGTCTGAATAGAGCGAAAGCTCGTCCACATAGAGGATGGCTATTCTTCCTTATATTGGTTACACATTGGGTCGGTGCTCTTGTCTACTTTTTCATCTACGTCTATCCACTTAGTCGATTGTTTCAGTCTGTACCACCATCACAATCTACACAACAGAAGCCTTTTGTCTATTACATGCCACCAAGATCGACACCGTCATCTCATCAAGAGTATCAACAAGGCTATCAATCCCGAAGCGTACCCTTACCAACTTCTACAGCAACAAATATACCTTCCTCACAGGAGAATTCGCAACAAGCGTATTATCCCACCTCAGATTACGAAGAGCCACATGCCACATATCCAGAGATGCCACCTCAGCAGCAGCAACAATAATAGTTATACTATCCTTTTCCCCTCTTGACATTCTCTTTCTGTGTAGATACAATTCTAATTAGATGTAAGCCTACAAAGAAAGAGAGGAAGTTGATGTCACAAGATGAGTTTCAAGCCTTGCTTCAGTTTTTTAAGGTGTTAGCAGATGAGAACAGGCTTAAGCTATTAGGTATTCTGGCGAATGGAGAACGCAACGTCGAGGAATTAGCAGCACTACTCAAGCTAAAAGCACCAACAGTTTCGCATCATCTTGCAAAACTGAAAGAGTTAGACTTGGTGGGTATGCGTTCGGATGGCAACACGCACTACTACTGGCTCAACGCTGAGGCTCTGCGTACCACCAATAAGTTGCTGCTGACTCCACAAAAAATGGCATCGTTGGTTGATGATGTCGAGGGTGATGCATGGGAACGTAAAATCTTGAAAGACTTCTTTGAGGGAACACGCCTCAAAGAGATTCCCGCTAGTCCAAAGAAACGCTCAGTTGTCCTCAGATGGTTGGCAAACCAGTTCGAGCATGGTGTGTTCTACAAAGAGGCACAAGTAAACGAGATTTTGCAACGTCATCACGAAGACTCGGCCTACTTGCGTCGTGAACTTATTAGTATCAATACTGGATTGATGCAACGCGACAAAGGGACATACTGGCGTGTCTCGCCCGAACTCGCTGATGCCGAGAAAAGGCAGGTTGTACTAAAGAATGTGTTGGATGCGTTCGAGCTTGACACAGTGTATAGCGATGAGCAAGCGAACGAACTCGTTCGTCTGCACTCGCCCGATTATCCGTACCTCTTGCGTGCGCTCGTCGAAGGAAACATGCTGCAACATGATAGTGAGAGCTATTGGAGGCTGCCACGAAAGGTGAATTTGTAAAATTGTCAGGTATGTTCACTACAGAAATTTTCTTTGCACTGAATGTACCTGACAATTTGGAAATGCATATTGTGTAACTGTTTTGACTCATCAACTCGTATACCATACAGTACCCCTTTTTTACAGTTCCTCTAGCTAGGAAATGCACTTGTACATCCCCTGATAGTTGAAGCGAGAGTGAGAACAGGAGAAGCACATGGCAAGTAGACCTTTGAGCGATCTTTGGCGCATCAAACCAGTTGACCTCATCCTGAAACAAAGTGGCGACAAGGAGCACGGACTCAAGCGCACATTGACTGCATTCAGCATTACACTACTAGGTGTCGGTGCCATTGTTGGTACAGGTATCTTTGTATTGACTGGCGTCGCTGCCGCGAAGTACGCTGGCCCCGGACTGATATTTTCGTTCATTGTAGCTGGTATTGTAAGTGGTCTCGCCGCTATTTGTTACGCCGAGTTTGCCAGTACTGTGCCTATCGCAGGCAGTGCATACACGTATTCCTATGCAACACTGGGCGAACTGGTTGCTTGGATTATTGGTTGGGACTTAATTTTAGAGTATGCTGTGGGTGCTGGTGCTGTAAGCATTGGCTGGTCAGGCTATATTGTTGATCTACTTAAGGGTGCATTTGGCATCGTGCTGCCTAAAGCACTGACCGCATCGCCTTTCTCAGGTGGCATTGTCAACTTGCCTGCCGTTCTAATCATCCTGGCAGTTACCGCCTTGCTCATTCTTGGAACGTCGCAAAGCACAACCGTCAACAATGTGATTGTTTTTATCAAACTGGCTGTGATTGTGTTCTTCCTTATAGTGGGCTTTGGACACATTAATACCGCGAACTGGAATCCATTTCTTCCCTTCGGTGTCGGTGGTATTCTGCGCGGAGCAAGTATCATCTTCTTCGCCTACATTGGCTTCGACCAAATCTCAACCTCGGCGGAGGAGACGAAAAACCCTGAAAAAGCGTTGCCAATTGGCATCTTCTTAAGCCTCTTGATTTGCACCGTCCTCTACATCGCAGTGACAGCTGTCCTCACAGGAATAGTCTCGTATAAGAAGCTTGATGTCGCTTCTCCTGTCTCGCATGCGCTTATCCTGCTGGGCTTGAACACTGCTGGTTCGATTATATCCGTTGGTGCGGTCTGTGGATTGACAACGGTGTTAATCGTCCTTCTCTATGGTCAGAGTCGCATCTTTTTTTCAATGGCACGTGATGGTCTGCTTCCTGGTTTGTTCTCGCGCGTGCATCCACGCTTCCGTACACCATACTTATCAAGTTTGATTGTGGGTGTAGTTGTTGCCGCGATAGCTGGTTTTATCCCGATTGATGTCGTTGCAGAGCTGACTAACATTGGAACACTCTCGGCATTTGTGCTCGTCTCCGTTGCGGTATTGGTTCTACGACGAACGCAGCCTGATCTAAAGCGTGGATACCGTGTACCATTTGTACCGTTTATTCCTATCCTTTCCATCATCGCCTCGTTTGTACTGATTGTAAGTCTACCGCTTGTCACCATTATTCGCTTCTTTGTCTGGCTAGCTATTGGTCTACTCGTGTACTTCCTCTATAGCCGTAGAAAGAGTCACTTGGAAGAAGGCTATGTAGAACCGGAGAACAACGAGGAAGCTGTGATAAACGATGCTTCGTAGGTAAAGTGAGAAAAAAAGAGGAGGCTGTGCAGATGTGTTTGCACAGCCTCCTCTTTTTTTCTCTTTATTGTACTACTGTTTCACTTTCGACAGCTGTCTGTGCCGCAGTAGCTTCCTGAACAGCGCGACGTGCTCGCCTTTCTTCTCCATGTTTGCGTGCCCGGCCTGAGTAGAGCATTGTCCAGAGCATGACACTCCCAAAGGCTATGTACCACACAATCGGTAAGATCACGACTGATTGAGCTATTGTTAGCGTGAACGCGAGGTAGGTACGTACCATCACTTCGAGTACAAAGACGATACCCCATACGAGTGTTGTTAAGCGCATAACATAACGGAACTCAGGATATTGCCACATACTGTTGAAGTTAGCAACTTTCTCTGGTACATTGCCTGTTACAAATTGACGTGCGAAGTAAAAGCCGAGCGGTCGGGGGAAGAGTAACGAGACAAGATATGCTAGCCCAAATGCACCTGTGAAAAAGGACTCGCGGATGAGCAGCAAGCGTGGACTACCACCAAACACAATAAGAATGATATTCACCACGATAGAAACAAGTGCGATGCCAGCAATAATATCGACCTGCCCCTTACGTGCCACGCCTACAATTGTATCAAGAATAGGTGGTACGCCACAGAGAACTAAGGCCCAAAAATCTGAGAGAGAAGTGTAGCTCTTCAAAAGCTGAAAAATGATAATCGGAAGTATTCCATTAACGACGACGCTATAGGTGATACCGAGAACTGTTGCACGCATTTTCGCTTTTTTCGTGTCTGCCTGCTTGCTATTTGTCATGTTCGTTACCATAATGATTCCTATCTTTTCTTTCTATTAATATAAATTCCGTAACGTATGGAGCAGTTCTTATGGAAGAAGTATAAAAGAAATGAGGAGCCAATGTGAGTGTGGAAAGACATATTCTTGTACCATGACGAAAGTCATAGTTACATATGTATAGAGGCTATAATAAGAACTGTAAAACAAATTTTTTATGAGAAAGAGTAACGTATGCAGATTGATCTTCCTTCGTCCTGGCATTCTCTCTTGGCTCAGGAGATAGAGCAACCCTACTTCCAAGTTTTAGAGCGTTTCGTCGATACCGAACGTCAACGCTATACAGTCTTTCCACCAGAGCAAGATGTGTTCAATGCGTTGAAACTGACGCCCTACGAAAACGTGAACGTCTTGTTGTTGGGACAAGACCCCTATCACGACGATAATCAAGCACATGGTTTGTGCTTCTCCGTGCGTCCAGGCATTAAGCCGCCACCATCATTGGTGAACATGTATAAAGAGTTACGAAGCGATGTAGATTTTCACATTCCCAACAATGGTTATCTTGTACCGTGGGCGCAGCAGGGGATATTGATGCTCAATGCAGTGCTGACGGTACGTGCTCATACCGCCAATTCACACAAAGGTCATGGATGGGAAGTCTTTACTGACGCGATCATTCGCCGCGTGAATGCGAAAGAAAGCCCTGTAATATTTGTATTATGGGGTGCCTATGCGCAGAAAAAGATTAGCTTGATTGATACTACGCGCCATACGATTGTGCAATCCGTGCATCCTTCACCACTTTCAGCCCGCAACGGCTTCTTTGGAAGTAAACCATTTTCTAAGATCAACGAAGTGTTGCGTGAAGCCGGAAAACCTGAGATTGATTGGCAGCTACCGGATTTATAGAGATGGAAAGTCGTAAACCGTTAAAGCACAAATGTTATAGAGCAAGGGCACCCGCAAGGGGATGCCCCTCCCATATTACATGGCTCTGCGGGCGCATTCGTCTATGGGAGGGGCATCCCCTTGCGGGTGCCCTTGCTCTGTCAAATGATGATTGACAGACTAGCGGGTGCCTATACTCTGCGTTCATCATCACTTGAAGGTATCTGAGAGCTTGGAGAGGGTGGCAGAACTCTCCATGTGCCATAGCCGCCAGCGGCATAGTTGCACTGGTTTCCCTGCACACTACAATAGGTACCCGTTAGACTTCCATCGGCGTTCACGCGACCTTGAAAGAGCAAAGGGGGATACTGTGTGTAGGGTGCTACCTCGAACTGCAACGTGTTGTTGCTCGCAACTGTACCGTTTGTAAACGTTGCTGTTCCAGAGAGTCCATTTGTCAGGATTAGTGTGCCAGCTATTGTTGCCCCATTTTGATGTACATTAGTGAGTGTCATCGTACCATCTATATTTCCTGGCGTATTATGAATGCCCCCAACATACTGATTATCTAAATTTGGATAGGTTGTAACAGGTGTCGGTTTTTGTTTTGCCGATGGAGAGGGTGTCACAGGCACGGTAGCCGTAGCTATGGGCGTCTTCGTGGCAGAAACAGATGATGGCGTCGTTGTATGCGTTGTCTGTGTCGGTGGAGTGTGCTGTTGTGTTGTTGTCGTGCCTACCGAAGCTGAACTTCGGAGAGGATTACTCCGAGAAAAAAAGTTTGTGCCGAACAATGCACCCAGGAGCGTCGCCACTAGAATAAGCGATGCGAAGAGCGGAAGCAATATTCTTCGTTTTGTAGAATGTTGTTTAGGGTCTTGCTGAAGCATACCAATATTAGGCGATGTCATGGCAGAAGCATGCAAGGCTACTGGTTGGACTCGTTCAGTTGAGCGTCCTACTGGAAGAGGCGTTATTGGCGCAGGTGCCGTTGCGAGAAACGATTGAGGGTGCAATGCATTCCAAAACGCTTCCATTGTGGGGAAGCGATCATCGCTTGCAAGTGACATTGCGCGCTGAATAGCCTCAGCAACCGAGGAAGGAATGTTTGGCACAAAGTCATTCACTGGCTTAAGCGGATCAGTTCCAGAATCCCCCTTTTGTGTGATACGTTCAAATGCGTCGATTGGCGGCGTTCCAGTAAGTAGCGTGTAGAACGTTGCAGCCATGCCATAAACATCGGTACGAGGATTCGTGCCCTGCGAATATTGTTCAGGTGCACTATAATTTGGCGAGAGTCTGCGAACAGCTGTCGTTGTCGCCTCCTGGTCATACTCCTTTGCAATGCCAAAATCCACCAGGACAGGCCCATCACCGTTCGGAGGAACAATGATGTTTGCGGGTTTGATATCACGATGAATAATTGTTGGTTTCTGACTCTGTAAGTAGATCGCTGCATCTACAACAGGTGCCATAAGACGCAGCATGTCGGGAAGTGGAAAGCGGTTTTCAGGTTGAAGCCGACGTAATCGCTCAAGGTTTGGACCGTCGATGTAGTCCATGAGCAGGTAGACGCGAGAATGAGGTGCGTCTTCAAAGGCACGGTACACGCGAGGAAGTGCTGCATGATCGAGCCGTTTGAGTACGTCACCTTCAAAAAGAAAATGAACTCGATCCTGCTTTTTCGGATCGATCACCTCTTTAAGGGCAAACTGATTGCCCTGAACTCGTGTATCGTGTACCAAATAAACGGCACCAAAACCGCCCTTGCCCAGCAACGACTCGACTCTATAGCGATTCTGTATGATACTCCCGTTCGGGAGGGTAGTTTGTAGGTCTTGCATCTTTCACCTCACGCTTAATGCGCGACAAAATTTTCTGGGAGGCAAAAGAGAATATCGAGTATCCTGTCTCGATGTTCCTTTCTGCTTATAGGTAATACGTATAGAACGGAACATACGATGAACCTTTATGGGCGTCCGTCATATGACTATTGCCTACCTCAACGATATTCCTCAATATGTCGTATAACGTATGGAGGGGACAAAACTTTCGTCTCTACGCCACCCGGCGTATATACACTCATTACCGTCCCCTTCGCATCTATCATGTGAACAAGGAAAAGGAAGTACGTCATGTCTAAGCAAAAAGGCACCTGGATTCTTATTGCCACAATCCTGGGGTCGAGTATGGCATTTATTGACAGTAGTGTTGTCAATGTGGCTTTGCCGAGGTTACAAATAGAACTGCAAGCGAGTGCATCGAGCGTTCAATGGGTCGTAGAGGCATACGCCCTCTTCCTCGGTGCCCTTATCTTAATTGGTGGCTCGCTTGGCGACCAGTTTGGACGCAAACGTATTTTTCTACTTGGTGTGATTGTGTTTACCATAGCCTCGGTCTTTTGTGGCATTTCGCAAAGTATCGAGCAACTCATTATCGCACGTTCTGTACAGGGGATTGGGGGCGCACTCTTGACACCGGGAAGTCTTGCTATTATTCGCTCTTCGTTCGATAGCGCGGAACGTGGCAAGGCTATCGGTACTTGGTCAGGCTTTTCCGCGATCACCTCGGCACTTGGTCCAGTGCTAGGAGGATGGTTAGTACAGAATGCATCGTGGCGCTGGATTTTCTTTATTAATATTCCTCTTGCAGTGATTGTGCTCGTTGTCTCCGTGCTCCATTTGCCGGAGAGTACAAGTGGAGAAGGCAAGAAGCATCTCGACTTTCCTGGTGCTATCCTGACCGCCGTTGGTTTGGGCGGTGTTGTGTACGGATTAATTCAGGCTGAAAATGTTGGCTTTGCGAACCCACTTGTGCTTGTCTGCATTGTTGGTGGTTTGGTCGCGCTTGGCCTGTTCCTTTTTGTCGAGAATCGTAGTCCTAATCCAATGATGCCGCTCACGCTGTTTCGTTCGCGCACATTCGCAGGTACAAACCTGCTCACATTGCTGCTCTATGCGGCACTTGGTGGAGCACTCTTCTTTCTGCCATTCAACCTAATCAGTGTACAAGGCTATAGCGCGACTGCTGCTGGAGCTTCCTTGTTGCCATTTACGCTGCTGTCCTTCTCGCTTTCACGCTGGTCTGGTGGGCTAGTCGCAAAGTACGGTTCGCGTCTTCCACTTGTGATTGGTCCTAGCATCGCTGCATTAGGTTTTGTCCTTTTCGCTCTGCCAGGAATTGGTGGTAGTTACTGGTTGACCTACTTTCCTGCGGTTGTTGTGATGGGTTTAGGTATGACCATCACGATTGCGCCTTTAACAACAACGGTCATGGGTGCTGTGACGGACCAATATTCAGGTACAGCGTCAGGTGTGAACAATGCTGTTGCGCGTATTGCTAGCCTGCTGGCTATCGCTGTACTAGGCATCTGCGTTGCGTATGCATTCAGTAACAGTCTTACCTCCAATATCACAGCATTACATCTAGCACCCAACGTGCAACAAGCAATACTCGTGCAACATGGACGGCTTGCCGCGATAGACATTCCAAACACTATACAGGGAGCTACACGTACGGCTGTTCGCACTGCGATAGACGAGTCGTTCATTGCAGGCTTCCGACTGGCAATGCTCGTTGGAGCAGGGCTTGCGCTTGGTAGTGCTGTATGTGCATTTTTCTTTGTCTCGTCACCCGCTAAACTACCAAAACACACGGGCGAGAACCAGAGTGGCGATAATGCTTGTACCCTGACGTATGCTCATCAGCGTATAAACAGTAAGAGCAAAGACGAATCGGTTGCAGGAAAAGATGTAACACCTGCTCACCGATAGACACAAAGAGGTGGGTATATCGTATGGCAGACATGGCACAAAACGGGTCATCATTGGAGCAAAAGGCGGCAGAAGTCACACAGACGACGGACCCGAAGCCGCCCTTCATTCTCTCGCTTGACGTTGGTACGTCATCAACACGCACACTTTTGTTTGACGCGACAGGTGCAACTATTCCAAGTGTTCACGCACAGCGTCCCTATAAGCTGAACGTAACGGACGATGGTGAGGTCTCCGTTGATGCTGACGCGCTGGTCGATGTGGTAGCGCAAACCGTAAACGATGCTTTGAAGGCAGCAGGACCGATGGCACAGCAGATTGGTGCGGTGGCTATTGACACTTTCTGGCATAGTCTCATGGGAGTTGATGAGTCGAACAATCCGCTTACTCCCGTCATCACATGGGAAGATACGCGTCCGTTTGGAGCGGCAGCAGAACTGCGTGCACAGCTTGACGCAGAAGCGATACACCAGCGCACAGGCGCACCATTGCATGCGAGCTTTTGGCCTGCCAAACTGCGCTGGTTATCTGAAAATCAACCCGATGTCTTTAAACGCGCAGCACAGTGGATTTCCTTCGGTGAATACCTGCACCGTAAGTTTCTTGGCAAGTCGGTATGTGCCCTTGCAATGGCTTCCGCGACAGGTTTATTGAATACGCGAGACCGAGCGTGGGATACCGATTTGGTGAAATTGCTTGGTGTGCGACCCGAACAATTACCGCAATTGGGCGATACACATGATGGTCTGCGCGGCCTATCCTCTGAATATACATCGGCTTGGCCTGCGTTGCGTGATGTGCCGTGGTTTCCAGCGATAGGTGATGGTGCGGCAGCGGCGGTTGGTTCCGGGTGTGCGAATACCGATACGTGGTCGTTGACCATTGGAACGTCGAGTGCCGTACGTGTCGTATTACCACCAGAACGAGCTACACCCGCCGCAGGTCTTTGGATGTATCTGATTGACGCAAAACGCGCCATTATGGGTGGCGCGCTTAGTGAGGGCGGTAACATGCTTAGTTGGCTCGATGCAACGCTGAAATTGCCAGCACTTCCTGATGCCGAGCCATTAATAGCCTTTGTCCAACCTGACGGACACGGCTTGACTATTCTTCCCTTCATTTCTGGTGAGCGTAGTCTGGGTTGGCATGCCGACGCACGTATGACAATTATGAGTCTGCATGCGCATACATCACCCGCCGATATTCTACGTGCTGGTATGGAGGCACTAGCTTATCAACTTGGTGCTGTCTATGAGCAGTTGCGCGAGACACTTAAAGAGGGCGATACGTTGCCTACACCACAAGTTGTTGGCAGTGGCGGTGCGTTACTTGGTTCGTTGACCATGCAAAGCATTCTTGCCGATACGCTCGGCACATCCATCTATCCATCACTCGACCACGAAGCATCAGCACGCGGTGTTGCCCTGCTCGCTTTAGAAGCATTGGACGTGATACCCGACATCTCTAAAGTCGTGCCACGTCTTGCTTCTCCAATGAAGTCAGATACTGGACGCGGCGAGGTCTATAAAAAAGGGGCCGAGCGACAAAAGAAGTTGTATCAGGTGTTGCTAGGGAGTTGAGTATTGATGCATGAAGAAGGACTCACGTTTTGAACATTCATGTTCAAAACGTGAGTCCTTCTTCATGCATCAATTTGAGCGCATCTCTAAAATT
>CAXUIS010000117.1:0-14864 GCA_964250915.1 uncultured Ktedonobacteraceae bacterium | reverse complement strand
TAGGTCGGACAGGATGGGATGTATCGGAGATGGGGTTTGGTGCGTGGGGCATCGGTGGGGATACATGGGGCAAGACGGATGATACCGAGTCGATTGCAGCCCTGCATAAAGCTATTGAGCTAGGGGTCAACTTCATTGATACTGCAGATGTATACGGGGATGGACATTCGGAACAGTTGATCGCGCAGGTACGCAAGCAGCATAATGAAAAATTGATCATCGCAACAAAGGCCGGACGTCGTCTCAATCCACACGTCGCGGAGGGGTACAACCATCAAAACCTGACAAGTTTTGTCGAGCGTAGCCTACGTAATCTTGAGATGGAGGCACTGGACCTGCTGCAATTGCACTGTCCACCATCCGCAGTTTATGACCAGCCAGAGGTGTTTGATATTCTTGATGAGCTTGTACAACAAGGCAAGGTGCGCGCTTATGGAGTCAGTGTTGAGACGGTGGAGGAAGCTCTAAAAGCTATTCGCTTTCCTAACGTACAAAGTATTCAGATCATCTTCAACATGTTCCGTTTTAAACCATCCGAGCAATTTTTCGCGGCGGCAAGAGAGCACAAGGTCGGGATTATTGTGCGCGTGCCATTAGCGAGTGGATTGCTCACGGGTAAATTTCGCCCTGACTCGCAGTTCGCAGAGAGCGATCACCGCAAATTCAATCGTCATGGAGAGTCCTTTGATGCAGGTGAAACCTTCTCTGGTGTCGATTATGAGACAGGGCTACAGGCAGTTGAGGCATTACGTCCCCTTGTGCCACAGGGAGCAACAATGGCACAATTTGCCTTACGTTGGATTTTGATGTTTCCAGAGGTGACAACGGTTATCGCTGGCGCGAAAAATCCGCAACAAGCTGAAGACAATACACAGGCAGCATCATTGTCAGCTCTTAGTGATGAAACGATGCACAGCGTCAAAGCGATCTATGATCAGCGCATCCGAGCGGCAGTAGAAAATCGGTGGTAAGCATTTAAAAGACTTGTACGGGTCTGCTTCAGCACACCCACTTAACAATTGATTCCGCCCGCAGGATTGATGAAACGTTTCACCGTGTCTCGCAACGTGGTCAATTGCCAACAGGGTGTGCTGAAGCAGACCCGTACAGGGATTATTGTGTTGTAGTACCGCCACAACTGGAGCCAGCACCGGCTGTACAGCCATAGCAATGCTGCCCGATCATGATAGAGCGTTCGCGCAATTCTTCGAGAGTTGCATCAAAGATGGTTTGTGGAGATGTTGGCGCAACAGGCATGTCGAGCATCTGGTTGAAATCACAATCGTAGAGGCGACCATCCCAACCCACGGAAAGCGTTGTGCGACACATTACACCATCAACTGCTGCCGGATTGAAGGCTGTAATCAGCTTCTCCATATATGCTTCAAGATTACCTGAACGCATTAAGAAGTCCAGATAACGGCTAATCGGCATGTTCGTGATGGTGTATAGATTGTTAAAGTCGATGGCATAGCGTCGTTTAAGTTGACGCTTCCAATCTTTTTCTAACGACTGCTGGCTTGCTGGCAGAAAAGCTCCAACAGGGTTTGTTACCAAGCTGAGTGAAAGACCTGTTCCTTCTTTCCCATAGCCGAGTGTGTTGAGATGTTGTAATGCAGCGATGGAGTCCTCAAACACGCCATCACCACGCTGCGTATCGGTCTGCTTGAGCGCATAGGACGGCAGCGACGCGATAATCTCGACAGAATGCTCAGCGAGAAACTCTGGGAGATACGAGTAGTTAGGAAGGCGCGTGATGGTGAGATTACAACGGTCTATAACATGCCGACCCAATGCTGTCGCACGTTCGACGATCTCGCGGAAGTGTGGATGCATCTCTGGTGCGCCACCTGTAATGTCGAGTGTGGGAATGTCGGTTTGTGCAAGAAAATCCAGGCACGCGTCCAGCACATCGCGCGGCATAACCTCTTTACGATCTGGACCAGCATCGACATGACAATGAGCACACGTTTGGTTACATCGCTTACCTACATTGATCTGCAGAATACTCACTCCTGTGGCTTTGAGTGGCAGATGTCCCGCGCTCGCTGTTGCGTCGCCAAAGGAGCGTAATGGCAACGTTTCAAGAATGTACCGTTGCTCTTTTGTTTTGGCGAGTGGAGAATCGAGTTTGCGTAGTGTTGGAAGAATTTTTGCCATGTGGTACCTACATCGAGACTTTGTGTACGTGGTCACGCATTTGAACGCCGTGAACGAGGGATGAACCGCCACGAATAGCCGCAGCCACATGCACTGCTTCCGTCATTTGCTCAATGTCCGATCCCTTTTCCAAACAAGCAGAACTATAGGCGTCGATACAATAAGGACACTGCACCGTGTGGGCAACTGCTAATGCAATCAACGCCTTCTCGCGCTCAGAAAGCGCACCTTCAGCGAAAACTGCGTTATACCATGCCAGAAACTTGTTCCAGAGTTCGGGTGCATCCTTGCCCATATCGGGGAAATGTGCTAGGTCTTTGGGATCATAGTATGTTGCCATGTTTTGGTCTCCTCTATTCCTATTCTGCCGATAACTTATCTTGGCCTCGCAGCATGTCATAAACCTCTCGTTCGGTAAGTGCCGAATCAATAGAGACAATCATTCCATTAAGCAACTCAACATTATCAATAAGTGCTGCCTGCTTTTGCGCTAAAGATGCGAGAGCAGGAAAGCGTTTCTCCGTCAAAATTAGCAGAATATGTCGGGTCGCAGTTAAACATCCTTCCCCTATGCCTTCCTCGCGTCCCTTCACTAAGCCTTCTTGTAGTATCTCCCGAAAGATAGGAGAGTCTTCTAATTGCCACAGTATCTATATCCTCCCTATATCCTTGTATCAAGTGTAACATGAAAGAAATGCAATTGTCGAGTCGTAAAGCAGAAAAATCACTACGCAGGTCCGAATTATCTCGGTACGGTTGCGACGCTATTTTTTGATGAGACATTTAGGCTAATTTATGCGAAACGTCGCGCTAATAGAAACGTGCTGATATACAATAGCATATATGTTAGCCAATGGTATCGAATACTATTTGCTATACAGAAAGAAAGTGCTGTGCTGGTATATACCCACAGTGTAAATAGAGAAAAGACTGGCAGGATGGTAGCGCATATGACCTTTCCTCGCATAACAGCAGCCGTTTTTGTGCTTCTCCTTATTGGATGTTTTGCTCTTATTGGCATAGGGAGTGTGGCACTTGTCGGACCAGAGATGACGCATAATGTGACAGCAGAGCATGATGCCGGTACGATTATGACGATCTCTGATATGAGTTTTACATTGAAGACTGCTAATGGGAAACAAGTACGCTTTCAATGCTCAGAGCCGTGTAGAGCGGCACTTAATCATATGATACGCCATAAATCTGAGAAGGCGCATACCGATGTGTATTATGTGGAAGAGGCAAACAACATATTTCTCGCATTGGATGTAGATTAGAATGCGCCAGATAAATTTTTGAGAACAAGAGGCAGACTGTAATGTATAAGAATGATAGAGGACTTGCAATACAACGACCATACCTGGAGCAAGCGGATATCGTTATCGTTGGCAATGGAATTGCTGGATTGACGGCAGCACTAGAGGCTAGAAGCCTCGCGCCAGAGAAAAGCATTGCTATTATCACGGATCAAATCCATCCTACTATTCATACTCCTGCCTTAAAACAATTCGTTGTAGGGAAATTGGAGCGTGAACAATTGCTCGCACATCCCGCAGGGACGGAGCGTTCTGAGCGTATCTATGTCGTGACGGCACATGTGGAGGAGATTCATGCACAAAGCAAGTATGTCATGCTGGATGGTGGACGTGGTTTTGGCTATGGTTCGCTCTTGCTCGCAACGGGTAGTACACCTACAGGGCTGGTGGAAGACTTGCCAGGGCGTGACTTCGACGGTGTGATGACACTACATCGCCTACAGGATTATCTGAACTTGCGGCGTCGTCTTGCTGAGGTCAGTGAGGCGGTGGTTGTTGGTGGTGGAGCGCATGCGATAGAAACGGTGATGAGTCTGGTCCATTGGGGTATTCATGTCAACTGGCTTATCCGTAGCGACACCTTTATGCCGAGCGTTCTTGATGATCCGGCATCAAAAATGGTGCTATCACGTATCCGACGTGCAGGCGTGACTATCTCTACCGAGACGGAGGTTGTTGGTGTCGTTGGAAGAATCGGGAGCGTTGTTGGTGTCATTACCAATCACCAGGAGATGATTCCCTGTCAATTAGTACTCTTCTGCACAGGAACGCAGCCTGTTATGACTTTAGCCCAACGTTGCACGCTTCCTATGCGTCAAAAGCGTGGTATTCTTGTTGATGATCAATTGCATACAAGTGTGCGCGATATTTACGCGGCTGGTGATGTTGCGGCACTCAAAAATCCTTTGACTGGAACATATGAGACGCGGGCACAGTGGTATGCAGCTGTCTCGCAAGGACGCACCGTTGCAGCGGTAATGACAGGACATGAGGAGTTAGCAAGCGAACCCTTTGGGGTGCAGTGGCACGCAACACATCTAGGTGAGCTATCTATGCTCACTGTGGGCAATCCGCTCAGTTTGCATGACAAGGTGACAACGTTGACCGATACGAGTATGGGTGGCTATCGACGCATGGCAATTGTTGATGATCGACTTGTTGGGTATCTCTCGCTTGGAACAAGACAACCCGATAGCCTCGCAATTAAGCGCATCATTGACGAGGGACATTCGGTACATATGATTACCAAAGCTTTGTTAAAGGGTACCTTTGATGCGCGGAAGTATCTCTCTCAGCAACACGCGCTCAATGCACACGGCATGCTTACAACAAAGGCTCTCTCCTCGTTGCCTGCCGCATTTACCACAGGTAGTGCCGATGGACAGCGACAACCGGTACGTATTCCAGCTATAGCGCAGAACCGACCCACACGTGTGTTACCATCTTCAGATATTGTACAGACTGACCCATTGCTACAGATTGAACGTGATACCGATAGTTTGCGGTCGTATTCACAACCATTGCATCAAACAGAGCCGCTTAATACAATGCGTGCCTCTCAAAGAACGCCTGATGCGGTAGAAGAGGAGATCGGGCCGTTTACAGGCAATCTTCCATCTACGAATGGGAGCATTATTGAGTCAACAATTGCACGCGAAGGACGTGTGTCAGGTAAGCTCTGGTCTTATGCTCCAGATGCACAACGTAAAGAGGAACCAATACCAATTTCTCAGCCTTCAAACGAGCCAAAACGTCAACGATCAGGCAAATTATGGGCATATGGCACCAACGAGCAGCACAAGAAGGGACGTTAGATGTTTAAATCCGCACTTCTACACAAAACAGGTCCACAGGTGGTACAGGAGATTCATGCCTGTATCGGTTGCAATGAATGCCTGATTGCTTGTCCTGCGATAGCTGAGCCAATTACGATTGATGTACTCAACCGCGAAACGATCTCAGGACAAATTTCACCGGCCGTTGCACGCTTTACGCGTTCCTGCTATCAATGTGGGGCATGTGTCGCTCCTTGTCCCGTTGGCCTACATCGTGATGCAATGATGATGTGGCTCAAAGTGCGCCTTCTGCAATCTGGACAGGAGCAGTAGCGCATGTATGAAGACTCATTTGAACAAGACAATAATGAGCGCAGCAACAAAAATGGTGAAAGAGGATACCCGTGGGTTTTCTCGTATCTCACACCTGTACGCATAAAAACCATGCTTGTGACAATTTTCGTCGTAGTGGTTAGTGGAATCGGATACGTGTGGTACAGCCGAAATGGAAGCGATCCTTATCCTGATAGCACTGTAGGGCTTGCCTTTGCTATTGCTGGTACGCTCTGTTTTGCCTGTGCAGGAGTATTGTATACTCTCCGTCGCCGCTCACGAAAACGCGCTATTGGCAAACTCAATGCGTCTTTACAATGGCATATGGCCTTTGCTGTCATGGCACTGGTACTGCTCTTCATGCATTCCTTTGGCAACTTCAATCCGCGTACTGGCACGTTTGCTTTGTACGGCATGATCGCAATGGTTGTCAGTGGCTTTATTGGTCGCGCCCTCGACCACTTCATACCGCGTCTCATCACTCAAGAGGTGCAAAAAGCGTTGACGGTACAAGGTGATGATCGTATCGCAACCATCTCACGGAAACTACAAGATATTGTAGTGTACAATACACAAGAGGTACAGCCCTTTCAGGCACCAGCGCGGCAAGAACTGCCTTTTAATACATTACGTAATGGTAAACAGGGAACGACGAGTCCATTGAACAATGGTGCAGCCTCATGGGACCTTGCCTATATCTCATTAGAAGAGACACCACAGGAATTGAGCCGGAACGAGCAACACTATCGTTTTGTACCAGACAGGAAAAGCGCGCTTGCCCAACCCGGTGCCCTCATTCCAGGCGCACAGGCGCAGATAGCTGCAATCGAAGATGTGCAACAGGCATTGCAGCGTGAACAATTCTTTCGTTACATCATTCGCTACTGGCGCATCCTGCACATCTGTATTGCCCTCGCCACGCTTGGTCTCACCCTCTGGCATATAGAATACGCCGTAACATTATGGTTGCCGCATTAATACACAGATATCCATAGAAACAACGTACACCACCGCGGGCAGGCACCTGCTCGCAGTGGTGTATGTTGTTTCTATGCCTCATTCTGTACCACAAAGTACCAACTACCTCTAAACCTACAAGGGATCGCGTTTCTTTTTTTAGAAAGGGCAGACCGCATGAAAGGACTGCCTGCGTAAGGGTGCGACGCTCGTTCGTGCCCGTGTAGGAAGAGGCACTAGCTTATGTTTTCAGTACGAATAGAGCGTGTAGGACGCGGCTCGTTTAGACGTTCCTTGACCTGTCTTGCCCTGTGTCTGGCAAGCATGCTGCTGGTCACAGGCTGTACACTACCGTGGCGACACCATGTGACGCACACGAACGCGAATACAAAAGCGGCTCATGCACCGAAGCCAACAACGGGACAGTTGCTTACATCGCTACAAAAGAGCTTCCGTCTGGCAAATTCATTTCATGTCACGATGGAGGTGCAAAATCCAGGGCCAGTACAGCAAGACCAGATACAAATTCGCACCGCCAACGGCGATGTGTCCATGCCGGATAAGGTCAAGGCGCAGGCAACCGTCATTATGTCCGGTCAATCGCTAACGGTCAACCTTATTAGCGTGGGCGATAATCAATTTATTACCGATCCGGTGACGGGTCAATGGCGCGTTATCAAGGGCATTCTTGATCCACGCACGCTTACCAACCCAAATACAGGTATTATCTCCGTTGTAAACAGAGTTCAGAATGTCACTTCGCCTACTTCTGCCGTTGTAGGTGGCAATCCCTGCTGGCAAATCACGGGCCAACTTGACGCGAAATATCTCGCCTTTTTTACAGGTGGTGGTGTTCCTGATGGCACAATGCTACAAACGGTTGCATGTATCGGCAAAGGCGACTCGCTACCCTATCTTGTGAGCGTTACAGGCCAAGCCGCTACTGGCGACACTCTACAAACCACGCGTATATTCACTATGTCGAATTATAACGAAAGTATAAACATTGCTGTTCCACAAATCTAACGTGCTGACAACATTGTGTTGGTCAACGGACGCCCACAAGGAGCGTCACGATATTGCCTCACACAAAATATAGTAGGGACGCTCCTTGTGGGCGTCCGTGAGATATAAAAATATTCACAATTATTCTTTTCATCTGTCATTATTCTCACCACTCACGAGGGGGAAGATGTATACATTAGAAGACGATAGCGAAACATCCTCGCGTTTACACAAAAAAGACTTTCTGCATGCTCAGAGTACACAATCTATTTTCGGTTCATCCTCCGAAGGCGAGGAACAAGCGGGTACATTTGCGAATTTCGAGGCGGGCATCAGCGATTTACCGAAGGACGAGAAAGAGAAAACGTCTCTCTTCAAGCGTTTTTCGTTTAAACACAAAGCGACAAAACAGGATGCTATTGAGGGGACGATGCATATTGCAGCAGTAGCACCTACTATTGATGAGCCAGTAGTACCTCTTGTTGTGCCACTTCCTGTTCCACCTACATCTCCTGTAGTGGCAGAGACACTGAAGCAGAACACGAACGCATTTAAGCAATTGACGACACCCGCGAAAACGGGTGTGGGCAGTCAGAAAGTTGCGTTAGCGGCACTGACCCTAGCTTGTATCGCGGTCTTCTTCACAACGCTCGATCAGACGGTTGTGGTGACAGCACTGCCACAAATCATCACAGACCTGCACGTTCCAATTGTACAACTTGACCATGCGGCGTGGATTGTGAGTGCTTACCTGCTAGGTTTTGTGGTGGTGATGCCATTGATGGGACGTGTCTCTGATATTTATGGGCGCCGCCGCATCTTCTTATTATGTTTAACAATCTTTGGTCTTGGCTCATTGCTGTGCGCTGTTTCCCCTCTTCTTGGAGAAATGATTGACCTGAGCTTCTTGAATGCTCTAGGTATTGATACATCGTCTCCTGGTCTTGTGATCCTGGTCGGTGCGCGACTATTTCAGGCTATCGGTGGTGGTGCTATCGTGCCGGTAGCGATGGCAATTGCCAACGATTTTTATGGCAAAGAGCGGCGTGGTCTGGCACTTGGTATCATCGGTGCAGTAACAGAGGCTGGTGGTGCGCTTGGTCCATTATATGGCGCGGTTGTCGTGCAACATCTTGGCTGGCAATACATTTTCTATCTCAACATACCACTTGTGATTGGGTTGATGATTGCGGCTTGGATACTCATTCCTAAAGGCACACGGTTACGCGAGGGCATTGACTGGATTGGTACCCTATTGTTAGGTATCGCGTTGACCTGTTTAAGTCTCGGCCTGGCACAACAGGGAACATCGTTAGGACCAGCAGTTGCAAATACGCCTACGCCGCAAAACAATCCTATCGCACTTGGCCTCGCTCTTGCCTTCTTTCTCGCCTTTGTATTGGTCGAACTCAGGATGCGCTGGCCTGTTGTCGAGGTGCGCTTGTTTAAGAAGCTCGCGTTCAGTGCCGCCTCGCTGGTGAGTCTGTTCGTTGGTGCCGCGCTGATCATCGCGTTGGCGGATATTCCCATCTTCGTCGATACCGTCTTACAGCGTCCAGTGTTGGATAGCGGTTTGGCATTGTTACGCTTGACCGTGATGATACCGATTGGCGCGGTACTTGGTGGGTGGCTGTGTGAACACATTTCTAGTCGCCTGACTGGTATTCTCGGCTTACTTTTTACGGCGGTTGGCTTCTATCTCATGAGTCGCTGGCCCATTAGCGTTGACTGGACACAGATCACGATTAGTACGATCACAGCTGGCTTTGGCTTTGGTCTGGTAATTGCGCCAATAGGCACAACCGCGATTAATGCAGTCAAGGCGACACAGGCTGGCGTTAGTTCAGCCGTTGTAACCGCCCTGCGTATGGTGGGTATGATTCTTGGTCTGGCGGCTCTCACCTCTTGGGCATTGGCCTATTTTCGGCAATTGGCCTCGACCTATCCATCGCTGCCCTCATCGGCAACAGCAAGTCAGTTTAGCGCGTGGTCAAGAGGCTATGCAACACATCTGATTGCATCGGCACACACGGTCTATAGCGATGTCTTCTTCTTTTCAATGATCTTGTGTCTGATTGCCCTCGTCCCCGCGCTCTTTCTCTGGGGTCGCAAGCCACTTGTCGAGGAGGTAGAACCTGAATTAGTACTTGCAGCAGTAGCGGTAGAAGCTGGTGGTGAAGGTGTTGTAGCAAGCGCGGATATACACGAGGCAAAAACACTTGCCGTCGCTGATGTAGCGGAAGCATCTGCTGAGAGTGCCGAGGTTACGCCGCTTGTTGTGCCTACCGCTCCTGGTGCAAAGGCAAAGCGCAACCCTAAACGAAAACGTCTAATTATTCTTGGCAGTGCTGCACTCATTCTACTGCTCATTGGTGGCGGTATTCTGGCAGCGTTTATGTTTGGACCAGATGATACGACTAATGATACAACCAATACTGCGGTAGGAACGACGGTTGTTGGTGCAAGCAATCCACAGGCAACGGCAACACCCATAGCGGGACCACGGATGATACAACTTGGTCTGGATGCAGGCGCGTTGACCTCGGTCTTTGCGTCACAACTTAATCTCAAAGGCGGAGCACTTACTGATTTGGCAGTGACACCAACTCCTGGCGATGGACTTGTGCTGAACCTGAACCTGCATATCGACGCCAACGGGCTTCATCGTGTGATGCCGCTCGAACTTGATGGCACGCTAGGCGTCGATACACAACACAATCTGAGCCTGAACATCTCGCATCTCAAACGCGATGGTATTGATAGTGGTCCTAATGCAGCGGCCCAGATGCAAGGCGCAATTAACCAGCTATTGGTAAGTGCGGTCATGCCAGCCCTACGTGGTCAACTCAAGAGCGCACAACTCGTCTCGGCCCATACCAGTAGCACGATTGCCTGTGGGAAGGGTACAGAACTGCTCGTGTTGTTGATTAAAGCACCACCTATTCAGGGTGTCGCCGCGCAATCAACACCAATCTCGTTCTGTTTCAAAGGCCCAATTGACCTGAACAAATTGTTCCCGCACTAAGAACTCGCAACTCTCCTGTACGGGTCTGCTTCAGCACACCCTTTACGCGCATCCAATAGAGACTAAGAGGGTGTGCTAAAGCAGACCCGTACAGGGGAACTCGCTTTTAGCGGGTAAGGAAGTAAAAGATGAAATATAAAATATATGTACGTGCTGGCTTGCTACTTCTGTTGACATTGCTCGTTATCCTTGTTTCTAGTACACTGCCAGCACACGCTGCCACGCGTCTCATGCATACCCAAAGGGATACAACACCGCTGAGTGCTAGAATCTATCTTACAAACGGGACATTAGCACCCATCTTTCAATCACGTGTGAATCAGCAGGTGCCAGGAGTGGTGAGTGCCGCGATTGCCTCTATCGTCAGCAAACTGCCAGCAACCGATCAAGGTTGGGCCTCGACGATGGCGACAACAGTGATTCAGCCATCGGTTCTACTCACAAGCCTTGTACCAACACAGAGTGGGCTTGTGGCATCTATACGTATCAGTCTTTACGCAGGCGATCCACAACCGATTAGTGCTCGTCTACTTATCAAGTTTAGCGTCCTCGACTCAAGCACCGTGCAGGTGAGTGTGCAACCAATGCCCGGCAGTCCAAACCTTATCAACGGACCTATCACGACATTGCATATTCCGATTGGACAACTCAATGGCATCAATGCTACACCAGGTTGTGGCGATTCATCATTAGCTGTAAACTTACAGGTTCCTCTTAGCCTCGGTGGACAAGTAGCTTCTACCCAAAGTGGGCAGGTGATAAGCAATAGCGTCAGTGCTATACGTGAACGACATACGCAGACGCTTTCGAGTGCCGCGAGTGGTGGTATGGCCTATGTCGAGATATCTTCGGCGTCGCTTTCGGCATTAGGCAATAGTTTAGGTAGTTTTCCTATTGGCAGCAACAACATGTCGGCACAAAACCTTCAGGTGAGCGTGCAAGGCAGCAATATTGTTGTAACGTCTGATATTCTCCTGGGTAGCTCGTTCAAGTTGGGGACGGCGGTTACAACTGTGCAACCAACTGCAACCGGAGGCAAACTCGCGGTCAACGTACTGAGTACCACGTTAACGGTTTTGCAAGTGTTCACTTTTCCACAGGACACCTATAACGCACAAATTCAGCAAATGCTCAACGCAAGGCTAGGTACCGCACTAACTGGAAAGTTTAATGTTAGTAGTGCTGCTATTGGCACGAATAGCCACATTCCATGTAGTGCTAGTGATAGCCTTGTGCTGACGGGTACGACGAATTTGGTGTGATGATAGTTCTTGGCTTTCTACAAGAAGAGTACAGCGTTCATCAAACGATGAACGCTGTACTCTTCTTGTCCTGCTAGTAGTTCCCGTTTCCACCCGCTCCAGTAACTCCAACATCGAAAGAAACGACAGTGAACGGTAGTTTTGGCTTCCCAGCTAAACCCGTGAAGATGCTCAGGTTCGTCGTATAAACAGAAGAGCCAGCAAAGGTAAGGCTTGCAGGCTGGTTAAGTAGACCATGAGCAGTAACTGCTGATGTGCCATAGGTTTTAACAACATGCCCACGACAATCAAGAACGGTAATGTTATCTCCTAAATTGCTTGCTACCCATACACGCCCTTGGCTATCAAGTGCCAAACCGTCAGGTCCATTGAGTGGTGTTGAAGCAGATGGACCGATTTTCGTGTTCTTTTGAATGAGACCAGTAAAACCTGTTGGATACTCTTCCAAATCTGGATTCAAGTGCTGAGCGAATATCCGTGCATTGCCTGTCACTCGTCCCTGTGTATTAACATCGAATGCAACTACGCTATCCGCCCATGTATTAGCGATGTAGAGCGTGCGATAGTCAAGGCTAAAGACAACACCGTTTGGCGTAAGCCCTGCAACAGGAGATTGCAATAAGCCCTTATCATTGATAGGAGCACCAGAGCCAGAGGGACCGATCACAAGATGAATCGAGCCACCGCCAGGAGGAATAGCATAGACAAGGCCACGATTCGAGTCACTGGCGTAGAGCGTTCCCTGCTTGTTGAAAGCCATATCTTCTGGTCCTCCACCCGTACCTGGATAGGTTGCATAAACACTTACCGCCGGATGACTACAACCGGGGTTGTGAATGCGAAGAATATTCCCTGTGCCATTAGCAGATGCGAATAAATCTCCTGTGTTGCGATTGATTGTCAAACCAAGCAACTGCCCACTGCTAATTAACTGTTGTCCAGACTGCCCACCTAATTGACAGAGTAACCTACCTTTGTCGTTAAACACGAAGATGCGCGAGTTAGTCGGTGTTGCCACATTATAGGCACCAACATAAATTTTCCCTTGCCAATTCGTAATGCCTTCAGGAAATTGTAAGAGTGGAATAGTATTGGATGACGCAAAAACGCGGCCCCGACCGGGAATGGTCGCGGCTAAAGTTACGAGCGTTTGTGAGAAAAGTAGAAAAAGGCTCGCTATCACTGCCCCTAGGAAATACAGAGTTTTCTGTGTCTGTTTGCTCTTAAAGGAGCTATAGAGTTGAACAAGGCGCATTAAAAGTTCTCCTTCTTTTTGTCAATGTACAGGATTCTTCAACCAAGACTATCATACCCATATTATCTTCTCAAATGCAATGAAGAAATCAAAAAAAATTTGTAAACCAGAATTCCTATAATAGTTTCAAAGTTTGCTTGTTTACTGCGTATGCTTTACATTGTAATGACATTGTTTACCTTGTACTCTGCAGGATATGTATAAACCCTGCAATTATACTTTCTTTGTGAAAGACGAGAAAATAAGGGGGAAAGTATGGCAATACAGGAAAAGTTCCAGGTATCGGAAGCTGCACCTTTGCATTCAGAAAAGTATGTAACAGCAGCAATGCCTCCGATTTTAGGAACCTTTGACATGACTGCTATATACATCGCAGCTATTTTTTTCATTGGGAACGCCGCAAATACTGCCGCTTTTGGGGGGGTTGCATCACTGACTTACCTTTTTCTAGGCGGTATTACCTTTTTCTTGCCTTGTGTCATTGCGGTAGCTCAACTAGGAGTTATCTTTCCACATGAAGGGTCGCTTTACAACTGGACATGTCATGCTCTTGGTAACTACTGGGGCTTTTTTGTTGGCACGATATACTGGGTACCAAACGTACTTGGTATCATTGCAGCAGCAGATGGTCTTATCACGTATATTCAAGGGCTTAATAATAACTGGTTGGCTCAGCCTTGGCAACAAGGTTTAGCCATTCTTGCTGTAATTGTTTTCACAACTGTTTTAGCCGTGCAACGCCAACGCATGATGCAAAATGTTGTCAATGTTGTTATTGGAAGCATTCTTATCGTTGTCTTTTTAGTCGGTGTGTCAGGCATTGTGTGGATGCTAAACGGTCATAGCTCGGCGACTCCATTAAATAATGCTGGCGATTGGCAAGTGAACAAAGAAAATTTCTCACTTTTTGGCTTGATTGCTTTATTGTATCTGGGTGTGACCATTCCTATGAATATGGCAGGCGAAATACGCTCTCGTGCAGTTGTTACAAAGCATCTTTTATGGGGAACTCTTTTAGTGAGTGTAAGTTACGTCATTTGTACACTTGTGCCACTTGTGGTTCGTGGACCGACTCTTGCTAAAGCTCCCATTCTCCCGTATGAGATCGTGACGCTTCTCGATGTTGTTCTTGGCAAAGTTGTTGGCAGTATCGCTGCTATCTGTATTTTAGGCTTTTATCTTATTTCTCCACTAGTCTACAGTTATGCAAATGCGCGTTTGCTCTTCGTCGCAGCTCTGGATCAACGACTTCCAAGATTTCTTGGTCGCTTAAATACCAACCGCGTTCCTGCAAACGCCATTATCTTTCAATCTATCGTCGCGGGTGTGATTGTCGTGGTGATCTTTATGATCGCTCCATCTATCGCCTTTTTGGGCAAACCTGGAGATCTTGCAACCGATGTATACAATGTATTATTAGCCGCATTGACGCTCATCCTGGCACTCTCGACAATTTTCTTTTTCGTTGACCTATTGATGGTCTATCTACAAGATCGTCGAAGCTTTCATCAACAACGTATTTTTCCTATGTGGATGCTATGGGTATGTATGGTTGTTGGACCTATTGCTTGCCTTGTAGTCGTGGTGAATACGTTACAAAATTCCTGGATTCCACAACTCATCTCTAACAGTCAGTGGCTCTTGATAACAGGAATTATTATCCTTATCACTATCGTCTTTACTGCAATTGGCACAATTCTTGCATCAAGTCAGGCTGCTTGGGAAGCGTGGGAGCAATAAGCATCGGGAACGAGAGATACAAAAGCAGCAAGAACA
>CAXUIS010000116.1:11928-14896 GCA_964250915.1 uncultured Ktedonobacteraceae bacterium | reverse complement strand
TACCTGTGTGTTCTGTTCTGCTTTCCACTCTTCAATTGTCAAGGTGCTTGTTTGCAGCTATATTACTACGCTGCTACCAACAAAAACAGAGACGCAAATCCTCAGGCTATTCATTCTTTTTATGAAAGGTAGCCTGTAGAACTTTTACTTTCTAGGGAGAAACCTGTGTGAGGTTCGCTTACCAGGAAGATTTCTGTGTCTGCATTGGCAACGAAGTTATTATGCCATAAGCGTACTTCATTGTCAAGGGTTTTTCGAGGAGTTTTTACAATTTTATAAAAATTCATTTTCGTAGTTTGTGCAAGATGCTAATTTGCAATCACACTTTCGTAATTACTGGGCAACGTACATCCACTATACAACCTAGCAAGTAGTGTTTCCTGATCTATTACATTTACCTTGCTACCATTAGCACAAGACAACGTGAGGCTACGAGCACCCATTTTGAGGTCCTGTCGCAGTGGTTTGGGCTTGCCATGAATATCTAGTACACCAATAGGCCAAAGATAGCCTACAGAGTCAAAATCAGCACTGCTAAAGTAGAAAAATGGGATTTTATATTTCAGTGCCGTTTGTACGTCGATAATCAGCGTTAATGTATGGGAAATGGCTATCTGGGCAGCATTATGTATGTCTATACCACAATCTTTAAAGCAGCCGGTTCCCTCGACAACCCAGAGATGTTTCCCTAATGCTCCACTATTGAGATCGACATGAAACTGTTGTGCCCAGAAAGCAAAGAGATGATAGAGACTATTGACACTCGCGTCAGGTCCACCATTGCTCCAACCGTTATGCCAGCTATCAATCAGTCCTAGCGTTTGTGTACGCCAATCCCAATGTCCACCGGGATGTACGACTGTGTTCATTGCCTGTTGCATCTGATTCAAGTAGCTCACCTGATCGGCAAGTGGTTGTGTATCGACGCCCCCAACATGTGGGTCTAACGAACCGAGTAAGACTGGAATGTTTGGTCGAATTGCATGAACCTCGTATTGGCACAGGTCATAAAAGCGCGCGAAGTTTTCTGGCGAAACATGTAAGAAGGCGACTGAACGATCATTTTTCATCTGCTCATTGCCACACTGCACCGCATCTGGCAATCCTTGCGCGGCATCAAAAAGTGGCGCAGTGTCAAAGAGATGTGAAGTATTTCCGTCCTGGCAAAAGGTCAGCAGAACACGCGTCCCTTGCCGATGAAACATTTGTATCGTATTCTTGAGCAAAGTTCCGCGTAAATTACCCCAACCGCAATTTGGATAGCCAATACGCACCCAGTAAATACCTGCATGATAGGTTGTGGGTTTTGCGTCAATACCAAGCACCTGTGATGGACTTTGTATTGATGGTAGTGCTGGCAATGCTCCGGCGGGAACCGTAGGTGTTGTCGTCGCAGTTATACCGGAACTGGCTGTTTGTGGTTTTGCGAGTACGACAAGTCTATATGATAATGTCGTTAAAAGAATGGTACTTACAAGCACGATAATAAGAAGAACAGATGAAGGTTTTTTGAGTATAGAGAAATTCTTCATACAGTGTTTCCTTTGTAGGGGTCTAATTCATTACACGCTCTAAACAATATGCAATGGTTGAGGTACATGAAATACGTTTCAACATCCTTCAACATATGTGAATGCCAACAGGGTGTAATGAATTAGACCCCTACAATTGTGATTTCTATGAATACACTACGCTTGCGTAGTCGCCTTCTAAGGAACAGCCTGCGTACATCTTGGCAAGGAGTTCCTCCTGGTTGACCACGCTCACGCTTTTAGCACCACATGAGAGAGAGAGAGCACGGCTACCCATGCCCAGGTCTTGTCGAATAGGCTTAGGATGTCCACCCGCGTCGAGCACACCAATGGGCCAGTAGTAGCCAGCAGAAGTAAAATCTTTCCCACTGAAGTAAAAGATTGGCACACCATGCTGTATAGCCGTTTGTGCATCAGTAATTAATGCCAGAATATGTGAGACCGCAACCTGATAACTATTATTGGGGTCCACACCACAACCTTTAAAGCAACCGGTTCCCTCGACAACCCACAAATGCTTTCCTAACGCTCCGCTATTCAGACTCACCCCAAATTGCTGTGCCCAAAAATCGAAGAGATGATAGAGGCTATTCGTATTGCCATCGGGATAGCCATTATGCCAACTATCAATAAGTCCAAGCGTTTGTGTGTGCCAATCCCAATGGCCGCCGGGATGAACCACTGTATTCATCGCTTGCTGCATTTCGTTAAGATATTCAACCTGATTCAAAAGCGGCTGATAGTCAATACCGCCCACATGTGGGTCTAGCGAACCGAGCAAGACAGGAATATCAGGGCGTACAGCATGAACTGCACGCTCACAAGCATCATAAAATTTTGCGAAGTTTTGTGGTTGTATATAAAGAAACGCAACCGAAGGATCATATTTCATCTCTTCGTTGCCACATTGTACGGCATCTGGTCGTCCTTGTGCTGCATCCACAAGTTGCTTCGGATTATACACATTGTTATTCGATCCCTGACAAATAGTCAAGAGGACGCGCACGCCTTGTTTATGATAGTTTTGTATTGTGTCGAAAAGCACTTTTCCCGTCAAATTACCCCAACCACACGTAGGATAGCCCATACGTCGCCAAGAGATACCGGGGTAGCTTGTGTCCGCAGTACCTTCCACTCCTCGCACCTGTGATGGACTAACGGTAGGCAATGTTACTATAGGAATAGGTGTTGGCGTTGGGGGAAGCGTTGGAGTTGGGGATAGCGTAGCGGTTGGACTTGGAGTTGGTTTCGCACGAGCTATCGTCGCTTTTGAGTCATGAGGTATAACATACTGAAAAATGCCAAATGCTATAACTACAATAAGCACAAGAACAGAAATTATAATAGAAATAAGTCGCCGATTGAGTAAATTTTTCATAATCCTCTCCTCTACCTCCTGCGGATGCCCACCCACCAAAAAAAAAATAAAAAAAAAA